>CAYWPB010000061.1:0-10243 GCA_964458725.1 uncultured Nevskia sp. | reverse complement strand
CCTCGGGCGGCACGAGCTCTTCGAGCTCGGGTGGCAAGGGCAGCTCCAGCTCGTCCTCGTCTGGCGGCACCAGCTCTTCTTCGGGCGGCACGAGCTCTTCGAGCTCGGGTGGCAAGGGCAGCTCCAGCTCGTCTTCGTCCGGTGGTACCAGCTCGTCGTCGGGTGGTACCAGCTCCTCTTCGGGTGGCACGAGCTCTTCTAGCTCCGGCGGCAAGGGTAGCTCTAGCTCGTCCTCCTCTGGCGGCACCAGCTCCTCCTCGGGCGGCACGAGCTCTTCGAGCTCGGGTGGCAAGGGCAGCTCCAGCTCGTCGTCTTCGGGCGGCACCGGTTCTTCGTCCGGTGGCACGAGCTCTTCTTCGGGTGGCACCAGCTCCTCGTCCGGCGGCACCAGCTCTTCGAGCTCTGGCGGCAAGGGCAGCTCCAGCTCGTCGTCTTCGGGCGGCACCGGTTCTTCGTCCGGCGGCACCAGCTCCTCGTCCGGCGGCACCAGCTCTTCGAGCTCCGGCGGCAAGGGCAGCAGCTCGTCCTCCTCGGGCGGCACCAGCTCTTCGTCTGGTGGTGGCACCAGCTCTTCGTCTGGTGGCACCGGCTCCTCGTCCGGCGGCACAAGTTCGTCGTCAAGCTCCGGTGGCAAGGGCAGCTCCAGCTCGTCGTCTTCGGGCGGCACCGGCTCGTCGTCCGGCGGCACGAGCTCTTCTTCGGGTGGCACCAGCTCCTCGTCTGGTGGTACCAGTTCTTCGAGCTCCGGCGGTAAGGGCAGCAGCTCGTCCTCTTCGGGCGGCACCGGCTCTTCGTCCTCTGGCGGTACCGGCAGCTCCTCGTCTGGCGGCACGAGTTCGTCTTCTGGCGGCACCAGCTCCTCGTCCAGCTCGGGCGGCAAGGGCAGCTCCAGCTCGTCTTCGTCCGGCGGCACCGGCTCTTCGTCCAGCGGCGGCACGAGCTCTTCGTCTGGCGGTACCAGCTCCTCATCGGGTGGCACCAGCTCCTCGTCTTCGGGCGGTACCGGCAGCTCCTCGTCCGGCGGCACGGGCTCGTCTTCCTCGGGTGGTACCAGCTCTTCGTCCAGCTCGGGCGGCAAGGGCGGCTCCAGCTCGTCCTCGTCCGGCGGCACCAGCTCGTCTTCGGGCGGCACCAGCTCGTCGTCCAGCGGCGGCACGAGCTCGTCTTCCTCGGGCGGCACCAGCTCCTCGTCCGGCGGCTCGTCCAGCGGCGGCGTGGTGACGCTGAGCTCGATCCAGGTGACGCCGGCGAACGTGACGATCCCGCTGCAGTACAGCGAGACCTACACGGCCACCGGCCTGTATTCCGACAGCACCACCAAGGACCTGAGCTCGCAGGTGAGCTGGAGCGTGGCGCCGGCGGCCCTGGGCACGATCAGCACGGCCGGTGTTCTGACCACCACCACGGTGTCGGGCGCGGGCACGGTGAGCGCGACCCTGAACAGCGTGACCGGCTCGACGCCGGTGACGGTGACGACCGCCATCCTGCAGTCGATTGAGGTCACGCCGCCTCTGGCGACGGTCCCGGTGGGCGCGGCGCAGCAGTACGCGGCGACCGGCCTGTACAAGGACAGCGGCGGCGTGCTCAGCCACTATGACGTGACCACCCAGCCGGGCGGCCAGTGGAAGTCGAGCAACACGGCAGTGGCGACCATCGACAACGCCGGCGTGGCGACGGGTGTCGCCAACGGCACGAGCACGATCACCTTCACCCTGCAGAGCGTGGTTTCGCCGGGTGTGACCCTGAAGGTGTCGAGCGCGACCCTGACCGGCATCCTCATCGATGAGACCGATCCGGTGGATCTGTTCACCTCCGGCGTCAACACCAGCACGACCCTGGTAGCCGAGGCGGACTACTCCGACCAGAGCGTGATCGCTCCGGCGCCGGTGACCTGGAGCCTGGCTTCGGGCAGCCCGGCCGGCGTGGTCAGCGTTGACGCCACCACGGGCCTGGTGACGGCGCTGGGTGTGGGCACCGTGATGGTGAACGCCAGCTACGGCGGGTTCACGGATTCGATCACGGTGGTTGTGGCCGACGTGAAGCTGCTCTCGATCGCGGTAAGCACCACCACGCCGTCGGTGCCGCTGGCCCTGACCGCGCAGTACACCGCGGTGGGCTCGTTCAACGACAACAGCACGCTGGACATCACGGACCAGGTGGTGTGGACGGTGCAGGACCCGATCGCTTCGGTCAGCAACGCCGCGGGCAGCCAGGGCCAGGTGACGCCGCTGAAGACCGGCACCACCAGTGTCATCGCCACCGCGCCCAACAATGTCAGCGGGTCCGCCTCGCTGACGATCACCGCAGCGAACCTGGTGTCGATCGCGCTGACGCCGTCGGGCACGGCGACCTTGCCGCTCGGCTTCAACGAGCAGTTCGTCGCCAAGGCCACGTTCACCGACAACAGTGTGTTCGACGTGACCACCCAGGCGACCTGGGTCTCGGACAACGCCGCGGTGGCCAGCGTCAGCAATGCCGCCGGCTTCCAGGGCCTGGTCTCCGGCCTGGCCACCGGCTCGGCCAACATCAAGGCCAACCTCGGCAGCGTGACCTCGCCGGCGACCCTGGTAACGGTGGATGTGGCGACACTGGTGTCGATCACCATCTCGCCGACCAGCGTGAGCCTGGGCTCGAACATGCGCCAGCAATTCACCGCGCTGGGGGCGTTCAGCGACGGCACCACCGGCCTGGATATCACCAAGCAGGTGTTCTGGCAGGCGACCAAGCAGAAGCACATCGTCAGCATCAGCAATGCGTACTCGACGAAGGGCCTGTTGCGCACCTCGCGCAACACCAAGAAGACCGGCACGGTGAGCGTCAAGGCGACCCTGGATGGCGTGACCAGCAACACCGCCACGGTCACCAAGACCGCCTTCACCACTCCGGTGCCGATGTTCGACGCCCTGGGCCAGCCGCTGCCGATGGCCGACACCACGGCCAGCGCGGATGCCTCGAGCGGCAGCAGCGGCAGCGGTGGTGTGGTGGCGCCGCTGATGTTGCTGGGTGGCGTGGGTGTGGTCTGGGCGCGGCGCCGGCGCCGCGGCCGGCGGCCTTCCGGCCCGGCTGCGTCGGACCGCTCCGAGTAACGCCGTAACGTAGCTTGCAGCAAGGGGTGCGCAGGTCTGGCGACCTGCGCACCCTTTTTCTTTGGGGCCGCGGCTTCAGACCGGGAAAGCGGGGCGGGCGCGATGCTTCAGGGGCGCGGGGTCGGATCCTTCGCTGCGCTCAGGATGACAGCTTGATGGATGGCGCCGGCGGGCGTCGGGAAATCCGGTGACCAACCCCGCCTTGCGGGCTAATCCGGCTTGAGGCGCAGCAGCTCCGGGTGCCAGCGCGGATCGAGGTCCAGCCCCATGCGGTAGACGTCGAACCAGCGAAGGCCGCGCTCGCCCTCGTTGTGCTGGATGTACAGCCGCGCCTGTCTGTTGAACGCCCGCAGATCCCGCGCGGCATGATGCAGCTCCAGCATCTTCAGGCGCAGGTCGGTGCGATTCGGGTGTTGCTCGAGCGCCTCCTGGATGAAGGCCTCCACGCCGTTGTTCTGGCCGCTGTCGTCCACCTCGATCGCCTTGAGCGTGCAGACCAGGGGCACGGGCCCCGCGTCCGGCTCCGCGCCCGCTGGCCTGGCGCAGGTGCCCGGCGGGGGCTGCGCGGCGACGGCTTGCGACGGCGCCCCGTTGGGTGTGGCCCACTGGCCAAAGCCCAGCAGGGCCGCCAGGGTGCGGCGGCCTGTGGCATTCGACGCGTGCATGTGCTGATCCTCCCTGTGCGGGATGAATCTAGCGCCGCCGGCGAGCCGCACTCTGTGCGATGGGATACCCAATGCCGCGTTGCCCCGGTGGGAGCGGGCGGCGCCGGGCGCTGGAGGAATCCTGCCCGCGTGGGGCGATGGTTTTGCGGGGGGGCGCCGGCGCGTCGCGCGCCCGCGCGGTCAGTCCGCCAGGACGAGCCGCGCGCTCCAGCACGGATCGAGGTCGAGCCCCATGCGGCGCACTTCGTACCAGTCGGCGCAGTGGTCGCCGTGGTTGTGCAGGATGAAGAGCCGCACCTGCTGGTTGAATGCCCGCAGATCCCGCGCGGCATGGTGCAGCTCGAGCATCTTGTAGCGCAGGTCGGCCCGATACGGGTGTTGCTCCAGCGCTTCCAGGATGAAGGCCTCCAGGCCGCCGTCCTGGCCGCTGTCGTCGACCTCGATCGCCTTGAGGGTGTATTCGAGCGGGAGGGGGCCGAGCTCCGGCCCGCTCGCAGGCTGCGGGTCCGCACCGGCGGCCGGGGTGCAGCCCGGCAGGGGTACAGCGGCGGCGGAGTGCACCGGCGCCCCGCCGGCCGTGGCCCACTGATGTCCGAAGCCAAGAAGGGCCGCGAAGGCGCGGCGGCTAGAGGCGTTCCACGCGATCATGTCCTGATCTCCCTCCGCTAAGGGAGGGGACTCTAGCGGCCGATGCCGGCGCGGTCTGTGCGGTGGCCCACCCAGGGCGTCGCGTCCCGGCGGGATGGGAAGCCGCGAAGGGCCGCAGGACCGCGGGGCAGCTTGGCGAAGCGTAATCCGCCAGTCGCGGCCTGCGGCGGCGGGTTGCGCCGCGCTACCGCCCTGCTCCAGATGGATGAGGGCGACAGGCGGGTTGCTACCGCCCTGCCTGCCGCGCACCCCGCGGCTGTTGTGACGCAGTTCACAGTCGGGCGGGGCGGCAGGCGGGTGCGTGCGCATACACTTGGACGGAAAAATCGGCGGCGTACCGGCGGGGATCGGTGCCGCCCATCACGGGGAGCGGGGACAATATGGCCTGGTCGGGATCGCTTGCATGGCTGCCGGCGCTGGCGGCGACTTTCTGCCTGGCCGCTTGCGCCGCGCGCGAGGTCACGCCGGTGGCGATGTCGCAGGATGGCGACGAGCAGCTGAGCTGCGCGGAGCTCAACAAGCAGTGCGCCGCCAATGTCCAGGACATCAACCAGCTGCTGAAGCGGGACAAGGCGGTGGAGCGGACCAACGTCGTCGCCGGCGTGCTGCCGCTGCCGATGCTGATGGACTTCTCCAACGAAGAGCAGGTGAAAGCGCGGGCGCTGCTGGATCGCAACGAACGGTTGAACTATCTCATCAAGAAAAAGGAGCGCGCGGGACCATGAGGAACTTCAAGCAAGCGGTGACGAGACTGGGCCTGGGCGCCTGCGTGCTGGGCTGCGCCGGCCTGAGCGGATGCGCCACGCCGGCCGATCCGGCGAAGATGAGCGTGGACGCGGCGCCGGATACCAACTTCCCGCCGGCGCTGCACCAGTCGATGTGCGTCCGCAACGTCAGCGGCGGCGAGGAAACCAATCCGATGTGGCTGTCCAAGGTGAGCAGCCAGGATTTCCAGACCGCGCTCACCAACTCGATGAACTCCGCCGGCCTCAGCGCCGCCACCGGCTCCTGCAAGTACCCGGTGGACGTCAACCTGCTCGGCCTGTCGCAGCCCAGCATGGGCTTCGACATGACGGTGACGGCGCACGTCAACTACAAGGTCTACGACGCGGCCGGCAACCCGGTGGTGCTGGAGACCCTGAACTCGGCGTACACCGCCACCGTCTCCGACGCCTTCGCCGGCGTCACGCGGCTGCGCCTGGCCAACGAGGGCGCGGTGCGCACCAGCATTTCCGATTTCTTCGGCAAGCTGAAGACGGCGAAGCTCTAAGGGGCGAAGCGGCGCGGCGGCGGCGCGGCGGTGGAAGTCGCGCCGCGTTTCGCCCTGAGTTCTGCGTATTTTGGAACCATCGCGAGCGATGTCTAACGACGAGTACGCACTGTCATCCTGGGTCGAGGTGGTGCAGCTGTTTTTCTGGGCACTGTGGGCGCTGCTGCCGGTGCACTGCATCGTGTCGATCGCGGGCCAGAAGTTCAGGGACTGGACGGTAGTGGCCGCTGCTCTGCTGCTGGCTTGGTGCGGTTCACTGGTTCTGCTGCTGCCCTCCGTTTTGGTCATCTATAGTGAAAGCCAGCCGCCTCCGGAAGAGCGGATGAAGCACTGGGGGCTGATGCTTCTGCTCCTGCTCGCCGCGCATGGGGTGCTCAGGCTGGCGGGAGGGCGCCGGTCGTAACAGCGAGCCGTCCTGCTTACTGCGAACCGAAGGAGGCGGGGATGAACAAGCGGCTGCGGACGGGGATAATCCTGGCGCTGGGCTTGGGCGCCGGAGCGCCGTGCGCGGCGGATGGCGGCACGGTGCGGCTCGTCGGCGCGGACACGGCGAACTCGAAGCTGCTGATCCGCATGATCGACGACGGCGACATCCTGTGGGTGGGCAAGTACCAGCTCGGCACCCGGGCCAGCACCACGCCGGGGCCGCACCGGGTGAATGTGATGTGCCAGTTCATCGATCCGCTGTTCACCGAGTACAAGCCGGGGAATGTGGCGATCGACGGCAAGGACGGCGAGACGATCGAGCTGAGCGGCACGCCGTCGAAGGATGGCAGGAGCTGCGAGGTGACGGCGGCGAAACGATGAGCCGGATCCGCCGCGGCGCGCCCTTGCTGCTGGCGCTGTGGGTGTGGCTGGTATTGGCGGCGGTGTCGGCCGTGATCCGCTTCCGCGGCGTTTACGAGAATCTGCTGGGGCTCAGCTGGTTGCTGGGCCTGCTGGGGCTGCTGGTATACGGCATCGTGCGCATTCACCGGGTGTGGGGCACGGTGACGAAGCCGTGGCTCATGGCCTTGGCGCTGATCCTGGCCTGGGCTTTCGCCCAGATGCTGGCCTGGGTATTCGTGTTGAACTTCAGCGGCTGCTTCGAGGATTGCTCCGCCCTGACCCTGCAATACCGGCTGGTCGGTTGGGTCTTCCTCAGCCCCTGCCTGACGACGCTGGCGCTGCTCGAAGTGATCGTGCCGCGCCCGGTCCCGCCAGGGGAGTCCCGGTGAAGCAGCGAGCGCAGGGCGGGTGCAACCCGCCTTCCGGGAAATGCGGCATTCCCTACGGCCACTTCGCCAGCCGGGAGCTGCGATAGAGATACACGAACACTGCGATCGGCAGGACGATGAAGCTTGCGGCCATGATGAATACCCACCAGGCATCTTCCGCGCGGGAATGGTGCTCGTTGAAATCCACGGCTGTCATCAACAGGGGGATGCTGACCAGCCAGGCGCCCAGGCAGACGATGCCCGGCGCGAGGCGGGCGCCTGCTCTCACGTGGTCCACGATCCAGCCGATGCAAACGACGGGCGTGATGGCGTAGAGGAACAGGAGGGCGAAGATCGTCCATCGCAAAAGCTGATCCATCATGGTTTCCTCCGCGCGGCTCAGGGCATGAGCGGCGCATTCCACAACGGCATGAACAGGGACAGGGCGACCATGGCGATGAAGCTGAGCGCAGTGCCGGTGGCGGCGTAGACCAGCCGCAGGCCGAGGGAATTGCGCGCCAGCTCGCGCGCGCTGAAGACGAACAGCAGGAACAGCATCGCTCCGCCGCCGTCGAGGATGAGGCCCACGCCGTGGTCGGAGGTGCCGTGGTCGCGGCGGGCGGCGTAGTCCGCCGACTCGCAGAACAGGTACCAGATCACCGTGCCCGTCAGCCAGGTGGCACCAAACAGTTTCATTGGCGATTCTCCCTGAGGCTGGTGGGAGTGTGTCGCACCTTGGCGCGCGTGGGGGGATGGCCGGGCGGTGGGGGCGGGGGGAGTGCGAACTGGGTCACAGATTGGGGGTGGCCTCCAGCCCGCCCCTCGTAGCAGCCGGCAGTGCCGCAGGGCTGGAAGCCCGGTACAGTACGGCATCCGCCAGGATCCGGAATTGCCTGCTGTCCGCATGAACGACAAGCCCTCCTTCTTCGCCGAGCTGCAGCGCCGCCACGTCTACAAGGTCGGCGCTATGTACGGTGTCGCCGGCTGGCTGCTGGTGCAGGTGGTCACCCAGGTGCTGCCGGTGTTCGACGTCTCGGCGCTGGGCCAGCGCATCCTGGTGCTGATCGTGGTCGCCGGCTTCCCGGTGGCGCTGGTGCTGGCCTGGCTGTTCGACCTCACGCCCGCGGGCATCGTGCGCACGCCGGGCGCGGCTGCCGGCGGCGAGACGGCGGCCGCGGCAAGCCTGCGGCACGGCATGGACCGCAAGCTGAATTACCTGCTCGGCACGCTGCTGGTGCTGGCCCTGGGCTACTTCGTGGTCGAGCGCGTGGCGCTGCGCGGGCGCGGCGCGGCGGTGGCGGCGAGCGACCAGTCCATCGCCGTGCTGCCGCTGCTCAACGAAAGCGGCGACCGGGACCAGCAGTACTTTTCCGACGGCCTGTCGGAGGATTTCATCAACGCCCTGTCGCAGGTGGCCGGGCTCAAGGTGATCAGCCGCAATTCCTCCTTTCAGTTCCGCGACAGCAAGCTGGACGCCCGGGCGATCGGCGCCAGGCTGGGTGTGGCCCACCTGCTGGAAGGCAGCGTGCGGCGGCTGGGCGAAACGGTGCGCATCAGCGCCGAGCTGGTCAACACGGCCGACGACCGCACGCTCTGGTCGCAGCACTACGACCGGCCTTACGCCGACCTGTTCAAGCTGCAGGATGACGTCACCGCCGATGTGGCCGGCGCGCTGCAGGCGCGGCTGGTGGGGGAGGCGGGCATGATGACGCAAAGCGGGCGCCCGGCCAGCGGCAACCTGGCTGCGTACAACGCGTACCTGCAAGGCAAGTTTCACGAAGTCCGCCGCAATTCCGACGATGCGCAAAGCGCGGTCGGCTACTTCCGGGAGGCGGTGCGCCTGGACCCGCGCTACGCGCAGGGCTATGCGGCGCTGTGCTACAACCTGGTCTTCCTGGCGGGAAATTACTGGCAGGACCAGCAGGCGCGCCAGGGTTACAGCGACGCGCGCGCCGCCTGCGCCACGGCGCAATCGCTGGCGCCGGACCTGGCCGCGGCCTACGTGGCGAGCAGCGGGCTGAAACTGATCGCGGATTTCGACTGGGCCTCGTCCCAGGCGGACGCGCAGCGCGCCCTGCAGCTGGCGCCGAACGATGCCGATGTCCTGGGCCAGGCGGGCCTGATGCAATTCGCCCTCGGCCAGCGGCAGCAGGCGCTGGCCCGGTTGCAGCAGTCGCTGGTGGCCAACCCGCTCGGCGCGGCGACGTACCTGTGGTACAGCCGCTGCCTCATGGCCCTGGGCCGGTTCGACGAGGCGCAGCAGGCGATCGGCAAATCGATCGAGCTGGCGCCGGGCTCCGGCAACAGCTTTTTCCAATTGGTGATGCTCGACGTCCTGCGCGGCGATGCGCAGGCGGCCAGCCAGGATGCGCAGCGCACGCCGGCGGGAGAGTTCAAGGACATCGTGCTGGCGTTCGCCGCGCAGCTGGGGACCGACCGGGCCGCCGCCGACCAGGCCCTGCAAAAGCTGATCGACCGCGAGTCCGGCGTCGACGCCTATCAGATCGCGCAGCTCTATGCCCTGCGCAAGCAGCCGGATCAGATGATGGCCTGGCTGGAACGCGCCTACTCCAACCGCGACCCGGGGCTGTCGGTGCTGTTCGCCACCGACGCGCTGCTCGATCCTTATCGCGGCGATCCGCGGCTGGTGGCGTTCTGCCGCAGGGTGGGGTTGCCGCTGGCGCAGGGGGCGTAGGGGGATTTAATCAGCGTTGGGTTACATGAATAGAAAACTGGTGCTCCGGGCTGGATCCCTAATCTTCGGCTTTGTTCCAGCCGCTGGCTGGACGGCATTTACCTCGCTATTGGCTTACCGCGGCTTTCAGCATCTCCCAAAGGATCATTGGCCGTGGGCTTCCGTAGCGGCGGTGGCTATTTGCATCAGTGGCTGTATCGGTCTTGGTCTTGCTCCGTTCTTGCGCGCCACCCCGGTGCTAAGTGCATTGCTTGCAGTTGGGATTCTTGGCGCATGTTCAGTCGGTATCGTTCTGCTGTTTATTTGGCCCTGGGCGGGGGCTTCATTGCTCGCACCTGCCGCGGTTGGCCTTATTCACTTGGTTTCCTCGAACAATGTTCATGAGCCACGCAGCCAAGTTTCAAACTGAAGCACCCCAGCGGGCGTAGGGCGCGCACCGCGCGCCGTCACGCGTTGAAACCTGCACATCGGCGTGCGCGTTGCGAACCCCACACCTATTCACCCCAACCTACGTTAATGAAGACAGCACGCCTTGGCTTCCATTTATCAATGACAATCTCGAATAGCGGGCGTAGGGTGCGCACCGCGCGGCACATCCGCGTGCGCGTTGCGCACCCTACGCCGGCTAACCCGCCCTTGTATTGTGTTGATGCCTGCTGAGGTCGCGCCTGAGCTGGCGGAGC
>CAYWPB010000060.1:0-14578 GCA_964458725.1 uncultured Nevskia sp. | reverse complement strand
GGAGGATTTGCGTGCCGGGCCCTGTGGGCGGCGTCACGGGGGTTTTGAATGAATAGTCGGCGGTATCCGGCACCTGCACATAGTCCTGGCCGCGCACGGTCACCCATAATTCCTTGCCGTCGGGTGTGAAGAAGGCCTCGTGCGGCGAGCGGCCGAGGTAGACCGTCTGTTTCACCGTGTTGCTCGCCGTGTCGACCAGGGTCACCGAGTTGGAGCCGATCGAGACCACCGCCAGGGTGCGTCCGTCCGGCGAGAAGCCCAGGCCGTGCACCAGCAGCTGGCCCTTGTACAGCGGGCTGAGATTGGCCGGCTGCGGCTCGCCGAGGCGGATCTGCCCCAACAGGCGATTGCCGGCCGGGTCGATCACGGACACGGTGTTGGAGAACTGCTCGGCGGTGTAGACCCGATCGGCGGCGCCGATCGGCAGGTCCGGCGCATCGGCCTTGCCCGGGACCTGGCCAGCCACAGCCGGCAGCGCGACGCCGAAGCAGGCGGCAAGGCACAGCGATTTGAGCGGATTCATGTCAGCTCCTCGCTCGGTCGGCGGCGACCGGTTGCACCGTTGGCGCAGCCATCGGTGGCTGCGGCGGGCGGCCGGTGGCCAGGCGCATGACATCAATCTCCTGAATCTGGTCGACGATAATCTCCTGCGCCAGGCGTCGCAGCGTGGCATCCTTGCCGTAGCGCAGTTCCAATACCGCCATGTCGATGGCGCCCTGGTGATGGGCGGTCATCATCTGCGCAAACTGACGATCCGCATCGCCTTTGTCGCAGGCGGCCATGAGCGCGCTCATCCGCGCCATCGCGTCATTGGCGCCTGTGTTGAAGGAGTCATTGCCGGGGCCGACGGCCTGCCGTGCGCATGCGGCGAGCAGCGCTGCCGCGAGCAGCCAGGTGACGCGGTGAGTATCTTTTGCGATTTGCATCTCGACTCCTCCGATCCGGCCCGCAACAAGCTTGTCAGGCTTCCGGATTCTTGTCTTCGCATGAAGCTGCCGCCCGTCGCCGACACCGGCGAAACAGGCGGCATGTCCGTGGCGAAAGCACTCAGCGGGTTCCCGTCGCACCGCGGTCGGCTCCGGCGACCATGGTTTCGGCCGCACGGTGGGCGACGCGGATATCGCCGGTGGCGCCGTCGTTGTAAATCGGGTTGGGCGCCGCGACCGAAACCACCGCGGGAGCGCCGAGGTTCTGCTGCGCTAGCGGCGGCAGGCTGCCGCCATCGGTCGGGGCATTGGCCGGGCCGACGAAGATCTCGGCGCGGCCGCCGAAGTCGATGGGGCCGCCACCGGACTCGGTGTTCTCGGCGCGGGCGGTAAAGGCCGCGCAGGCCAGCACAATTGCGGCGAAGGGGGCGACGCTCTTGATGGTGCGGATGTTCATGGGTGTTTCCTCGTGGTTGGTGGGTTCTCAGTGAACCCTGGCCAAACTCTAGGCGTCGCCCAATAACAAATCCAACGAATAGAAATGTTTATATCTATTGATTTGATAGGTATGTTCGCGCATCGGACCCTGCCTGGCGGCGCGCTATGCTGGAAGCCGCCGGTCCGGAATCAAGTCAGTGTCGTGGCGGGGGCGACGCCTTTCGATAGTTGAGAAAATGCCCCTGATCTTAACCGGGTACGGCCGGAAGCTGCGCTGGACGCCAAACGAGTCTGAAAATTCCTTTTATTTTTACGTGGCGGATCTCACGGACGCCACTGGGAAAGTGGAATTGAATGGGTGCCGCTACAGCGGATATTGATTCGAAAGTCTGCTTCCGGGAATGCGCGATTGATGTCTGCTTTGGGAGCCGAAGCGGACGCATCCCGAAGCCCGGTGCGGTCGTCGAAAGCCCTGTTGGATTGAACCTTCAGTGATCGAGTGGTGCATCACGTCGCTCGATGTTCGCGACCGAAGCGCACCAGGCACTCCAGCATACCGTCGGCGCGGGCGTGGAGCAGCAGCTGTTGCTTCCCGGGCTGGTGTTCCCAATGGGCCGGGGCCGAGCATTCCACCTCGAGGTCCGAGGCCAGCCGCTCTGGAACGTAGATCTCCGTGGGGGCGGGGATGGCCGCGTCAGCCTGGATCCGGATCGCCAAGGTGCGCGCCTGCGCGTCGTAGCGCAGCTGCAGCAGTGTGCCTTGGGCGCGCCGCACGTAGGGGCGGCAGAAGCCTTCCACAGCGCGGCCGCCGTCGTGGCCGCCGGCCTGCTGGTCGCGCGAGAACACGGAGAGATCTTCCTGGTTCCAGCCGTCGCCGATGCGCAGGTCGTTGCGGTTGCTGGCGGTATAGTTCCATTGGGTGGAGGAGAGCAGGAATTCGTCGAGCACGTCGTAGGTGAAGCCCAGCGCCAGCGTTTGGGAGTGCCAGACATCGGCACCGTGCTCCCCCTCCGCCCAGCGGCGGAACGAGGCGCCTCCGTCGAGGTCATAGGGCACGCCGAACTCGCCGATCAGCGTCGGCGCGCCGCCGCCCAGGCGCTGGCCCAGGCTGCGCAGGTAGCCGAGCTGGAAGCGATAGCGCTGCAGCATGGCCTTGGTCTGCGCCGCGTCGGGGCGGTCCGGAAAATGCTTGCTCCACAGCAGGTCGATGTCGTACCAGTGGCTCGCGTTCACCGTGGCCGGTGGCATCTCCGGAAAAGTCTTGCCGGCCAGGATCGAGTGTGGATTGATCTCGGCGAACAGCAGCCAGTCGGGGCGCACTCCGCGTATAGCGGGGGCGACGCGGGCGAAGAACGGGCCGAGGCAGTCGCGCTCGAAATGCAGCGGGCCCTGCGCCGAGCGGCAGAAGAAGTCCTCGTCGAGCGCCGTCGCGGCACCACCGTCCAGCTTCCAGGCGCCGGCCTGCTCGAACGGATCCGCCACGCCGGGCAGCCAGATCGGCTCGCGCGCCGTGTTGACCTGCAGCGCGGGAGCGCCCCCCGGCATCGGCACTGCCACGCTCAGGCCGCGGGCCGCCATCAAGCCGGCGAGTGGCGTCCAGCCCGGCACCATGCGCGCCGGGGAATTGTCGGGGCCGGTTTCGCGCGGCGGCTTGGACAGCGGCTTGCCGATCCAGCCCATGCCCGGTTCGTTGAGGCTGTCGAAGCCGATCACGTTGGGCAAGTCGCCGAGCCGCGCGGCCAGCGCCCGCACCGCGCCGAGGTAGTGCTCCTGCAGATAGTCCTGCACGTTGCGGCCGTCGATGGTCCAGCGCGGCGTCAGCTGCGCGCCGGCGAAGAAGGCGGTCCACATGATGCCGTTCACCGGCATGAAATAGTTGAGCGGCCAGCTCATCTGCGGATAGCGGACCTGGCGCGGCGCCGGGTCGGCATAGTCGTAGCGCTGCTGCATCACGTGCGCCGCGCCCGCTGCGCCGAACTTGCGGAAGTCCAGTCCCAGCCTGGCGAAGATCCAGCCCGGCGCGCCGCTGCCGCCGGACATGCGGCTCCACACGTCCTGGTGGAAGTCGACGAACACCGCCAGGCCGTGCTCGCGTGCCTTTTCGCAGACGCGGCGGATGTGGTCGATGAAGTCGGAGTCGTACTGTCCAGGACCGGCGTGCTCGACCGCTTCCCAGGTGACCAGCAGGCGCAGGACGTTGAAGCCCCAGCCGGCGATGCGCCCCAGGTGCTCGTCAGCCTCCTGCACCGGGAACGGCCGGCCGACGAAGCTCACCGAGTCGTGGTCGCCGAAGTCGGCGGGGTGGTGCGTGCCGCCGTCGGGGTAGGGTACTTTCGAGTCACCGCCAAGGTTGAGGCCGCGCAGGATGACGTGCCGGCCCTCCGCGTCGACAAAACGGTTGCCCCTGATCCCAATCCAAGATTTCGACATTTCTTATCCGCCATTTTTCGGCTAAACTCGCACTCATTATACAAGTGGTGAATAAAATCGCGAACCGGCGGCAGGAGGAGCATTCGACACCATGGACGTACGAGGCATGAACCCCGTGATGGGGTGGACGCGGCGGCTGGCGCTGGGCGCGGGCGACTTCGGCTTCAACCTGTACTGGCAGACCGCGTCGCTTTACCTGATGTATTTCTACACCGACGTGCTGGGCCTGCCGGCGGCGGTCGCCGGCACCATCTATATGGCGGCGCTGATCGTCGACGCGGCGCTGGACCCGGTGGTCGGCTTGCTCGCCGACCGCACCCGCAGCCGCTACGGCCGCTACCGGCCGTACCTGCTGTTCGGCGGGATCCCGCTGGGCCTGCTGTTCCTGGCCATGTTCGCCGGTCCCGGCGGCGCGGGCGGCGCCTCGATCGCCTGGGCCGCGCTCACCCACGTCGCGTTCCGCACCTGCTACGCGCTGATCTCGATCCCCTACGCTGCGTTGTTCGCGCGGGTGACGCAGGACGCCCGCGTGCGTACCGACCTCACCGCGTTCCGCATGGTCTTCGCCACGCTCGGCGCGGTGACGGTAGCCGCGCTGACCCTGCCGCTGGTCAAGGCGCTGTCCACGCCGCAGTCGCCGCGGCTGGGCTGGGAGCTGCTGGCGCTGGGTTTCGCCGCCTGCTCGGTGCTGATCCTGCTGCTGGTGGCCTGGGCCACGCGCGGCTACGACAGCGCCGTCGAGCCACCGCACGAGCGGGTGCCGCTGGCGGCGGCCCTGCGTTCGCTCGCCGCGAACCGGGCGTTGCTGGTGGTGCTCGGCGCGGTGGTGATCAGCTCCTTCTGCAGCACCTTGTTCGGCAAGAACCTGATCTATTACTTCAAGTACGTGATCGGCAAGGCCGAAATGGGCGGCAACGCCATGGCTTTCATCGCGCTGCTGGCGGCGCTGTTCGTGCCGGTCTGGGCGCTGGTGGCGCGCCGCATCGGCAAGCGCAACGCCTGGTTGATCGGCAGCGTGCCGGGCCTGCTCGGCCTGTGTCTTTGGCACCTCGGCGACGGCAATGTGCCGCTGCTGTTCGGCGCGCTGTCGCTGCAGGCGATCGGCACCGGCGCCTACATTGTCTGCTATTGGGCGATGCTGCCGGACACGGTTGAATACGGGGAATGGCGCAGCGGCATCCGCACCGAGTCGCTGGTATTCGGCCTGGCGGTGCTGGGGCAGAAGGCGGCGCTCGGCCTAGGAGCCGGCTTTGTCGGCCTGGCCCTGTCCCGTATCGGCTACATTCCCAACGCCGAGCAGGCGCCAGCGACGCTGGAAGGCATCAAGCAGCTGATGTTCTGGATCCCGCTGTGCGGCAGCCTGGTTTCATTTGGCCTGGTCTGGCTCTATCCGCTGGACCTTGCCGGTCACGCCCGCATCGTCGGCGAGATCGCCTCACGCGCGGGTAGGGCTCAGCGCAGCAGCACGGCGAGCAGCGCCTCGATGTGATCCGCGGTGACCTTCGGGTCCTCCGGGTCGATGCCCCAGACGCGCCGCACTTCCGGCGCCAGGGTGTAGAACAGCTGGGCGCTGCCGACGATGATGTAGACCAGGGCCGGCACCGATACCTCCGGCAGCAGGCCCTCGCGCTGCAGCACGCGCACCAGGCGCTCGGCGGCGCTGGCGGTGATGGAGATGAAAGTATCGGCGGCCCAGCGCAGGCGCTCGCTGTCACGCAGGCTCTCCTGCACCATCAACCGCGCATGCTCGGGGTGGCGCGCGCAGTAGCGCACGTAACGGCGAAGCGCCTCGCGCGCGTACTCGCGGCGGTTGTGCCGGGTGTTCGCTTTCACGGTGGGCGGGTCGAAGCGCATCTCCTCAACCTGGCGCTCGAACAGGAACGTCACCGCGGCGCGCCACAGCGTGTCCTTGTTGTCGAAGTAGTACTTGATCAGGGCGTGATGCACCCCGGCGTGCTCGGCGATGTCGCGGGTGGAGGCGCCGTCGAAGCCGCGCTCGGAGAAGATCTGCAGCGCCGACTGCAGGATCGCCGCGCGCGTCGCCTCCTTCTGCAAGGCTCGCTGCGTCGGCCTTCCGACAGCTTCCTTGACTGGCTTCGCAGCCCTGGCGGCGGTACGGCGGCGCGGTGTCGACTTGCCGCGTGGTTCTTTGGTATTCATGCCCGGTAGACCAGTACAAAGCAGTTTGTGCAACTGTATAACAAAGCCGCGGCCGGCCGCTCGGGGTCGGGGCCGCATTACTTCCGCTCAAGCCGCGGCTCTTTGACATTCACGGTCGATGGATTATCATAAACTCATTATGCAACTGTATAATAAAAACATTCTGGAAGTCGCGCGAGCTGCGTCCAGCAGCCTCTGAACGGAGTGGAGGATACGATGGCAAAGCTTGGACCCATGCTGCAGGCGGCCGTGGTCGGTGCGGGACTGTGGGCGGCGCTGGCCGCACCCGGCGGCGCGGCCGACGACAGTGTGCAGCCGGACACAGTGCAGGTCGACACCGGCCTGCTGCATGGCGCCAGCGACAACGGCATCGTCTCGTTCAAGAACATCCCCTATGCGGCGCCGCCGGTCGGCCCGCTGCGCTGGCGGGCGCCGGCCGCGCCGGCGGCCTGGAGCGGCGTGCGTGATGCCACCCAGTACGGCAACGACTGCATGCAGAACCGCATGTCGTGGGACAAGACCGCCTCCAGTCAGCCGCTGAGCGAGGACTGCCTGTATCTCAATGTCTGGGCGCCGGCTCCGGCGGCCGGCAAGAAGCTGCCGGTGCTGGTATGGATCCACGGCGGCGGGTTCGTCAGCGGCTCCGCCACCGCCCGCGTCACCGATGGCGGCAAGCTGGCCGCGCGCGGCGCGGTGGTGGTCGGTTTCAACTACCGCCTCGGCCGGTTCGGCTTTTTCGCCCATCCGGCCTTGACCGCGGAGGCGCATGAAAGCCTGCTCGGCAACTATGGCTTCATGGACCAGATCGCGGCGTTGCAGTGGATCCAGCGCAACATCGCCCGCTTCGGCGGCGATCCCGGCAACGTCACCATCTATGGCGAGTCCGCCGGCGGCGAGTCGGTCAACATTCTGATGCTGGCGCCGCAGGCGCGCGGCCTGTTCCACAAGGCCATCGTCTCCTCCGGCGGCGGCCGCGCGCAGTGGCCGCGACTCCAAGGCGAGGGGGCACCGCCGTCCGCCGAAGCCTTGGGCCAGGCCTTTGCCGCCAAGGCCGGCGTCAAGGACGGCGGCGCCGACGCGCTGCGCGCCCTGCCGGCTTCGAAGGTGCTGGGCGGCATCAATATGCTCGACCAGGAGAAGGCTATCTACAGCGGCCCGATGATCGACGGCAGCATCGTCAGCGGCGAAGTCGCGGCCGGCTTTGCCGCCGGCAAGCAGGCGCCGCTGCCGTACGTCATCGGCACCAACAGCAACGAACTCGGCTTCCTGCCCAGCTTCTTCCTGCGGCCGATCGTCAAGGAAAACCTGCCACGCCTGGGCGGCGACGCCGACAGGGTCAAGGCCGCCTATCCCTCCAAGGACGACTTCGATAGTTACTTCGCCAACGACTTCACCTTCGTCGAGCCGGCGCACTTCCTGGCCGGCGCCGCGGCCGCCTCCGGCAAACCATCCTATCTCTATCGCTTCAACTACGTCACGGCGTCCAGGCGCAAGTCGCTGAAGGGCGCGCCGCACGCCACCGACGTGCCCTATGTGTTCGGCAATCTCGCCGCCACCGGCGACGAAATCTCCGACGCCGATCGCGCGACGGCGCAGCTGATCGGCGACTACTGGATCGCCTTCGCCAGCACCGGCACGCCCGCCGCGCCCGGCCATGCCGCGTGGCCGCAGTACGCGGCATCGACCGATCAGCTGCTCGAGTTCACAGCGGATGGCGGCGCCGCCGCCGCCACTGCCGGTACATCTGCATTGGCTGCCATCACCAGTCACTTCACCGCGGCGGCGGACGCGGCACCCGCCGCGGCCGCGCCGGCGCCACAGCCGGTGGCCGCCGCCGATCCGGCTTGCGCCGCGTTGCAGGACTTCAGGATGGACCAGGTGCACGTCGACTCGGCGCAGCCGATGGCGGCGACCGACACTCTGGACCTCAGCATCAAGGGCGTGCCGCCGGTGCCGGTCGGCGCCGATATCTGCCGCGTGCGCGCCACCCTCACTCCCACGTCCAGCTCGGAGATCCGCATCGAAGTGTGGCTGCCGCCGGTTGCGCAGTGGAACGGCAAGTTCATCGGCGCCGGCAACGGCGGCTACGCCGGGACTTTCACCTCGCCCTACGTCTTCATGCGCGGCGCCGTGGCCAAGGGCTACGCCGCCGCCGGCACCGACACCGGCCACCAGGCCGACCCGACGGCGGGCGAGGAGGGCGCCGACTGGGCCATGGGTCAGCCGGAGAAGCTGAAGGACTATGCCTACCGCGCCAACCACGTCAACGCGCTCGCCGCCAAGGCCCTGATCCAGGCCTACTACGGCCGCGCCCAGCGGTATTCGGTATTCGAGGGCTGCTCCGACGGCGGCCGTGAGGCGCTTGCAGTCGCCGCCCGCTTCCCCGAAGACTACGACGGCATCATCGCTGGCGCGCCGGCGACGCCGTGGACCAAGCTGATGGCTCAGTTCGCCTGGAACGCGCGCGCCACCGGCGCATCCGAGGAGGCCGGGATTCCGGCCGGCAAGCTCAAGGTGCTGCAGGACGCCGTGATGAAGAAGTGCGATGCGCTGGACGGCGTCAAGGACGGGTTGCTCGAGGATCCACGCCGCTGCAAGTTCGATCCGGCCGCGGTGCAGTGCAAGGCCGGCGCCGACGGCGAGGACTGCCTCACGTCTGCCCAGGTCGCCACCGCGCGCAAGATCTACCAGGGCCCGAAGGACTCTGCCGGCAAGTCGCTCGGCCCGGGCTTCCCGCCCGGCGCCGAGGCGGTGCAGTGGAACCAGTGGATCACCGGCCCCACCGCCGAGCAGCGCTTCTTCTCCACCGAATACTTCCGCTATATCGTGTTCGGCCAGCCGGACTGGAGCCTGGAGCAGATGGACTTCGACAAGGATCTGGCCACCGCCCGGGAAAAGACCGCCGACGTGCTGGATTCCAGCCCGGACCTGAGCCCCTACATCAAGCGCGGCGGCAAGCTGATCATCTATCACGGCTGGGACGACTCCGCGATCTCGCCGCTGAACAGCATCGACTTCTACCAGCAGATCCGCGCCAGGGTCGGGCCGGCTGCCGACAACTCGGTGCGTCTGTACATGGTGCCGGGTCTGGCGCATTGCCTGGGCGGCCCGGGTCCCAACCAGTTCGACATGCTCGGCCAGCTGACCGGCTGGATCGAGACCAGGAAGGTGCCGCAGGACATCCTCGCCACCAAGTATGCCGATGACTACGCCATGTTTTTCGGCCTGCCGCCGGGCGAGCCGGTGCGCACGCGCCCGCTGTGCCCATATCCGAAGACTGCGCACTGGACCGGCAAGGGCTCCAGCGACAAGGCCGAGAACTTCGTCTGCAAGGCGCCTTGAGAACGGACTGAGCGAGACAAGTGCCGCGATGTCGACGGAACCTCCGTCGGCATCGCGGCGCTGATTCGAGCATGCGCCGCACCGCACGGACGCGCGCCGCCGGCGCGCGTCCGTGCGCCTGTTTTACCGCATCGAATTTCCTTGCGTAATCCACGCACGAACACGTTGACTTTCGTCAGCCGTGCGCTATGATTAATTTCATTATACATACGGCTAATGAAAATCCAGCCGGGGTGGCGCCACGATGCGCCATGATGGAGGAGAAGAAGACGCATGAAAGTTGTGAGCGACTTCGCGCGCAGGCATGCCCGACGCGCCGCGTTCCGGATGGTCCCGGCCATGCTGCTGGCGGCCACGTCAATGGTCGAGGCCGATCAGACCGGCGCATCGGTCCAGGTTGCCGCGGCGCAGCCCTCCGGCGCCCAGCCGGCGGACCCTGCGCCCGCTGAGACGCAAGCGTCCGCGCCGCAGACCGGGATGCAGAATCTCGACACCGTCGTGGTCACGGCACAGAAGCGCAAGGAACGCCTGCAGGACGTGCCACTGGCGGTGACCGTCGTCAACGAGAGCCAGATGCGGGCGCAGAATATCACGCAGGTCGGCGACCTCAGCCGCGCGGTGCCTTCGGTCGAGACCAACGGCGAGCCCGGCAACCCCGATACGCGCATCAGCATCCGCGGCATCTCCACCAATTCCTTCAGCGTCACCGCCGAGCAGGCGGTGTCGTACGTCGCCGACGGCGTGGTGCTGGGCAAGGCGCCCACCGTCAATCTGTTCGACGTCAGCCGCGTTGAGGTGCTGCGCGGGCCGCAGGGCACGCTGTTCGGCAAGAACGCCTCTGGCGGCGTGATCAATGTCACCACCAATGCGCCCAACCCCGACAAGTTCGAGGCGATCGTCCATGCCGACCAGGGGTTCCGCTACGACCGGCGCCTGCTGCAGGCCGCGCTCAACATCCCGGTTTCCAGCGACGCTGCGCTGCGCATCAGCGCCGGCCAGAGCCGGGAGAGCGGCCTGATCCACAACGCCTTGACCGGCGACCCGAGCTCGGCCTGGGTCAACGGCGCGCGCGCCCGCTTCCAGTGGGAGCCGGCGCCTTACCTCACGCTCAATACCATCGGTGATTTCGAGAAGTCCTACACCAGCCAGCAGATGTATCTGGTCTTCTCGCGCTACGCCGACGCCACCACCGGCGCGCCCAAGCCGATCCCCGGATGCAAAGGCACCATCGCGACCTACAACTCGCGCGTTTCGTGCAACAACCATCCCACCTACAACAAGAGCGGTTCCTGGGGCCTGTCGCAGCAGATCGACCTGCGGCTGGGCGAGCTCAACGTCACCTCGATCACCGCCGGGCGCCGTTATATCCAGAACGGCCAGATCGACGTCGACGGTCTGCCCGGCAACTACTACGACAACGGCAACACCTTCGACAACAAGGTGTTGTCGCAGGAGCTGCGCATCGCCTCGCCCGCCGGGCAAACGCTGGAATACGTTGCGGGCTTCTACTACTCCAAATCCAACGTACCGAACTTCCTGAGCCAGACCATCGGCGACGACATACTCGCGGCCCTTGGCGTCGGGGTGGTGCCAGTCAGCCCGTGCACCGGCCTGGGCCTGTGCCTGGGTGACACGGTGGCCCTGTTCAATCCGAACGAGTACACGGCACGGCTGCGCGGCTCGGCGCTGTTCGGCCAGCTCACCTGGCACGTCACCGACAACTGGCGGTTGATCGGCGGCCTGCGCGCCACCCGCGACAACGTCGACATGACCTCGACCTCGTTCCTCGGGATCAACACCAACGTGCTGCCGATCCTGCAGTTCCTGGCGCCCTCGGCGGCGCAGCTGCTGCAGTCGGCAACCCAGCAGGTGATCCCGCTGAACCAGCCGCTCAACGGTTCGCAGCAGGTCAAGAACCTGTCCTGGCGGACCGGCTTGCAATACGACTTCAGCCGCCATCTGATGGCCTACGCCACCGTGTCGCGCGGCTACAAAGGGCCGCAGATCGTGTTCAACCCGCCCGGCCTGATTCCCGGCCTCAACCTCAGCGGCCCCTCGGTGACGTTGCCGACGCCGGCCTCGATCTCCATCGTCCAGCCGGAATACCCGATGGACTACGAAGCAGGAGTCAAGGCCACGGTGCTGCACGGCGCTTTCGCCGTGGACTTCAACCTGTTCCACACCAACATCAAGGACTTCCAGTCCTCGGTCTACCGGAACGGGGTATTCATCCCCAACAACATCCCGCACGTCATCACCGAAGGCGCGGAACTGGACCTGCTGGGTTTCCTCGGGCCCGGGCTGACGCTCAATGGCGGCTTCATGTACGACCGAGTCACTTATCCGCGCGGCTACCTCGTCGCCTGCAGCCAGGTCGGGCCCAGCTGCCCCAACAACTCCAATGCGGTGGAGGACGCCGGCGGCACGCAGCTGATCGCAGCGCCCAAGTTCAAGTTCACGCTGACACCGGCCTACAACGCGGACATTTATCCCTGGCTCAACGGCTTCATCTCGGCCGACATGGTCTACAAGACCGACATCCGTTTCGAGCCCTCCACCGATACCCGCGACCACACCGGCAACCACTTCGTCCTCGGCTTCCGCATGGGTTTGCGCGATCCGGACGACAAGTGGAGCATCGCATTGTTCGGTCGCAATATCCTGAACGCCTACAACCCCGCCTTCCTGTATGCACCATACCTGTTGTCGGGTGCGTCCTCGCCCGGCATCGACACGGTGGGCCAGGCGGTCTCGACCGAATCGTTCCCGTTCTTCGGAATCTCCATCGATGGCCATTTCTGAACCGCGCCAGCAAGCACGGCGCGCCCTGGTCGTCGCGGCACTGAGCTTGCTGGCCTGCCGCAGCGCAGTGGCCGACGAGGCATCGCGCATAGCGGTGTGGCCGGGGCAGCCCCCCGGCGGAGACGCCTCGCTGGTCGAGCAGTCGACGGTCATGCCGTGGAACGAACGGGTAGTGCGCAACGTGGCGCGCCCGACGCTGGAGGCTTATCCGGCCGCGCCGGGCACCACCAACGGCGCTGCTGTCATTGTCGCTCCCGGCGGCGGCTTCCGCTTCCTCAGCATCGACAGCGAGGGTGTGGCGGTGGCGCGCTGGCTCAGCGCCCACGGCGTCAACGCCTATGTGTTGCGCTACCGCGTCATGACCACGCCGGCAGTGGACGAGGACTTCATGGGCAAGCTCGGCGAGTTGATGGCGCCGCTGTTCAACGGCGCCATCGGCGACGAGATGAATCGCTACGGCCCGCCCGCCATCGCCGACGGCCTGCAGGCGGTGCGCGTGCTGCGCGGCCAGGCGAAGCAGTTGAAGCTGCGCCCCGACCGCATCGGCTTCCTTGGCTTTTCCGCCGGCGGCGTGGTGGCCACCGGGGTTGCGCTGCAGGGCGAGGGCCAGACCCGCGCCGACTTCGTCGGCGCCATTTATCCGGGTCCCTGGGACATTGGCACGGTGCCGAAGAACGCGCCGCCGCTGTTCATCGCGGCCGCCAAGGACGATCCGCTGACGGCGGCCGGCGCCGAGCCTCTCGGCGCGGCCTGGCAGCAAGCGGGGCGCCCGGTGGAGTCGCACCTCTACGAGAAGGGCGGCCATGGCTTCGGCATGAAGCAGCAGGATACCGACAGCGACCATTGGATCGACGAGTTCGCGGCCTGGCTGGCGCGGCAGCCGTCGCCGGCCGCCAAAAAGTAGACTGGGCGACCGTCGATGCGCGATGGTTTGGAGGAGAAGCGATCTTGAAACTGACGCCCTGTCTGCGGACTCTGCTGTCCACGTCGCTGTGCCTGGCCGTGGCAGCCTGCGCCACCCCGCAAGCGGCGCCGGGCGCTGCGGCGATGGCAGAGGGCATCGCGGTGATGGAAACCCCGGCCAGCCCGGCGCCTGTTGCACCCTATGAGCTGCGCACCGAGTACGCGCGCGAACCGCTCGGCATCGAGGCGGTGCGGCCACGCCTGTCCTGGCGCCTGCCCGCGGTCGCCGGCGACGGCCTGCAATCGGCATACCAGATCCGCGTCGCCAGCTCGCCCGAGGCGCTTGTGACCGCACCGTTGTGGGACAGCGGCAAGCTCGCTTCCGCCGCGCAGTCGCAGGTCGCCTACGGCGGCGCGCCGCTGGCTTCGCGGCAACGCGCCTGGTGGCAGGTGCGCATCTGGGACGGGCACGACCAACCCTCGGAGTGGAGCGCGCCGGCCTGGTGGGAGAACGGGCTGCTGCTGCGCGGCGACTGGTCGGCGCAGTGGATTTCGGGTCGCCTGCGGCCGGACCATGACTGGCGCGACGCCCGCATCAGCTTCGATTTCACGCTCAAGGGCGACAGTCTTGGTTTCCTGTTCCGGGCCCGCCCGCTCGGCAAGACCTACGGCGAAGCCTTGCTGTGGAAGCTCGCCACCGACGGTGGCCGTGTGCGCCTGGTGGAGCAGCAGCGGCGCTACCCGGGCGGCAGCAGTTCGCGCGTCAGCGTGCAGACCCTGCATACCATCGTGCTGGCTACCGATGTTGCGGCCTGGAAGGGCCAGCGGCACAACCTGTCGATCGACGCACGCGGCGGCACCGTCATCACGAGCATGGATGGCGCGGTGGTCGACACGCTCGATAACGCCTCCTCCTCCTCCGGCACGGTCGGCTTCACCGCGGCAGGCGCCGAGGCCGCGGTGATCCATGCCGTGACCGTCGACGCCGGTGCGGACGCGGCCGGCTTCCGCACCGATTTTTCCGACGGCGCCAATCCCTTCACCGGCGGCAGCCTGGATCAGGGCGGCCTGCTCGTCGCCGCCGGCGTGCCGGACAAGGACCTGGTGCTGCCGATCGGCGCGCCCGCGCCGCTGCTGCGCAAGGCCTTCGAGCTGCCGGCGGCGCCGGTTTCCGCGCGGCTGTACCTGGCCGCGGGCGGCATGCCCCGCGTCAGCCTCAACGGCCATGCGGTGGGCGAGGCGATCCAGGACGGCTATACCGATTACGGCAAGCGCGTGCTCTACCGCAGCTTCGACGTGACCTCCCTGCTTGCGGCCGGCGGCAACGTGCTCGGCGTCGAGCTGGGCCGCGGCTGGTACGGGCTGACCGAGCCGAGCGAGTGGTACTGGCACATGGCGCCCTGGCACGCGCAGCCGGCGCTGCTGGCGCAACTCGAAGTGCAGTTCGCCGACGGGCGCCGCATGGTCATTGCCAGCGACGGCACCTGGCGCAGCGTCGACGGGCCAACCCTGCACGACTCGGGGTTCGGCGGGGAGCGCCACGACGCGCGGCCCCTTCCGCGCGGGTAGATTGGAAG
>CAYWPB010000059.1:0-14643 GCA_964458725.1 uncultured Nevskia sp. | reverse complement strand
CCTGGACCGGCGGCCTGCCGCAGAGCCAGTGGCCGGCCGGGTTCAAGCCGGGCCAGCGCCTGGCCGATCCATTCCCCGACGACAAGCCGCAGTACACCATCACCGCGGCCAACCTGCAGAAATACGGCGACAAGCTGGTCGACGGCTACAAGGCGTTGTTCGCGAAGTATCCCGACTACACCATGCCGGTGTACCAGACCCGCCGCAGCGTGCGCTACCCGCAGGCGATCTACGACGCGACCAAGGCCAACGACGGCAAGTCAAAGACCATCGCCGCCGACTCCATCGCCGGCGCCCGTCTGGGCTTCCCGTTCCCGCATCCGCAGACCGGTGTGGAAGTACTGTGGAACCACCGCCTGCGCTATCGCGGCGACACGGTGCAGTCGCAGTCGACCCAGGCGGTGGTGGAGGCCAGCGGCTCGACGCAGTACCTCAAGCAGAGCGAGCGGGTCTACTACCGCTACGGCAACGTCAAGGATCCGGTCGACATCGCCAGTCACAACATCCTGCTCTACTACCTGACCTGGTTCGGCCGCGACAAGGGTGGCTTCGATTTCCTCGCTCTGGTGCACGAGACCGCCAACCAGCTCAAGGACGCGCGCGCCATCTGGGTGGTGCCGCAGGGCGTGCCGAAGATGTTCCGCATCCCGCCGGTGGGCTATGACCAGCCGTTCCCCGGCTCTGGCGGCGTGTATTTCATCGACATGGTCGACATGTACAACGGCCTGTTCGACCGCTACGTCTGGAAGCTGGTCGGCAAGCGCGAAATCTATATCCCGTACAACGCCTACCGTCTGAATGACGGGAGCATCAAGTACGCCCAGCTGCTCAAGCCGGGCCACATCGACCAGTCGCACAGCCGCTACGAGCTGCATCGCGTCTGGGTGGTGGAGGCGACCCTGCGCCCCGGCAACAACCACCGCTTCGGCAAGCGCACCTTCTACGTCGACGAGGACAGCTGGAACGTGGTGCTGGTCGACAACTACGACCACGACGGCAAGCCCTGGCGCTTTCAGGAAGGTCACCTGCTGCCGTCCTACGACGCCCAGACCGCGAACTGCGCGCCGGTGGTGACCTATGACCTCAAGGAAGGCCGCTATTTCATCAACCGGCTCTACGGCGAGGACACGCCAGTGCAGTACGACGTGCCGATGAAAGAGGGCGATTTCATGCCGGCGACGATCCAGGGGCGTTACGTGCGCTAGGGACGCACGCTGATGCACGTTCTTCGAGCTGATCGTCTAAACCGCGGCTACGAAAGCGGAGTGGCAGCCTGATCTGATTCAGATGCCACTTTATCTCTGCAAGACCTTGAGCCAAGCCACATTCCTGCCCATAAACCAGCAGGCAAGACGATTTCCCATGCGACATCAGGCGTACCAGGCAAGCTCGTGGCGCCCATCCTCGTACTCCAGTAGTACTTGGCCATCACCCACCAGGTTGCTGCACTCAATGTGCCGGTGACAATCGATACAGAACCAATCCAAAGCTCTCGATTTCCCGCAAAGCGGTCATAGCGCGCCATGATTCGCGTAACACCGAAGATCGCCATGCATACGAATAGCATCTGAGGCCAAAGCGTAAATGCGATTCCATAACTTATGAAGATGGAGAAAAGAGCGACCAAAGGAGCGGCCGCTAGGCCGGTTAAAAGTGCCACGATGAGGGCAGATATAAGAGGCCCGATACCGAATACGGCCAACAGGCAATTTCCTAACGTAACATTCGGCGTTTTCATGAAGAGTTCGGTCAGAGGCGGGAAGGCCGCCTTGGGACGCTAATCTCTACCTCAGTTTCGCGGAACACTTGTAGCACCAGAGCCTCTAAAACACGCTGCTTTTGATTCAATTGATAGTTTAATAACCTGCTTTTGATCATAAAATTGAGGTGGCCGATGATGGACTGGACGGATCGGCATTGCCGGCAGAGGCCAAGGTGACGGAATCAGCGGTGACGGCGAACTGGCGTGACAACTTTATCGAGGATGCCGCCGGCATCCGCGAGTTGCTGGCGCGGACGCGCCGCATTGCCGTGCTCGGCATCAAAACCGAGGCGAAGGCCGGGCAGCCGGCCTACTACGTGCCGCGCTACCTCGCCGGCGTGGGCCTCGAGGTGATTCCGGTGCCGGTGTACTACCCGGAGGCCACGCAGATCCTTGGCCGGCCGGTGTTCCGCCGGCTGGTGGACATTCCCGGCGAGATCGACCTGGTCGACGTATTCCGCCGTCCGCAGGACATCCCGGCGCATCTCGACGACATCCTGGCGAAGCAGCCGAAGGCGGTGTGGTTCCAGCTCGGCATCCGCCACGACGCGGTGGCGGAGAGGCTGGCGCGGGCCGGGATCCAGGTGGTGCAGGACCGCTGCCTGATGGTGGAGCACCAGCACGCGGTGCTATAAGGGCGGGAGCGGCGCAGGGGAGGGTGAGGGCATGATCACCAATCCGCAGTCTGGCACCAACGTCCACGAAGTGGCCGATGGCATCTACCGCATCAACACGCCGGTGCAGATTGAAGGCGGGCCGGGCGCCTTCTCCTTCAACCAGTACCTGGTGGTGGATGACGAGCCGCTGCTGTTCCACACCGGGCCGCGCCGCATGTTCGAGCTGGTGCGCGAGGCGGTGGCCAAGGTGCTGCCGCCGGAGCGGCTGCGGCATATTGCTTTCTCCCACGTCGAGGCCGACGAATGCGGCTCGCTGAACCAGTGGCTGGCCGCGGCGCCGCAGTCGGCGCCGCTGTGCGGCCGGGTGGCGGCGATGGTCTCGATCGGCGACCTGGCCGACCGCGCGCCGCGTGTGCTCGCCGACGGGCAGGCACTGAGCCTGGGAAGGCATGAAGTGCAGTGGTTCGACACGCCGCACCTGCCGCACGGCTGGGAGTGCGGCTTCCTGTTCGAACGCCGCAGCCGCACCCTGCTGTGCGGCGACCTGTTCACCCAGCCCGGCCCCGGCCAGGCGCCGCTGGTCGAATCCGACATCCTCGGCCCGAGCGAGGCGTTCCGCGTGGCGATGGACTACTACGCGCACTGTCCCGATACCCGCGTTCTGCTCGAGCGCCTGGCCGCCGCCGGGCCGCAGACCCTGGCCTGCATGCACGGCAGTGCCTGGCGCGGCGACGGCGCCGCGCTGTTGCGGGCGCTGGCGGATTCGCTGGAAGCTGTCTAGGCGGCTCGGCGGCGTAGGGCGGCCCGTGGCCGCCGGCGGGCACGCCCGCCCTACTGCGGCATCAGCGCCGCGGCGCGCTCCAGCACCTGGGCCATGGTGTCGGCCTTCAAGGTCTGCATCAGCGCCGCGCCGACGAACAGCATGTCGATGAAGCGCACCGTCTGGCGCAGGATCTGGCTGCGGCGGCCGGGGAACTCGATGTAGTCCAGCGTCTGGTGGAAGACATGGGTCACCACGGTGTGCGAGATGTCGCGCAGGGTGGCTTCTGCAAGGGCAGGGCCGATGTTGAGGAACTGCACGTCCTCGACCATTTCCTGCGCCACGTCGGCGATCATTCTTTGTAGCGCTTCGCGCACGCCGGGCATGGCGCCGTGCAGCTCGCGCACCGCGACGATGAAGGCGTCCGGGTTGCGGGCGGCGAAGTCGAACACGTATTCGACCGTGCGCGGCGTGGCCTCGGCCACGGGGCTGCGCACGGTGCGGCGGATGCCGCGCAGGTTGGTGCGCAGGTCGCGGCCCAGCTCGTCGATGATGGCCTGGCTCAGCTCTTCCAGGCTGCCGAAGTGGCGGTAGAAGGTATTGGGATTGAGGCCAGCCTCGCGCGCCAGCTCGCGCAGGCCCAGGGACTGCAGGCTGCGGCGGCTGGCGCCGATGCGCAGGGCGGCCTGGATCAGGCGTTGGCGGCCGCCGACGGCGGGGGCGGCTCCCTCTCCTGTGAAATCCTCAGTGGCTTTGCTGCGGCTCATGGTGGCGTTCCGGCCAATGTTCCCGGCGGGCTTGACAGGGAGTATACACCTGTCTACATTAAGTAGACAGTTGTATACAAACCCGTGAGGAGAGTCGTTCCGATGCTCAAGCTCCAGAATTCCACTGGCACCGCCACCACGACGCGCAAGGCGCCGCAGCAGGCCGTGCGCATCGCCATCGTCGGCACCGGCTTTGCCGGCCTCGGCATGGCGGTCCGCCTGAAGCAGGCCGGCGTCGAGGACTTCGTCATCCTGGAAAAGGCGGACGAGGTCGGCGGCACCTGGCGCGACAACCACTACCCGGGCTGCGCCTGCGACGTGCAGTCGCATCTGTACTCCTTCTCCTTCGCGCCGAACCCGGAGTGGTCGCGCATGTTCTCGCCGCAGCCGGAGATCTGGAGCTACCTGCGCAAGATCGCCGACGATTACGGCCTGCGCTCGCATATCCGCTTCAACTCGGAAGTCACCGCCGCGCATTGGGACGAGAAGGCGGGGCAGTGGCAGGTGTCGCTGGGCAACGGTGAAGCCGTCAACGCCAAGGTGCTGATCTCCGGCATGGGCGGTCTGAGCCGCCCGGCCTACCCGGTGGGCGTGAAGGGCCTGGAGAAGTTCAAGGGCAAGACCTTCCACTCGCAGGACTGGGACCACGCCTACGACCTCAACGGCAAGAAGGTCGCGGTGATCGGCACCGGCGCCTCGGCCATCCAGTTCGTGCCGCAGATCCAGAAGCAGGTGGAACGCCTCGATCTGTACCAGCGCACGCCGCCCTGGATCCTGCCCAAGCCGGACCGCGATGTCTCCGAGTTCGAGCACAAGCTGTTCCGTGCGCTGCCGGTGACGCAGAAGCTGTTCCGCGGCGCGATCTACGCCATGATGGAAACTCGCGTGCTGGGCTTCACCGTCAACCCGAAGATCATGAACCTGGTGAAGCGCATGGCGATCCGCCATATCCATCACCGCATCAAGGATCCGGAGCTGCGCGCCAAGGTCACGCCGGACTACATGGTCGGCTGCAAGCGCGTGCTGATCTCCAACGACTACTACCCGGCGCTGGCGCAGCCCAACGTTGACGTCATCACCAGCGGCATCCGCGAAGTGAAGGCCAACAGCGTGGTCGGAGCGGACGGCGTCGAGCGCAAGGTCGACGCGATCATCTTCGGCACCGGCTTCCAGGCCACCGATCCGATGCCCAAGGGCGTGCTGTTCGGCCGCGGCGGCCAGGACATTGTCGACGTCTGGAAGGACGGCCCGGAGGCCTACAAGGGCACCACTGTCGCCGGCTTCCCCAACCTGTTCCTGATCGTCGGGCCCAACACCGGCCTGGGCCACAACTCGATGGTCTACATGATCGAATCGCAGGTGAACTACGTGATGGATGCGCTGCGCCAGATGGACAAGGGCGGCCTGCGCAGCGTCGACGTCAAGCCGGACGTGCAGGCCGCGTTCAATCAGCGTATCCAGGGCCAGCTCAGCCACGCGGTGTGGAGCGCCGGTGGCTGCAAGAGCTGGTACCTGCATCCGAGCGGCAAGAACACCAGCCTGTGGCCGGGCTTCACCTTCGTGTTCCGCCGCAAGTTGCGCCGCTTCGACCTCGCCGCCTACGTCGCGGAAGCCGCTGCGACCAAGGGCAAGCCGGCGCGTGCGGCCAAGCCGGAACTGGCGGCCGAAACCGCTTGAGGCAAACTACGCCATCCGTTCGCCCCGAGTCGATCCGCAGGATCGTATCGAGGGGGTGTGCTGACCCCTCGATACGCCCGCTGCGCGGGCACTCGGGCGAACGGGAGGCGAGGGATTCATAGAACAGCAATTTGGGGAGATTCACTTTGAAGTCATTCGAGAACAAGGTCGCCGCGGTCACCGGCGCCGGCTCCGGCATGGGCCGAACCCTGGCGATCCGCCTGGCGCAGCAGAACTGCCACCTGGCGCTGAGCGACGTCAACGAGGCCGGGCTCGCAGAGACCGTGCAGCTGGCTTCGCAGTCCGGCGTCAAGGTGACCAGCAAGAAGGTCAACGTCGCCAAGCGCGAGGAGGTCTACGCCTGGGCCGAGGACGTGATGCGTGACCACGGCAAGGTCAACCTGGTCTTCAACAACGCCGGCGTGGCTCTGGGCGCGACCGTGGACGGCGCCAGCTACGAAGAGCTGGAGTGGATCACCGACATCAACTTCTGGGGTGTGGTCTACGGCACCAAGGCCTTCCTGCCGCATCTGAAGGCCAGCGGCGATGGCCACATCATCAACACCTCCAGCGTGTTCGGGCTGGTCGGCATCCCCAGCCAGAGCGCCTACAACGCCACCAAGTTCGCGGTGCGCGGCTTCACCGAGTCGCTGCGCCAGGAGCTGGAGCTGGCCCGCTGCGGCGTCAGCGCCACCAGCGTGCACCCGGGTGGCATCAAGACCAACATCGCGCGCGCGGCGCGGATGAACAAGTCGATCCGCGAGATCGGCCTCGACGACCAGCGCGGCAGCGAGAAGTTCGAGAAGATGTTCATCACCACCGCCGACAGCGCGGCGAAGACCATCCTCAAGGCGGTGCGCTGCAACAAGCGCCGCGTGCTGGTCGGGCCGGATGCCTACGTCATCGACTGGATGGTGCGGTTGTTCCCCAGCGGCTACCAGTCGCTGACCACGTACTTTGCGCGCAAGTCGATGAAGTAGTGGCCCTCTCCCGGAAACGGGAGAGTGGTTTAGCTCGCGAATTTGGATAGTGCAATCGCCTCATGAAGGAGGCGGTGCTGCGCGTCCGATTGCGCAGGTTGGCAACAATTATTCGCTTGCCGCCACGCGAAATCCCCAATCTGATAGTCCAGGACCTTCGGCCGACATGCCGAAGCGAGAAGCAGAACGCTCTTCGGCTGGGGTAAGCGTTGATGAACCTCCACGTGTAACTCTCTTCGAGCAATCACCCGAGATCCACGCAGATCCGTCCTTGGGGGCGCCGTCGTAGGTGTCGTTCCAGCAATCTGCTGTCCACTCGGAAACATTTCCAACCATGTCATACAAGCCAAATGCATTTGGAGGAAATTTGCCTACTGGTGATATCCCGGAAAAACCGTCGTGACATTGGAATACCATCGTGCCAGAAGATACCTTTGCAGCATCAGAATCCAAATCCAGGACATTCGCGTGTGTGCAAGCCTCGCTTTCGGAATCTCCCCAAGGATACAGCGTAGTGCCGCCAGCTCGGTTGGCGTATTCGTATTCTGACTCTGACAGCAGCCTGTATTTTCTTCCCGTATTCCGACTCAACCAATCGGCATATGCGCTTGCAGCGCGCCAGTCGATGCAAACCATGGGATAGTCGCCAAACTTGGGAGCGTCTGGGGACTGCCAGTCAAACTGAGTAATGAGTGGTTTCTGCTGTTTTGCGTCCCAACCTAGACATCGAGCGGGATCATGCCCAGTGGCGCTGACGAATGCCACCCATTGATTTCTCGTAATGGGAAACTTGGCAATAGCCAATGGATAAGCAATGGAAATTGCATGATTGGGGCCTTCATGGTTGTAGACCGCTCGTTTCGAATCAGGTGATCCCATTCGAAATCGACCCCGAGGCACCACCACCATCGCCGGGCAATCTGAGCAATCCGAAAATTCACTCCCAACTCGCATTGACTTGAGCGCCACTGCCTTGTTTGTAGTGGTCTTTTGGCCATCGGTTGAACCAGGCAGAGCCAGAGTGAAAGCAGCAATGGACAACAAGACTGTGGGAAGCACTTTCATCGGAGTTCCTTAGTCGATGAAATAGGCGTTGTAAGTCTCCCTTCAGGGCTGGCCCCGGACTTGATCAAGGTGCGACTGGGTGATTGGTCTGAAGGCCCACCTACGGACGCTGGCGGACGTTACGGCCGTTCGCGCGGATCGCAGCGCATCCAGACGCGCACGCGGTTGCGCTCGGCCACCCGCTCGTACTGGATGCGCTCGGCGAACGAGTCCACCAGAACCACGCCGAGGCCGCCGACCGGGCGTTGCGCCAGCGGCAGCTGCAGGTGAGCCGGGTTGCGGCGGTCCAGCGGGTTCCAGGCCAGCTCGGCGTCCTCGTAGGTCAGCTCGATGTCCTCGCCGGCCAGCTCGATACGCACGGTGACGGAGGGCGGCAACTCCTCTTCCTCGATCCGGCTGATGCCGTGGCGGAAGGTGTTGGTGAACAGCTCCTCGGCCACCAGTTGCAGGCGCAGGCTGGTGCCGCGGGGCACGCCGAGGTCGCTGGAGCGCAGGGCGATGAAATCCATCAGCGCCGGCAGGCTGGTGCTGCTGGCGGCAAAGCTCTGGATGGATGCGGTTTCCGTCATAAGCCCCTGTAATCCCCTGCCGCGGCGCCCCCCTGAATGGGTATTGCGAACACCGCGGACTGATTGATTATAGTGAAAGGCGCAAAGCGGGCCAGCGGAGGGGAAGCCATGCGGGCAGGAATCTTGGGGGTGGTGCTGCTGGGACTTTGCGCGGCGGTCCGCGCCGACCCGGCCGCGGGGGTGTTCAAGGTGGTCCGCGGCAGCGTCGCGGTGGAGCGTCAGGGCGCCAGCCTGCCGGCGGCGGTCGGCATGGCGGTCTACCAGTCCGATCAGATCGTGACCGGCGCCGATGGCAGCGCCGGCATCACCTTCGAGGACAACGCCCTGCTGTCTCTGGGACCCTCCAGCCGGCTTGCCGTCGACCGCTTTGCCTTCAATTCGACCACTCACGACGGTGCTTTCGAGACCACCCTCAGCAGCGGCAAGCTGGCGGTGGTCTCGGGCAAGATCGCGCATCACCAGCTCGACGCGATGAAGGTGAAGACGCCCAGCACCATACTCGGCGTGCGCGGCACCAAGTTCCTGGTCGAAGTGAAGTCATGAAAGCTTTCGGCGCCTTATCGTCCGCTGCCGCACTGCTGCTGCTGGCGTCCTGCGCCACGCCCGACCACATCGTGCTGCTGCCCGACGACCAGGGCAGGGTCGGCAAGCTCAACGTCGGCAACGAAGGCGGCGAGACCCTGCTCGACTCCGCCTATGCCACCGCCGAAGCCAGCGGCAAGAGCAAGCCCGAGCGCGGCAGCACCAGCGCGGAGAAGGTGAAGCGGGAGTTCGGCGCGGTGCTGGATGCGCTGCCGCAGGCGCCGGTGTCCTACCTGCTGTACTTCGACAGCGATTCCGACGACCTCACGCCGCAGTCGCGCGCCCTGGCGCCGACCATCCTGGCGGAAATTTCGCGGCGCCCGGCCGCCGAGGTGGTGGTGATCGGCCACACCGACACCCAGGGCTCGGACGAGTACAACGACAAGCTGTCGCTGGAGCGGGCCCGCGCAGTGAAGCAGCAGCTGGTCGCGCTCGGCTTCGACGCGGCGCGCATCTCGGTGGAAGGGCGCGGCAAACGCGAGCTGCTGGTGCCGACCGCCGACAACGTCGCAGCGGCGCGTAACCGGCGGGCGGAGCTCCTGGTGCGGTAAAGCGGTTGTCAGTTGTCAGTTGTCAGTTGTCAGTTGTCAGTTCTTAGTGTCAGTTGCGCTTCTACCAAGAACTGACAACTAGGAACTGACACTGCTTCGCTACATCCGCGCCGTCTTCGCCTCGATGCTCTGCGGTGCTTCCTTCGCCGCGCCGTGCCAGCGCAGGGCCAGGATGGTGATGTCGTCGGCCTGCTCGGCGCCTTCGGAGAAGGCGAGCGAATCCGCCAGCAGGCTTTCCACGATGTAGGGTGCCGACTCACCGTTACGGAAGCGGCCGATGCAGGCGCCGATACGTGCCTGGCCGTAGAACTCGCCGGACTTGTTTTGCGCGTCGCCGAGGCCATCGGTGAGCAGGCACAGCGCGTCGCCCGGCTGGAGCTGCAGGGTCTGGCTGCGGTAGTCGAAGCCGTCGATCACGCACAGCGGCGGCCCGCCGACTGCGGGCAGGCGCCGCGACGCCTCGCCCGAGCCCGGCAGCAGCCAGGGCGGCTCGTGGCCGGCGCTGCACCAGTCGCAACGGCCGCTGTCCAGATCCAGCACCGCGGCCAGCACCGTGACGAACAGCAGCTCCGGGTTCTCCTCGGCGATGGCGGCGCCGGCTTCGCGCAGGGTGCGGCCCGGATCGGCGCCGCTGCGCAGGGCGGCGCCCTTGGTCAGGGCCTTGGACAGGGCCATGAACAGGCTCGCCGGCAAGCCTTTTCCCGACACGTCGCCGACGACGATGAACAGGCGCGACTCGTCGAGCAGGAAGAAGTCGTAGAGGTCGCCGCCGACGCTGCGCGCCGGCAGCATGCGCGCGGCGACTTCCACCCGCGTCTCCTGGCGCAGCACCTGGCGCGGCTCGGGCAGCATGCCCATCTGGATGCGCCGCGCCGCATCCAGTTCGCCCTCCAGGCGCGCGGTGGCGACATGGCTCTGCTGCAGCGCCTGGCGCAGGCGGCCGCGCTGAGCGCGGGTCTCGTTGAGGCTCAGTGCCAGCATTGCGGCGAAGACGAAGGTAGCGCCGATGGCCGGGTTGGCGACGTCGACCAGCCAGCCCTGCCAGCGGAACAGCAGCAGGCCGAGCGCGAACAGCGCCGCCAGCGACAGCAGGAAGATGCCGGTGGCGTGCAGCGGCCGCAGCCAGGGCACCAGCAGCAGCATCAGCAGCGACAACGCCAGCAGGATCGCTACCTCGGCGCCGCGGCTCCAGCGCGGCCGGCTCAGCAGGCGGCCGTCGATGACGTTGTCCATGGCTTCGGCGATGGCGTCGACGCCGGCCATCGGGCCGCGCGGCGTGACGACCACGTCCTGCCAGCCCAGGGCGGTGTAGCCGATCAATGCGATGCGCCCGGACAGCACCCCCGGCGGCGCCTTGCCCTGCAGCAGGTCCGCCACCGCCAGGTGCGGGCGCTCCTTCGGATCGGAGAAGTGCAGCCACCACTCGCCATCGGGTTCGGTGGCGATGCTGCGGCCGGCAAGACGCACGGCACGGATGCCGGCGGGACCGGTGTCGATGCGCAGTGCCGGCTCATGCGCGGCCAGGCGCAGGGTTTCCACCGGTAGCGAGGGCAGCAGGTCGGCACCGACGCGCGCCAGGGTGGCGATGCGCCGCACCACGCCGTCCTCGCTGGCCATCGGCAACACGCCGTGGCCGGCCGCGGCGGCATCGATGACCTCGATGCTGCGCAGGCTTGCGGGGTAGGCCGGAGCGAACGGCCCGGGATCGGCGCCGGTCTGCAGCAGCGCCGCGCGGTAAGGTGTGCCGGCGTGCAGACCTGCGTCCTCGGCCAGGGCACCGACGCCCAGCACTACCGGCGCACGCCGCAGCGCCGCGGCGAACTGGGCGTCGTAGTCCGGCAGGCTGTCGAGCGCGCCGGCGAGGCCGCTATAGCCGGCCTTGAGCAGCAGCAGGCCCTGCTGCTTCGGCGACAGCCGGTCCGGTTCGGCGAATAGCGCATCGATGGCGATGGCGGCGGGATGCTCGGCGGTGATGCGGTCGACCAGTTCGGCCATCTTCGAGCGCGGCCAGGGCCATTGGCCCATCGCCTGCAGGCTGGCGTCGTCGATGGCGACGACGATCACGCCGTCGTTGAGCCGCTGGCGCGGCACCAGGTGCTGGTAGAAGTCGAACAGTTCGTTGCGCCGGTCGCGCTGCACCCGGCTGTCGAGCGAGCTCAGAACCAGCACTGCCAGCACCAGCAGCGCCAGGCCGGCGCGGCGGCTGCGCGACATGCCCAGCACGCGCAGCCAGCGCGGCCGCCTTGTCCTTGGCGGCAGGTCGGCGCTCAGATTTCGATTTCCAGGCCGTCGTAGGCGGCGCAGATCTCAAGCTCCGGCGCCTCCTGCCGGGTCAGCGCCTCGAGCCGCCGCGTCTCGGCCTCGATCGCCGCGATGCGCTGGTCGTCGAACACCGGCTCGTGGTGGTAGAGCGCCAGGCGGCGCGCGCCGGCCAGCTGGCACAGCTCCACCCCGACCATGTTGGAGGAGTGGCCCCAGTCCTCCTTCACCGACACGGCATCGGCGAGGGAGTACATCGCGTCGAAGATCACCAGGTCGGCACCGAAGAAGAAGCGCACGAAGGATTCAGTCTCGCCGGCGCTGTCGAGCTTGTGCTCCGAGTCGGTGGAATAGACCACCACCTTGCCGTCGCGCTCGAAGCGGTAGCCGTAGGAGTCGCCGGCGTGGAGCTGCAACTTGGGTGTGACGCGCAGGCCGGCGATGTCGTAGCGGTGGCCGGGTTCGAGTTGCACGAACTCGATCTGCGCGCCGAGGTAGTCGAAGTTCACCGGGAACGACGGCGGGTCCTGCTGGCGGCGGAAGGCAGCCTCCAGCTGTGGGTGGCAGCCGTAGATGCGCAGGCGGTTGCCGGGGATATAGGCCGGGGTGAAGAACGGGAACCCCATGATGTGGTCCCAGTGCAGGTGCGACATGAAGATGTGGAACACATTCGGTGTCTTGGCGCCGTGCCGCGCCAGCACGGCGTTGCCGAAGGCGCGCGCGCCGGAGCCGAGGTCGCAGAGGATGTATTCGTGCGACTCCTTCCCGTGCGCGCTCAACTCCAGTTCGACGCAGCTGCTGTTGCCGCCGTAGGTCTGGGCGGTGGCGAAGGGCAGGGTGGCGGCGAAAGCATCGGCTTCGGCCAAGTCGCGGAAGCGGCGGCCCTCGGCCAACAGCAGGGCCTGCGCCACCTTGCGCCGCGTTTCGGCCGCGCCGAGGGCTACCGGCAGCGAGCCGCGGGTACCCCAGAAGCGGACGCGCATTAGAGCTTATCCATGGCTAAATCACACCTGCGACGGAGGTCATTTTTGCGCAGTGCAAGTCGGACAGGGCGCGGCATGGTGATTCCATGCAAGTCCTGGCCGGCGCAGCAATGCGCAAAAATGGCCCCGTCCCTTCGGGTTGCGCCCAAAATCGCGCCAGGCCGCGTTGCTCGTCGCTTATTTAGTGGGACTAAACCGCGCTCCTCGCGCCTTGCCTGGCGCGATTTTGGGCGGCAACGCAGGTGCGATTTAGTCATGGATAAGCTCTAGTTCCCCGGAGCCGCGAACGTAGCGAGGCCTTTTTCCACCGTATCGAACACCGGGAACACCAGGTCGAAGCGGCTGATCTCCAGGATTTCGCGCACCAGGGCGGTGGGGGCGGCGACGCCGAGGCGGCCGCCGGCGGGGATGGCGCGCTTGGAGGCGAGCATCAGCACGCGCAGGCCGGCGCTGCTGATGTATTCCAGGCCCGACAGGTCGAAGAGCAGGCGCGGCCCGTGCTGGGCGCAGGCCTCGACGTGCGGCGCCAGCGCCTGGCCGAAGGCCTCGGCATTGGTGTGGTCGATGCGGCCGCGCGGCGCCAGCACCAGGGTGTCGTCCTTGCGCGTCGCATTCAGCTCCATGAGGGTTCCTTTGCGGACTTCTGGCGGGCCGTGCTCCATTCTAGCCGCAATGGCGGTGGCGGCCAGACCCGGCCGGCAAGGAGCTGTGACGGTGTCGGCAGATCGCGCAGACGCTAAAATGCGAGCACGCCCGCGGGCGTTCCGCCCGTCCCCCTTCCTGCGAGCCCGTCCATGACCACCCGCATTCCCGCCACGCTGATTCCCGGAGACGGAATCGGCCCCGAAATCGTCGACGCCACCCTGGCCGTGCTGGAGGCGGTAGAGGCGCCGTTCGAATGGGACCGCCAGATCGCCGGCCTGGGCGGGGTCAAGGCTTCGGGCGACCCGCTGCCGCAGGCCACCCTCGACAGCATCCGCCGCACCCGCCTGGCGCTGAAGGGCCCGCTGGAGACCCCGTCCGGCGGCGGCTACCGCTCCTCCAACGTGCGCCTGCGCGAGGAGTTCAAGCTCTACGCCAACCTGCGCCCGGCGCGCACCATCATCCCCGGCGGCCGCTTCGACAAGATCGACCTGGTGGTGGTGCGCGAGAACCTGGAAGGCCTCTACACCGGCTTTGAGCACTACATCCCGATCGACAACGACCCGCACGCGGTGGCCTTCGCCACCGGCGTCAACACCCGTGCCGGCAGCCTGCGCATCCTGGAGTTCGCCTTCGAGAAAGCGGTGGCGCTGGGCCGCAGGAAAGTCACCATCGTGCACAAGGCCAACATCATGAAGGCCCTCACCGGCATCTTCCTCGAGGCCGGGCGCGAACTGTACGAGCGCAAGTACAAGGGCAGGTTCGAGCTGGACGCGGTGATCATCGACGCTTGCGCCATGAAGCTGGTGCTCAATCCCTGGCAGTTCGACGTGCTGGTCACCACCAACCTGTTCGGCGACATCCTCTCCGACCTCGTCGCAGGCCTGGTCGGCGGCCTGGGCATGGCCCCGGGCGCCAACATCGGCGCCGACGCGGCGATCTTCGAGGCGGTGCACGGCTCGGCGCCGGACATCGCCGGCAAGGGCATCGCCAATCCGATCGCGCTGCTGCTGGCCGCGGCGATGATGCTCGACCACGTCGGTCTGGGCGACAAGGGCAACCGCATCCGCCAGGCCATCGACGCAACCTTGAACGTCGACCAGGTGCGCACCGGCGACCTGCACGGCACGGCCAACACCGCGACCTTCACCAAGGCGCTGGTCAGTCGGATCAAGGGCAGTTAAGCAAACCGCATTCAGTATGTATCTCGGTTTTAAGCTGCTTCTACTGGCGATATTGCTGCCGGCGGTAATTATCTATTGGCTGATCAAGCGCAATATCAAAATCGACGAACGTGACAAGCGCAATCGTTCGTCGGATGAGTAGCCCGGGTGGAGCTATAGCACCAGCCGGCGCAAATCCTGCAGCAGCTTCACCAGCAGCACGATGAAGCGCGCCGCATAGGCGCCGTCGATGACGCGGTGGTCGT
>CAYWPB010000058.1:0-14901 GCA_964458725.1 uncultured Nevskia sp. | reverse complement strand
CGCCCAGGTCCAGGCGCATGAAAGCCACCGCGGGCGAGCCGTCCGGCAGCAGCTGCACGTCGCTGGGGATGAAGCCGAAGTGCCGCGTATACCAGGCGCAGGTCGCCTGGTAGTCGGCGACCTCCAGCACGAGATGGCCGAGGCGCAGCACCTCCGGCGGGCGCGCTGGCGGTCGCTGCGTGGCGTTGACGCGCGCCCGCGCGGCGTCGAAGTTGAGCGCCAGCGGTGCGCGGTGTGGCAGCGGCGCCGCGGGAATCTGGCCGGCAACAGCCTCGACCAGAAACCCGGAAGGATCGCGCAGCCGAACCCGCTCGCCACCGCCCGGCGCGTCCGTGCGCTCGATGGCACCAGCCCCGGGCAGCGCGGCGAGCTTGTCCAGGTCCTCGCGCGAGCCGACCAGCAGCCCGAGGCCGAGGAAGCGCGCTTTCCGTCCTCGGCTGATGCGATAGCAATATGGTGTCGGACCGGCGCCGCGCAGGTACAGCCCGTCCGCGCCGCGCTCCTCCACCACCAAACCGAAGTCATCGAGGAATTGCGTCGCGCGGTCCAGGTCCGGCCGCTCGAACACCAGATAGGCCAGCGCCTGCGCCTTCACCGTAGGCGCGTCGTGGCGCGCGGGCTGCGGCGTGGTTTGCTGCGGTGACGCGCTCATCCCGCCCCCAAGCGCGCGGCGATGCCTGGCAGCTGCGCCAGCGCATTGTTTCGGTTCACCTGCAACAGCTCCGCGCTGCTGAACGACTCACCCAGTTGCGGCGCCGGATCGCCCGGCACGACGAAGGTCAGGTTGGAGAATGGCCAGTCGGTGGCGAACATGATGTGGCTGACGTCCGCCACCGCCTTCACCGACCGCATTGCCGAGGGTGCCGGCGACAGCGCCGTGTCGTAGTAGAGCTTGGAGAAATCCAGGTTCTGGTTGTACAGGCTGGGGATGTCCAGGTTCTGCGCCAACACCGGATAGACGGTGAGCACACTGACCCGGTTAGCGAGGAACGGCAGCGCGCCGCCGGCGTGGGCCAGCAGCCAACGGATGTTCGGGTACAGCTCGAACACGCCGTTGTAGAGCATGTTGACCGCCGCACGGGTGGTGTCGAAGGGAAATTCGTAGAGGAAGGTAAAGCTCGACAGCAGCGGGATCGCCGGCACCGCGCTCGGCGTCACCGGGTGCAGGAATACGAAAGCGCCCAGCTCGTTGAGCGTGGCCAGCAAGGGCGCGAAGCGCGGATCGCCCACATAGACGCCGTTGTAGTTGCTGAACACGCCAATGCCGTCCAGCTTGAGCTCGGTGATGGCGCGGCGGGCCTCGGCGCAGGCGTTGGCGATGTCGGCGGCATCGTTGAGATCGCCCAGCGGCAGCACCGCGAAGCCGCCGAAGCGGTTCTGCAGGAGTGGGTCGGTGCTGGTGGCGAGGCCGGCCAGGTAGTCGTTGATCTGCACCGCCATGGCCTGGCGCTCGGCCACGGTCGGCAGGTAGTACACGCCGGGCTCGGAAATCGACAGCACCTGGGTCTGGATGCCGTACTCGTCCATGAAGGCCGTGGCCAGCAGCGGGCTCCACGGCGGAATCGGGATGCCGCCGGCGGTGACAATGCCGTGCGCCGCCAGCGAGAGCCGGTAAAAGTCCGGGATCAGGTGGAGTTGAACTGCGAGCCGATAGGCGGAGCCCGGCAGCGAAGGATCGGCGTTCTGGACCGGCACCTCGGCGGCGCTGGACGAGCCGCAGGCCTGCAAGCCCGCGGCGCCGGCCGTGGTGCCGCCGAGCAGCAGCGCGGCGGTGAGCAGCTCGCGCCGTCGCATCAGCGTGCTTCCGGCAGCGGCGGCAGCTCGGCGGTGGCGATCTGCCGCGCTTGCTCCGGGGCGATGCCCATCGCGCGCAGCACCAGTTCGGCGGTGTCGGAGCCGGCCTCGCGCCAGGTACGGTGGCCTTCGAGCACCAGGAACATCGCCGACAGCGTGCTGCCCGCGATCAGCGAAATCACCGCTGGCAACTGCTCCTGGCGGAAGTCGTAGCGGTGCTGGCTGATGCCCAGCAGCACATCTCGCATCGGCGGGCCGGCCCACAGGCCCTGCAGCGACTGGTTGCTGAAGGCAAAACGGTTGATGAAGCGGCCCCAGTGCGGCTCCTCATGGGCGCGGCGGATGAACTGGCGGATGCCGTTGGCCAGGCGCTGCGCCGGGTCCTCGACGCCGGCATAGCTCGCCACCACCCGCTGGTGCATCTCGTCGGCCAGCTGGGCGGCCACGTTCTCGAACAAGGCCTCAGGCGATTTGAGGTTGTTGTAGATGGTGCCGCGGGCGATGCCGGCAGCCTGGGCCAGCTCGCTGATCGTCACCTGGGTCGCGCCCTTTTCCGCGAACAGCTCGAGCGCTGCGCGGTGGATACGGGCCTGTGCCGGGTTCATGGGTTCACCCTCCTTGCTTCGATACGCCATTGAACACTGTCGTTCAATCAATGTCAACATTAATGTAAATAATACACCAATGATTGACTATTTTGAACATCCATGTTCAAATTCGCAGCGTCGAGACCGCAAGCAGAGGAGCCAATGCCCCAACAGACGCAATCCCAGATGCAGTGCGACGTCGCCATCGTCGGCCTGGGGCCGACCGGCGCCGTGCTGGCCAACATCCTCGGCCGCTACGGCTGGTCGGTGATCGGCATCGAGCGCGATGAAGATCTGTACTACGCCCCGCGCGCGGTGCACTTCGACGACGAGATCATGCGCATCTTCCAGTGGTGCGGCCTGGCCGAAGAAATCGCCGCCAGCAGCGAGCCGTTCACGCAGATGCAGTTCAAGTTGCGGCCGCAGGGAAAACCGGTGCTGACCATGGCGATCGGCTCGCAGGACCGCCGCTACGGGCATCCCGGCGCCTGGTGGTTCCACCAGCCGACCCTGGAGCGGCATTTCCATGACGGACTGAAGCGCTACCCGAAGGTCACGGCGCTGTACGGCGCCACGGTGAGCGCGGTGACGCAGGACGCGCAGGGGGCGACCGTGCTCGCGCAAGGCCGCAATGGCGAGATCGCGGTGCGCGCACGCTACGTCGTTGGCTGTGACGGCGGCCGCAGCTTCGTGCGCAAGGAGGCGGATCTGCCGCTGGACAGCGCCGATTTCGACGAGGCCTGGGTGGTGGTCGACACCAAGACCCTTTCCGGCGCCAAGCACCCCGACCTGCCGCGCGACCACCAGCAGACCTGCAACCCGGCACAGCCGGTCACCTACGTGCCGCTCGCCGGGCCGTACTACGAATTCCAGTTCATGGTGATGAACGGCAAGTGCGAACGCGAGGCGACCGACCCCGCTTTCGTGCGTCGCCAGCTGCGCGACTTCGTCGACCTCGACACCATCGAGATCACGCGCATCGCGTACTACAAGTTCCACGCGCTGTGGGCCAGCCGCTGGCGCAACCAGCGCGTCGTCCTGGCCGGGGACTCCGCCCACCAGATGCCGCCCTTCCTCGGCCAGGGCATGTGCTCCGGCATCCGCGACGCGCACAGCCTGGGCTGGCGCCTGGACCTGGTGCTGCAAGGCTCCGCCGAGGCGCTGCTCGACGACTACGAGACCGAGCGTAGCGGGCACGTCCAGCACATCATCCGCGGCGCCATGCTGCTCGGCCGCGTGATCCAGACGCGCAGCCGCTGGCTGGCCATGCTGCGCAACCACCTGATGTTCACGCCGGCGCGGCTGCTGCCGCCGGTCAACCGGCTGGTCTATTCACTGGCCAACCGCAAGCGCCCGCTGGCCGGAGGCTCTCTCGGCCGCAAGCACCGCCGCCTGGCCGGCCAACTGGCCCTGCAACCAATCGTGAGTCGCGACGACGGCGCGCGCATCCTGCTCGACGAGGCGCTCGGCCGCGACTTCGCCGTGCTGGCCCGCAAGAACGCGCTCGCCGCCGGGCGGCCTGCGTTGCAGGCACTGCGGCAGCGGCTGCCATTGAAGCTGGTCGAGTTCGACGCACAGCCCTCGGCGGACTGCGTCGGCGATCCCAACGGCGCCCTGCGCCGCTGGTTCGACCGCGAGGGCGTGGACTTCGTGCTGATCCGCCCCGACCGCACCGTCTTCGACGCGGGCCGCGCCGAGGCGTTCGACGCTGTCGCAGCCGACCTCGCCGCGCGGCTGCACGCGCCGGAATCCCGTTCTCCGTCCCTGGCGGTCGCCGCATGATCCACACTCCCGTCCTCATCGTCGGCGGCGGCCCCGTCGGCCTGACCCTGGCGCTGGCGCTCAGCCGCCAGAACGTTCGCTCCATCCTGGTCAACGACCGCAAGGAGACGACCAGGCACCCCAAGCTCGATGTAGTCAACTGCCGCTCGATGGAAATCTTCCGCCAGCTCGGGCTGGCGGAGCAGGTCCGTGCCGCCGGCAATCCCGAGCACGCCAACCAGTACTCGGCACTCGCGGCCTCGGCCAGCGGGCCTTTCCATACCGTGATGGCGGACCGCCATCTGATCTACCAGCCGGTGGCCCGCGCCCGCGAGCTGATCCGCGCCTGCAACGACGGCAGCCTGCCGCTGGAGTCGATGCAGCGCATCGCGCAGATGAATCTGGAGCCGGTGCTGCTGGCCGCGGCCCGCGCCGACGCCAACATCGACCTGCGCTTCGGCTGGCGGCTGTACGGTTTCGAGCAGGACGAGGACGGCGTCACCGCCCTGGTGCAGGAGCCGGAGACCGGCGCGAGCCAGAACGTGCGCGCGCAATACCTGGTCGGCTGCGACGGCCCAAACAGCCGCGTGCGCAACTTCCTCAACATCGATTACGACGGCACCCGCGACCTGATCGGGGAGCTGTTCATCGTCCACCTTCGCTCCGACGAGATCGCCGACCTGTATCCCTGCCGCCAGCCCTACTGGCACACCTGGCTGTCGCGTCCGGGCTACAGCGGCCTGCTGGTGTCGCCGGACGCCGGACGCAACGACTACGTGCTGCACCGGCCGTTCGCGCCGCGCCCCGGCGAATCGCTGGAAAGCGTGGTCGACGCGGCACTGGGCCGCAAGCTCAGGTACGAAATCGTGCAGAGCGGTCCCTGGCGGCCGCAGTTCCTGGTGGCCCTGTCTTTCGGCCGCAAGCGCGTGTTCATCGCCGGCGACGCCACCCACCAGTACATGCCGACCGGCGGCCTGGGCATGAACACCGGAGTGGCCGAGGCGCACAACCTGGCGTGGAAACTCGCCGCCCGCGTTAAGGGCTGGGGCGGAGCCGCCCTGCTCGACAGCTACGAGGCGGAGCGGCTGCCGGTGGCGCGGCGCAACCGCGAGCATGTGAAGCGCTGCGCCGCGGCGGTGTTCGAGGCCACCACGGCGGAAGCGCGGAGCAGCGAGGCCATGGCACGCGAATTCGAGGCCAAGGTCTCGCGCCTGTACGAGTCGCTGGGCGTGGAGATCGGCTATCGCTACCGCGGCTCTCCCATCGTCGTCGCCGACATGGCGCCGGAACCGCCGGAGGAAGACCTGCGCTATCGGCCGACTGCCTGGAGCGGGGCGCGCCTGCCGAGCACCTTCCTCGCCGATGGCTCCGCCCTGTTCGACACGCTGAGCCCGGACGGTTACACGCTGCTGTGCCTCGACGGAGCCGAAGACCAAGCGGCGCCGCTGCTCGCCGCGGCACGCGGCGCTGGCATGTCGCTCAAGGTACTGCCGCTGGCGGAACCGCAGCGGCGGCAAGTGTACGAAACCCGACTGTTGCTGGTGCGGCCCGACCAGCACGTGGGCTGGCGCGGCGACCATGCGCCCGCGGACTGCGCCGCAGTCATCGATACCGTCCGCGGGGCGAGGCCCTGAACCATGAACACGCTCATCGGCAACCTGAAGCTCACCGCCCTGCTGTACCTCACGCTGCTGCTGGTCCGGCGCGGACAGAAGCGCTCACCCCGCATCGCACAGCTGCTGCACGAAGACGCCTTCGTCCTGCAGATCCGGACCCATGCCGGCTGGGGCGGACACTTCGTGCTGCGCGACGCGCGCCTGGCGCTGCGCTCCGGCCTGCACCCGGCACCGGATCACGTGCAATCCTGGCGCGACGGCAATGCCGCGTTCAAGGCCCTGACCAGCCGTGACGAAACGGAGCTGCTGCGGGCCTATGAGGACGGCCGCCTGCGCCTGCAGGGGCGCTTCCTGGTGGCGTTGTGGTTCAACGAAGTGATGAAGCTGGCGCGACCCTAGATCTTGATCACGATCTTGCCGTGGGTCCTTGGGCTGGATCTTCTCGTAGGCGCGGCGGGGCTCCGCCAGCGGGAAGCGCGCCGCGATCACCGCGCGCAGCTTGCCTTCGGCGGTCCATGCCGGGACTGTTCAAACAAGCGGCGCAAATAAAAACCCGCCGAGCGCCATCGCGCTCGGCGGGTTCCATGTCGCGGATCTAGGATCAGGCCGCCTTTTCCAGCTTCTCTTCCCACTTGCCCAGCGCGGCCAGGCCGTTCATCTTGGCACGGTGCAGGTGGGCGGCCTTGCCGGCCTCGACGTTCTTGCCGGACCAGGCCTTCTGCGCGGCGGCCTGCAGGGCGCGGCCGTAGGAGAAGGTCAGCTTCCAGGGCAGCTGGCCGGCGCCAATGCGGTTCATGGCGTCGAGGTGGGCTGTAGCGAGCACGTCGGACTGGCCGCCGGAGAGGAAGGCAATGCCCGGCACGGCGCCGGGCACGCGGCGCTTCAGCACCTTGAGGGTGCGCTCGGCCACTTCCTGCACGCCGGCCTGGGTCGGGCACTTGGCGCCGGACACGACCATGTTGGGCTTCAGCACCATGCCTTCCAGCAGCACCTTCTGGTAGTACAGCTCCTGGAACACTTCGGACAGGACCCAGTCGGTGACCTTCTCGCAGATCTCGACGGTGTTGTCGGCGTCCATCAGCACTTCCGGCTCGACGATCGGCACGATGCCGGCTTCCTGGCACAGCGCGGCGTAGCGGGCCAGGGCGTGGGCGTTGGTGTGGATCGCGGCGTAGCTCGGGGTGCCATCGCCGATGGTGATGACCGCGCGCCACTTGGCGAAGCGGGCGCCGGCCTCGCGGTACTTGACCAGGCGGTCGGCCAGGCCGTCGAGACCCTCGGTAATGGTCTCGTCCTTGCCGCCCCGCGGCAACGGCTTGACGCCCTTGTCGACCTTGATGCCCGGGGTCACTCCCTTGGCGGCCAGAGTCTTCGGGAATGGCTTGCCGTCCAGGCCCTTCTGGAACAGGGTTTCCTCGAACAGGATCACGCCGCTGGTGTGCTGCTCGAAGCCGGGGGTGGTGAACAGCAGGTCGCGGTAGGCCTGGCGATTGGCTTCGGTGTTCTCGACACCGATCTTGTCGAAGCGCTTGGCAATGGTGCCGGTGGATTCGTCGGCGGCCAGCAGGCCCTTGCCGGGGGCGACCATCGCCAGAGCAGTTTCGCGGAGAATCTTTTCGTTCACGGGTAAGCCTCTGAGGAAAAAATGTATCGGTTGTATCAGCGATGTCGGGCGATTTCGGGCCGCTGCCGCCGGATCGTTGATTTTATCGGCTGGGGCCCAATCGAGCCAAGCTCAAGACCCCGCCGGGCGGTCAATGGTTCATACTGCGGCGCGGCTTGACTCCCGATAATTAGTTACTAAGATAGTCACGCAATGAACACCCGCTTTGCCGTCGCCACTTACGCCCTGACTTTCATCAGTCTGGCGCAGGAGCGCATGGTCACTTCCGACGAGCTGGCTTCCAGCATCAACACCCATCCCGCGCTGGTGCGGCGGATGCTGTCGATGCTGCGCGAGGCCGGGCTGGTGGAGACGCAGCTAGGCCCCGGCGGCGGCGCCCGGTTGGCGCGCACCCCGGACCGCATCAGCCTGCTCGAGGTCTACGACGCCATCCGCGCGGTGGACGACCTGTTCTCGGTCGGCCGCATCAGCCCCAACCCGGAGTGCCCGATGAGCGCCGGCATCCAGGCCACGCTGGAGTGCGTGCTGTCGCGGCCGGAGGAAGCGCTACGCCTGGCCCTGGGCCGGGTCACCATCGCCAACCTGCTGAGCGAGGCGGCGGCACGGGTGCCGCAGGCAGCGGCGGCCCACGCCAATTAAGCCCAGCTCTTAAATCCAACTCAAAGCGGTCTCCCAGGTACTCACGGATGAATGCCCCATCCCAGGCCCAGACTTTGACTGTCCCGCACTACACCCGCACCGCCGTGGCCCTGCACTGGAGCGTGGCCGGCCTGATCGCCACCGCCTTCACGGTCGGCCTGATCGTCTCGGACCTGCCGTTCAGCCCGCAGAAGCTGCACTGGATCAACTACCACAAGTGGCTGGGCATCACGGTGCTGCTCCTGGTGGCGCTGCGCGCCCTCTGGCGCCTGACGCACCGCCCGCCGCAATTGCCGGCGATGCCGGCCTGGCAGGTGTTCGGCGCCAAGCTCAGCCACGGCCTGATGTACACGCTGATGTTCGCCGTCCCCTTCAGCGGCTGGCTGTTCAGCTCGGCCGACGGCTTCCAAGTGGTCTACCTCGGCCTGCTGCCGCTGCCCAACCTCGTCGCCAAGAACAAACTGCTCGCCGACACGCTGTTCGATATCCACCAGGGCTTCGCCTGGACCCTGTTCTACGTGCTGCTGCTGCACGTGGCCGCCGCGCTCAAGCACCACTTCCTCGACCGCGACGACATCCTGCGCCGCATGTTCCGCTGGCGCGGCAACTGAGCTCCAAGGACGGATTCATGAACACCCTCAAGCGCATCCTGCCCTTGTCCGCCGCATTGCTGGCGCTGGCCGCCGCCGCGGCCGACGCCCCGCTCAACGCCGTCAAGAGCACGGTCAGCGCCACCTTCACGCAGATGAAGGTAGCGGTGGACGCTCCGTTCAAGCACTTCAGCGGCAGCGTCGACTTCGACGCCGCCAGGCCGGCCCAGGCCAGGGCTCATATCGAAATCGACACCGCCAGCTTCGACCTCGGCGACGAGGACTACAACAGCGAAGTGCGCAAGCCCGCCTGGTTCGACAGCACCAAGTATCCCAAGGCGGTGTTCGACGCCAGCGGCCTCAAGCCCCTGGGCGGCGGCAGGTTCGAGGCCAGCGGCACGCTCAGCCTGAAGGGCAAGACCCAGGCGCTGACAGTGCCGGTCACGGCCAAAAACGAGGGTGGCGCCGATGTGTTCGACGGCAGCGTCACCATCTCCCGCGCGTATTTCAACATCGGCGACGAAGAGTGGAAGGACACCGTCGCCGATCCGGTCAGCGTCAAGTTCCACCTCGTCGTGCCCCCGAAACACTAATATTCCAAGGAGACTCTTTATGCGTCTGAAACCCCTCGCCGCCGGCCTGCTGCTGGCGCTGAGCGCTCCCGCCTTCGCCGAAGTCGAGCACTACACCGTCGACCCGGACCACACCTACGTCAGCATGGAAGTGCCGCACATCCAGGGCATCTCGATCTGGCGCGGCAAGTTCGACCACACCCAGTCCGGCAGCGTCACCCTGGACCGCGCCAAGAAGACTGGCACGGTGGACATCGTCATCGACGCCAGCTCGGCCGACTTCGGCCACAAGAAGCTGAACGAGGAACTGCAGGAAGAGAAGTTCTTCGACACCAAAAAATATCCCACCGCCAATTACCATGCCGACAGCATCAAGTTCGACGGCGACAGCCCGTCCGAGGTCGACGGCCAGCTGACCCTGCACGGCGTGACCAAGCCGGTGGCGCTGAAGATCAACTCCTTCAAGTGCATCATGCACCCGATGCTGAAAGTGCAGGTCTGCGGCGCCGACGCCTCGGCGGAATTCGACCGCAGCGACTTCGGCATCGGCTACGGCGTGCAGTTCACCGGCACCGGCAAGGTCAAGCTGGAGATCCAGGTGGAGGCGCTGCTGGACAGCAAGCCCGGCCCGCAGCACTGAACGGACCATCGCTGTTTGAAAAGGGGGCCGCAAGGCCCCCTTTTCGTTTCGTCCGTTCGGCTGGTGTCCGCCAGCCCGGATGCGGTGAAAGTGGAGCTTCCGCCAACGGAGGGAAGCCCATGATCGACTTCAAGGACAAGACTGTGATCGTCACCGGCGGCGGCGCCGGCCTTGGCCGCAGCACTGCGGAGGCCTTCGGCCGCGCCGGCGCGCGGGTGGTGGTGATCGAGGTGGACGCCGCGCGAGCCGGCGAAGTGCGCAGGACCCTGCAGACAGCCGGCGTCGAAGCGCTGGTGAAGGTCGGCGACGTCACCGACGCTGACGCGGTGCGCGCCCTTGCCGGCGAGATCGAAGCCGGCTGCGGAGGCCTCGACGTGCTGGTCAACAACGTTGGCGACTTCCTGCGCATCGCCAAGCCGTTCGAGCGTTGCACTGACGAAGAGATCGAGCGGCTGTACGCCGTGAACCTGCGCCAGGTGTTCGGCGTGACCCGCGCCATGCTGCCGCTGCTGCGCAGGCGCGCCGGCGGCAGCATCGTCAACGTCTCATCCATCGAAGGCTTCCGCGCCATCCCGTACTGCACCGTCTACGGCACCTTCAAGGCCGCCCTGACGGGCTTCACCCGGAGCCTCGCCGTCGAGTTGGCGCCGGCGGGCATCCGCGTCAATCAGATCGCGCCGGAGACCACCGAGACGCCGCAGGTGCCGGTGTCGCAACTGGTGGCGCCGGAGCATCGCGACCTGCTGCCGCACTGGATTCCGCTGGGGCGCTTTGGCCAGCCGCTGGACATGGCGGGGGCCATCCTGTTCCTGGCGAGCCCGCTGGCGGCGTGGGTCACCGGGACCACCCTGCACGTCGATGGCGGCGCCCTCGCGGCGGCGGGATGGTATCGCGATCCGAAGGGGGTGTGGACGAATATGCCGGTGATGACGGGGAATGGGCTGAACTTCTGAACCAGTTCGCGCCGGAAATCACCGGGGCACCGCCTTCACCCGGCCCTCTCCCCACGACGTGGGGAGAGGGCCAACAAGGGAACTACCGGATCGCCGACGCGGGCACCACCGGCAGCACCACCTTCGACGGATGCGCCGCGTCGCTGTGGATGCTGAGCACGCCGGCCAGGGATTGCACCAGGTCCGGCAGCGGCGGCAGACCGTGCGGGAAGTCGCTGGCGCCGACCGCGACGCGCAGCTTGTGGCCCTGCGCGATCACCGCGCTGGTCGGGAAGATCTCCACCTGGATCTCGGCCAGGTCGCCCGGGGCAACGCTCTGCACCGAATCCTGCGCATAGGTGTGCCAGGGCTGGATCATCTCGCCGTCGAGCGTGCGCGAGCGCGTGCTGTCGAGCTTGCGCAGCGACACGGTCTGGATGCCGTTGGTCAGGGAGAAGGCATTGCCGCTGCCGTCGACGTCGTCGACCCGCACCGCCACGCCGGCGTCGAGCGCGGTGGTCGACACCCACAGGTCGGCCATCAGCGGGCCGTTGATGTAGAAGTCCTGCGCCATCGGTGCGGTGTCGTACTTCAGCTCCAGGGTTTCGGCCAGGCTGTCGTCAGTGAAGCAGGTCAGCGGGATGGCTCCAAGCAAACCGGCAGTCCACTGCGCCGTGCTCGCCGAGCAGATGCCGTCGAGCGGCTGCTGCAGCACCTGCGCCGCCACCTCCGCTGCCGCGGGCTGCGTGGTGGAGAGGCTCTGGTCGCCGTGCAGGTACCAGTCCTGCGCCTTGGCCAGCGGGTGCGGCCAGTCGCTGGCCGTGATGAAGTGGCCCTGGCCCCACAGGTACTGGGTGACATTGGGTAACTTGTCGGCGCCCACCTTCATGCCCTTCACGTACTGGTCGAACCACTGCAGTGTGATGTGATCCAGCACCGGGACGCCGTCCACCGGCAGGCCCGAACCCGACGCCGCCTGGACGTGCGTCCACGGCCCGATCAGCAGCTTGGTCGGCACGTGCCCCTTGAGCTGCTCGTACAGGTTGGGCTCGCCGCGCTGAAAGATGTCGTGCAGGCCGCCGACGATGAAGGTCGGCACGGCGATCCTGGGCGTGCCCTCGATCGGCGAGCGCTGGGTCCAGAAGTCGCCGTCGTAGACGGTGGAGGGATCCCCGGCCACCGCCTTCAGCAGCAGCGGCACCTGGAAGTTGGTCACCGCGCTGGTGATGTGCTCCAGCTCCGCCGTCAGGGCTTCGGACGGGTCCTGGTAGAACGAGGTGTCGATGGCGGACAGGCCGGTGACCAGCAGCAGCCACAGCGGGATGAAGCCGACGTCGACCTGGCCGCCGTTGAACACGATGTCGCGGTAGCCGTCACCCATCGGCACGATCGGAAACATCGCCTTCACCGCCGGGTGCTGTTTCTCCGCGGTGAGCACCGAGGTGATGGCCAGCAGCGAGGCGCCGTAGAGGGCGACACGGCCATCGCTCCACGGCTGCTGCGTCACCCAGTCCACCGTAGGATAGTAGTCGGCCTGCTCGGTATTGCCGAACGCGGTCCACTCGCCCTCCGAGCGGCCGGTGCCGCGCACGTCGACGACGACGTGGACGTAGCCGTGCTCGACCAGGTAGGTATTGCCGCCGCCGAGCTCCGGCACCTGCGCGCCGATGTCCTTGTTGTAGCCGGTCTGGGTCAGGATCGCCGGGAACTTACCGGCCACCGCCTTGCCGCTGGCGTCGGCCGGGAAGGTGATGCTGGCGGCGAGCCGGGTGCCGTCCGCCATGGTCAGGAACTGGTTGTTGTCGGTGACCGTGCCGGGATACAGCGTCGCCGGATTGTAGTCCACCCATTGGCCGCCGCTCACCACCGGCGCCGGCTGCGTCACCGCCCTGGCGGCGCGCGTGCCCAGCGTGGTCCACCGCGCCGCAGGCGCGCTGCCCGCTTCGCCCTGGGAGCTGTCGACCGCCGAGCTGCCGCCACAGGCGGACAACAGCGCCGCCGACAGGAAAATGCCGATGGCGGCAGCTTGCCGCCCGTTTCTTGTAAGGTTCACCACTTCTCCCCCAGCCTGCACGAAAGTTTTCTATGGTGAGGGATGTTGCCGCGGTTTGGGCTGGCCGTCCCGCCACAAGCGGACGAACCGGCAGCAAATCCGCGATCTTTTGCACGATACCGCTGTCGAACGCCGCATGAACCCGCAAATCCCCGCCCGGCTCGCGTTGCCGGCACTCCTGCTTGCGCTGCTGCTGGCCGCGTGCAAGTCCACGTCGCCCCAGCAGATCGAGGGCGCGCCCATCGCCACCGGGCCGGTCGTGCCCTGCCAGGCCCATGGCGGCCGGACCTGCATCGCCGTCGTCGGCCAGGTCCAGCCGCCCGCGCTGGACCTCGCCAGTGCGGCCGCCGAGCAGGATCTCGCCAGCAGTGGCTATACCCTGCTCGACCGAGCCTCCACACCGCCATTGCCGGGCGACTTCGCGGCGCTCGACTACGATCGCCTCGCCAGCCTCGGCGTGGACTATGCGCTGCTGCAGGGACGCCCCTCAGCCACCGCGCCGTTCACCGTGGCCCTGGCCGACGTCAAGCTGCGCGCGCTGCTGTTCGCCACACCGTTGTCAGCAGCGGCGAGCGCCGATGCCCGGCGCGCCGGCCACATCGCCGCCGACCTGCTGCAGCAGAGGCTCACCGGCATACGTGGTCTCAACGGCACCGCTATCGCCTATATCAGCGCCACGCAGACCGGCCGTGGCCGGCCGCCCATGTTCCACCTGATGGTCGCCAACGCCGACGGCGGCGAGCCGCACGAAGTGGCCAGATCCAGCGAGCCGCTGATGACGCCGGCCTGGTCGCCGGATGGCGGCAGGCTGGCTTACGTCGGCTACGACAACGGGCGCTCGGCGATCTTCATTCTCGACCTCGCCAGCGGCGAGCGACGCATGCTGGTGGAGGAGCGCGGCATCAACGGCTCGCCGGCCTGGTCGCCGGATGGGACCCGGATCGCCGCCACCCTGTCGCTGGGCCGCAACCCGGACATCTACGTCATCGACCTCGCCAGCGGTGGCAAGCGCCGCCTCACCAGCGACGCCGCGATCGAGACCGAAACCACCTGGTCGCCCGACGGCCGCACCCTGGCCTTCACCTCCGACCGCAGCGGCACGCCGCGCGTCTACACCATGAGCGCCGATGGCGGCGCACCCCGCCCCCTGCCCGAGCTGGGCCGGCAAAGCGCCAACCCCTGCTACTCCCCCGACGGCAAGACCCTGGCGATGGTGGTGGAATCGGGTGGCCGCTTCCGTGTCGGCCTGCTGCGTCTGGACAGCGGCCGCTACGACAATCTCAGCAGCGGCCCGCGCGACGAGAAGCCCTCGTTCGCCCCCAACGGCGCCGCGCTGGTGTTCGCCTCGCAGGATGGCGCGCTGGGCACGCTCAAGGTGCGGCAGCTGGACGGGACGCAGCTGCGCGAGCTGAGGGACGGTGGCGACCTGCGCGAGCCGGCGTGGTCGCCGTTCATCAACTAGGGGTGCGCTGTGCAGTGGGTGCGCAACAAGGCGCCGCGGGATGAGCGGCGCACATCCTGTGCGCCGTCCTGTAGACGCGGCTGCGCCGCGCGCCAGAATCGCGCCCCTGCGATTCTGGTCGAACCCAGCCGTGTTTTATCGCGGTTTCGAGTCCCGGGGGATTTCAGCAAAGAAAAAGGGGCTGACTCGCGTCAGCCCCTTTTTTTATTGGCGGAGAGAGCGGGATGAGCGGCGCACATCCTGTGCGCCGTCCTGCGGACGCGGCTACGCCGCGCGCCAGAATCGCATCCCTGCGATTCTGGTCGAACCCAGCCGTTATTTATCGCGGTTTCGAGTCCCGGGAGATTTCGGCAAAGAAAAAGGGGCTGACTCGCGTCAGCCCCTTTTTTTATTGGCGGAGAGAGCGGGATTCGAACCCGCGATACGGTTTAACCCGTATACACGCTTTCCAGGCGTGCTCCTTAAACCGCTCGGACACCTCTCCAGTTTGACTTCCCCGGGGGGCCGCGCCGCCCGCCGGGGGCGCGTATTGTACGCGAGACCCGCGGCTACTGTCCCGCCTTGGTGGCGCTGGCGTCGGCGCCCGGCGGCAGCGGCGGCGGCTCGTCCAGGCAGGCGTACTCGGTGCGGC
>CAYWPB010000057.1:0-14901 GCA_964458725.1 uncultured Nevskia sp. | reverse complement strand
CAGCCTGGTTGACCAGCGCGCCCACTTCCTCGTCGCGGCGGACGTCGGCCTGGATGAAAACGGCCTCCGTTCCCAGGCCGAGCAGCTCGGCTTCGAGGGCCTTGCCCTCAGCTTCGCGGCGGCCGGAAACGACGAGGCGGGCACCGTTGCGGGCGAAGGCGACGGCGGTGGCGCGGCCGATGCCGGTGAGGGCGCCGGTGATCAGGACGACGGGCTTGTTCATGGTGATGCTCCTGTTGATATGAAACTTGGTGTATGGCCGGACCTTTCAGAAATCGGCCCCGGAGGCGGTGGGGAAACCTCAATCCCCTCTGCGATGGCGGCTAATCTAGGCCTCATTGGCGATCCTGAAAAATACTTAGTAAGCTCCTGAGCCATACCTTCTAGGCATGGGTAGCCGGGATGGAGCTGAGGCATCTGCGCTATTTCGTCGCGGTGGCCGAGACCGGCAGCCTCACTGTCGCCGCTGAAAAGCGGCTGCACACCTCGCAGCCGTCGCTGAGCCGGCAGATCAAGGATCTGGAATACCAGGTCGGGGTCGAGCTGCTGAGCCGCAGCGCCAGAGGCGTGGAACTGACCGACGCCGGCAAGGCCTTCATCGACCATGCGCGCCTGGCTTTGAGCCAGGTGGATGCCGCGGTCGAAGCCGCGCGCCGAGAGGGCAAGCCGTCGAAGCAGCGCTTTGCCCTGGGCTTCCTGACGGGGCAGGAGATGAGCTGGCTGCCGTCGGCGATGCAGATCCTGCACGACGATTTGCCCAGTATTGATGTCACCGTGTCCAGCGACTATTCGCCCGACTTGGCGGACGCGGTCGCCAAGGGCAAGCTGGATCTGGCGCTCCTGCGCGCGGAGCCGGATTTCCGCCTGGAATACCGGGTGATCAGCAAGGAGTCGCTGATCGTATTGATGCGAAGCGACCACGAACTCGCGGCGAAGTCCGCGGTGCGGCCCAAAGACCTGCCGGGACGTCCATTCATCGCGATGGGCGCCAAGGCGCGCGTGCTGCGCGCGGTGATCGACGACTATCTGCAGAGATCCGGCGTCGAGGTGGAGCCGTCCCAGGAGGTCGACAACCCGGCGATGGTCATGTCTCTGGTCGCATCGACTGGCGGCCTGGCCCTGATTCCGGCTTACGTGGAAAACCTGATGCCCTGGTCGGTGGTGAGCCGGCCGCTCGCGGGACCGGTGCCGACCATCGATCTGGTCGTGGGCTATCGCGCGGCGAACAGCTCTCCTGTCCTGCGCAAGTTCCTCGCGAATCTCAAGGAGCTTCGCTCGATCGTGCGCAGGCCGGCTTCAAAATGGAGCTAAATCCGTGGTCGCTCTCCCGCGGCTTCTGAGCAGGCGACGACCGCTTTCAAGTAGGTGTTCGATGTCAGCAATGACGCCCAAAGCAGACATCGACTGGTTGTGCTCCGCACGACAGCCGGACGGGCGCATAGGGCGCCCGCCCGGCGGGTTGGAGCAGTTGAATTGAGTCCTTGGGCTTTAGCGTTCGCGCGGGGCGTCCGCCGCTTTGCCGGCATCGAGCCGTGCCTTGCAGGATAGAAGCCCTGTATCAATGTCGGGCATGGACCCAGCTTCCAGCCCGCCGGAAAGCACCCGAAGGCGCGGCATGCCGGCCGGCCCCTCGACCGTGGTGGACGCGGGTGCGCCGAGTCTCAAGCCATCATCCGCTTCGCGCAGCAACCCCGCCAGCAGATCCGGGCAAAGCGGCTGGAGACGCACGGCCTCCTCGAACCTCCTGGTGTAACTCTGCTCGGCTGGATTCCGGGGCCGGCAATAGCAGGCCGAAGCGGGCACCGCCAGAAGCAGCGCCGCGCACGCAAACGTCGCATACGGTTGTGCTTTGCCTGTCACGCCGATTCCACGTCCAGGCGGGGGCCACCGAACTGAGCTGTTTCCCGCACCGCGAGATTGAGGGCTGCATAGGAAGGTTCAAGAGACATCTTTGCCTGCATCTGCTGGCGGTCTTGAAAGCAGCAGGAGAAATACATACATGCGCGTTCGAGACCGTTTCTCCAACGGATCGGAAGCCGGTCGCAATGTGGGGTTTGGGCGAAACATGATCGGCAGATGCGGCCGGCGCGGAGGAAGCCTTTGCCGGCGGGACGTCACGAGTGCGCTTCGGCCACAACCCTGGTTACGGAGGGAGTTCAATATGCCACGCTCTATCAACCACAATCACAACCCTGATCGTCGGGGATTTTGCTTGCTCCGCCGATGCCTTGTCGTCGGTTCGACGATTGCAGCATTGTCAGCCTTGTGCCTGGCGCCGCCGGCATTCCCGTCCTGGCTCAATCATAAGCAGGAGCCGGACCGCACCGTATCCCCGCGCGGCGACTTGAGCGCCGATGAGCAGGCAACCATCCAGCTGTTCGAGAACTCGCGGGATTCTGTGGTGTATATCACCACATCGCAACTCGTCAGGGACGCTTGGAGCCGCAACGTGTTTGCCGTGCCGCGCGGAACTGGCTCCGGCTTTATCTGGGATGACGCAGGAGATGTGGTCACCAATTTCCACGTCATCGAGAATTCCGCGCGAGCTGAAGTACGGCTCGCGGACGGCCGGGATTACGAAGCGACCCTGGTCGGTGCAAGTCCAGAGCATGATATCGCCGTGCTGCGAATCGGCGTTGGATTCAAACACCCCCGTCCAGTTCCTATCGGGACCAGCGCCGATCTCAAGGTTGGTCAGAAGGTCTTTGCCATCGGCAACCCGTTTGGCCTCGATTGGACCTTGACCAATGGCATCGTCTCCGCCCTTGACCGCAGCCTGCCGGCGGAGGACGGCAATTCCCCCGTCGAACATCTCATTCAAACAGACGCCCCGATCAATCCCGGAAACTCCGGGGGGCCTCTGCTTGACTCCGCCGGACGCCTGATCGGCATCAATACGGCACTTTTCAGTCCGTCGGGGGCCTCCGCGGGTATCGGATTCGCAGTGCCTGTTGATACCGTCATGCGCGTTGTACCGCAGCTAATCAAGAACGGAAACTATACGCCGGCCACGCTCGGCGTTGAGGTCGATGAAGGGCTGAATCGACGATTGTCATCGGTCTTCAGGCTTCAAGGTGCTTTTGTACTCAAGGTAAAACCGGGTTCCGGAGCAGCAAGAGCTGGCTTAAAGGAAGCGAAGATCACCCATGACGGCCGCATAGTGCCCGGCGACGTGATCATCGGCATTGAGGGCAAAAGAATTGACTCTGTGTCAGACCTGATAGCGCGAGTCGATGACTTCAAAGTAGGAGATGTTGTCTCTGTCGACATCGTAAGAGGTGGGCAGCGAACCAGGATTGCAGTAGCGCTTCAAGCAGGCCGCTGATCCGGTGAGCAAGCGATCCTCTCTCGCTCCATAGGCCGTAAGCCGTACGAGATCACGGGGGAGTGCAACTGGACGGTCGGCCCCTTCGACGGCGTGCCGGCGCCGATGGCGAAGTACTTCTTCCGGCAGGCCAAGACTCTCCAGGCCAGCTGCAATCTCGCGCAGCCGCAGAGTTCGGACAGCCCTGCGCCGTAGTATCTTTGCCGCCCGGCGATGATGCGCTGCGTCCGGGGCGCCGCGCACCTGGCCCAGCTCAGCCCTGCAGAGCCTCCCTGACCTCCGCAATCAGCGACAGGCGGCACTCGAGTAGATCTCGGGGCCACCCGGCGGCAAACTGCTGTACCTGCTCCCGCTTGCCGCAGTACAACTGGTCCTCGTTGTCCATCAGCGCCCGCAGCTTCGCGCCCCAAGCACGCGCCATGGCGTTCCAGGCGGGCCCTTCGGGTTTCAGGTGCTCGATCAGCCCGGTCATCTGCTCCAGCTCCAGCCGCTCCGGGTCGAGCTCGGGAGCCGGGTCCCAGGCATGCTCGAAACGCTGATGGGCTTCGTGGAATTCCACCGCCAGGTGAAACAGGGAAGCCCTCTCCCTGGAATCCAGCGCGCACTCAAACCGCACCAGCAACTGCCGCAGCAGTTCATGGTCCTGCAGCACGGCATTGGCCCACCGCTGGTATTCCAGCTCCGGATCGACGTGCGGGCCGACCGGGAAACGCCGTCCCCGTCGGCCGCGACGAGACGTGCCGCTGTGCCGGATCTGCTGTGCAGCCGCCCCGTCTACGAAGATGGACCTGCGTTCCTCAGGCTGCATGGCTGACCTCCGGAGCTGGCCTGATGGCACCCGGCCTGTCCGGCAAGCGCTGTGGGAATCGGATGACGGTCGAAGCGGCAGCTGGCCGCTGACGCTGACGCAGCGCCCGCAGGCGCCGGGCTTCCCGCGAAAACTGGCTCATTGCCCCCGCGGTATCCCCGATCGAAATAAGCTCACGGCGGCCGTTGAGCCGCAAATAGAAACGGGGTGGGTCCTGCTCGTCCCGGACGAGCATCAGGCCGCATCCCCGGTCCTTGGCGATGATCCTGTCGTTCATTGCTTTAACCCCAGGAATGGAATTCGACCTCCGGAGACGGGCCGCACGGCGCAACGGTGCCCCTGCGAAGAAAATGAAGTCCGCTGCGCCATGCGGGTGACACCCACTACTCCGGAGGAAAACGGTGCGTTCAGGAAATCTGCAGCGGGATACGTCGCACCACCTGTGCTTCCAGCGACTTCGGCAGGCTGACGGTCAGCACCCCGTTGCGGAACGAAGCCTTGACCTTGTCCTCGTCGATGCCATCGGGCAGCGGCATCCGGCGCTCGAAGCGGCCGTAGTAGCGCTCGCCGAGCTGGCGCTGCCGGTCCTGATATTCGCACTTCTTCTCGCCGCGCAGGGTGAGGCTGCCATTTGCCAGCAGGATTTCGATGTCCTTGTCCTCGACACCGGGGAGTTCAGCGGTGACGGTGTATTCCCCGTCGCCTTCGACCAGGTCGACGTCGGGCCATGAGGGAGAAGTGAGGTTGCCGGTGAAGTCGAAGCTGTTCCACATGCTGTCGAACAGCCGGTTCACCTCGCGATGCAGGGTGACGAACGGATCGCGGCTGTCGAGGGAAAGCGCGGGAGCGCGGGTGACGGCGATGTCGCGGTTCCTCTTCCGCGGAATCAGATCGGTGACGCTCATGACTACCTCCTGTGCCAATGCTTGTCATGAAAGTACGACCGGTGCGCCGAGCTTGCGGTCGGTTGCGGACCGGTCTCGGAGGAAAATTCTATTCATGCCGACTCAGTTTTCAAGCCCCCGAAACCCAAAAACGGATTTATGAAAATCCGGCCGATCATTATTCGCGTCAATCGCTGCAGCACGATTCAGCGGGTGTCTTGAAAGGCCTTCGGCCGGCCCTAGAGTCGGCTTCGGGGGAGTTGCCCCGATACCATCGATCAAGGAGGGTAATGAGATGTCTACTTTGCTTCGTTACGACCCCTGGTCTGCCCACCGGGACCTGCTCAACGAGTTCAACCGCTTTTTCACCGAGCGGACTGGCAACGGCGACGGCTCCAGCGGTGCCACCGCCGACTGGGCGCCGGCCGTGGACATCGAGGAGTACGCCGACAAGTTCGTGATCAGCGCCGACGTGCCGGGGGTGGAGCCCAAGAGCGTGGAGATCACGCTGGAAGCCGGCGTCCTCACCTTGTCCGGCACGCGGGAGCGCAACGTCGAGCAGGCCAACGTGGAGTCGCGGCGCATCGAACGGGCCGCTGGCCGCTTCTTCCGCCGCTTCGCCTTGCCGGATACCGCCGACGGCGACGCGGTAACCGCCAAGGGCGCCAACGGCGTGCTCGAGGTGGTCATTCCCAAGCGGCAGGCGGCGCTGCCGCGGCGCATCTCCGTGACCCAGTGAAGGTTTACCGCCCGCGGCGGCTCGCCGCGGGCGGTTCGTTCAGGACCGTGGAGAATGCATGGAGGGACCGCCGATGGCCGATGCCATGCCCGGCAAAGGCGGCCGATGACCGCCTACGTCAGGCTCACGCCCGAAACGGGCTTCCGCATCGTCTGGACCGAGCTGAAGCCCGGCGCCCGGAGCGTCAACCAGCGCGACATGCCGATGACACGCGCCGAATGGTGGCAGTTCTGCGGCATGGTGCGCGAGGGCGTGCGCCGGCAACAAGTCGGCAACGTGGTTTACCTGGTCGAGCGCACAACCGTGACCGGTGCCACGGAGCCGAAAGGGCCGACGCGCAGGCGAAGGCCCGCGTCGTGAAATCCGGCACGGAACTTTTCCGCTGCACCTCCTGTCTTTCGCCCGTTTCGGCCCGGAACCACACAAACCAATACCAGGGAAAGCACATGTGCGCCGCAGCGAATAGCCGCTCGCTCCAACCGAGCCCGTTCATCCCCATCCCGCCGCGTTCGCCACCCTTCTAGCGCCTGCCGTCGAGGTTTGCGCGCCCTGCTGGGTGCGCCGCCGCGTCCTGCGCGGCCTGAACTCACTTTCAAAGCCAACAGATAGGGAAACCATGATCCAGGTAGAACACCTGACGCGCCGCTATGGCGCGCTGACGGCGGTGGACGACGTCAGCTTCCGCATCGAGCGGGGAGAGGTGGTGGGCTTGCTCGGCCACAACGGCGCCGGCAAGACCACCATCATGAAAATGATGACCGGGTTCCTCGAACCCAGCGCCGGCACTATCCGCGTGGACCAGCTGCAGGTCGGCGCCGATACGCCGGCGATCCAGGTCCGCATCGGCTACCTGCCGGAAAACTGCCCGGTATGGCCGGACATGACAGTCATCGACTATCTCGACTACCAGGCCTCGCTGCACGGCGTGGCGGAGGAGCGGCGTCCGCGTGCAGTAGCCGAAGCGATCCGCCGCACCGCCCTCAAGGACAAGGCCGACGCCCTCATCAACACCCTGTCGCGCGGCTACCGCCAGCGCGTCGGCGTGGCCCAGGCGCTGCTGCACAGCCCGGACATCATCATCCTCGACGAGCCCACCAACGGCCTCGACCCGACGCAGATCCTGCACATGCGCGACCTGATCCGCGAGCTGGCCAGGACCGCCACGGTCATCGTCTCCACCCACATCCTGCAGGAGGTGCAGGCCGTGTGTCAGCGCGTGCTGATCCTGCGAGCCGGCAAGCTGGTGGTGGATGCACGCATGGACGATCTGGCCCGCTCCGCGGGCCTGCTGGTCAGCGTCGACCGCGAGGCGGTCGACACGCTGCGCCGCATCGATGGCGTCACAGCAGTGCAGGAGGCCGAGCCCGCCGACGGCCGGCGCAACTATCGCCTGGATGCCCCGTTCGCCGCCGCGCCCGCGGTTGCCGAGGCGCTGACCGGCGCCGGCTTCAAGCTGTACACCCTGCAGCCGCAGCGGCGCGACCTCGAAACCGTATTTGCCGAAGTCAACGGGGAGACCACCCATGCCTGAGATTCTGCGCATCGCCCGCAAGGAGTTCCGGGGGTTCTTCGCCTCGCCCGCGGCCTACCTGTTCCTGGGGGCGTTCCTGGCGGCGACCCTGTTCATCGTGTTCTGGGTGGAGACCTTCTTCGCCCGCAACCTCGCTGACGTGCGCCCGCTGTTCCAGTGGCTGCCGGTGCTGCTGATCTTCCTGGTGGCCGCGCTGACCATGCGCGCCTGGTCGGAGGAACGGCGGGCCGGCACCATCGAAAGCCTGCTGACCGCGCCGGTCGATCCCAGCCGCCTGGTGCTGGGCAAGTTCGCCGCAGCGCTCGGCCTGGTGGCGGTGGCCCTGGCCTTGACCCTGCCTCTGCCGATCACCGTCACCCTGCTCGGTCCGCTGGACTGGGGCCCGGTGCTGGGCGGCTATGTCGCCACTCTGTTCCTGGCGGCGGCCTATGTCGCGATCGGGTTGTATATGAGCGCGCGCACCGACAATCCCATCGTCGCGCTGATCCTGACCGCCGCGGTCTGCAGCGCGTTCTACCTGATCGGGTCGAGCGTGCTGACTGGGCTGTTCGGCAACGACGTCGCGGGTGTTCTGGCCAGGCTGGGCGCGGGCAGCCGCTTCGAGTCGATCACCCGCGGCGTGCTCGACCTGCGCGACCTTTATTACTACGTGTCCATCGTCGGCGTGTTCCTGGCGCTCAACCGGCTGACGCTGGAGCGCCTGCGCTGGGCCGGAAACCCGTCCGCACCCCGCCATCGCGCCTGGGTCCTGGTGCTGGGCCTGGCCGCCGCGAACTTCGTCGCCGCCAATTTCTGGCTGGCGCCGATCGGCTGGGCCCGGGCTGACATTACGCAGGGGCACCAGTATTCCCTGTCTGCTACGACCCGGCAGACCCTGGCCCAGCTGCGCGAGCCCCTGCTGATCCGCGGCTACTTCTCGGCCAAGACCCATCCCCTGCTGGCGCCGCTGGTGCCGCAGGTCAAGGACCTGCTGGAGGAGTACGCGGTGGCGGCCGGCGGCCACGCCCGGGTCGAGTTCGTCGACCCGCAGAAGGACCGTGCCGTGGAGGAGGAAGCGGCGAGCAAGTACGGGATCAAGCCGGTGCCGTTCCAGACCGCCAACCGCTACCAGGCCTCGGTCGTCAATTCCTACTTCGACCTGCTGATCTCCTACGGCGACCAGTACCAGACCCTCCACTACCAGGACCTGATCGAGGTGCGTGCGCGCAGCGAGAAGGACATCGAGGTCGTGCTGAAGAACCCCGAGTACGCCATCACCCGCGCCATCCGCAAGGCGGTCGATGCCTACCAGGCCGGCGGAAACCCCTTCGAGACGCTGGACCAGCCGGTGAGCTTCCATGGTTACGTTTCGCCGGACGAGCGGCTGCCGGAGCAGCTGCACAGCCTGCGCCCCGATTTGAACAGCCTGCTCGACGACCTGAAAAAGCAGGCTGGCGCCAAGCTGCAGGTCGCGTTCGACGACCCGGACGCCAATGGCGGCAAGCTGGCGACCGATCTCAACAAGCGCTACGGCTTCAAGCCGCTGGTGGCCAGCCTGCTCGATCCGCGGCCGTTCTGGTTCTACATGGTGCTGGAGCGTGGCGGCGAGGCGGTGGAAGTGCCGCTGCCGGAGACGCCCACCAAGGATGCACTCAAGCGCTCGCTGGACGCGGCGATCCGCCGCTTGGCGCCGGGCTTCCTCAAGACCGTGGCGGTGTACAAGCCGCAGGAGTTCGGGATGGCCGGCACCCGCTACTCGCACCTGATGGATGCGCTGGCGCAGAACACCCGGGTGGAGGACACCGACCTGAAGAGCGGCCGCGTACCCGAGGATGCCGACCTGCTGCTGGTGCTGGCGCCGCAGAACCTGGACGACAAGCAGCGCTTCGCCGTCGATCAGTTCCTGATGCGCGGCGGCAGCGTGGTGCTGGCCACCTCGCCGTTCGACGTGCAGCTGACGCAGACCCTGGCGGCGAACAAGGTCGATTCCGGCCTGAAGGACTGGCTGGGCCACTACGGGCTGGCCATAGAAGGCAGCATGGTGCTGGATACGCGCAACGCGGCGCTGCCGGTGCCGGTGCAGCGCTACCTCGGCGGCCTGCCGGTGCGCGAAATCCGCATGCTGCCATATCCGCATTTCCCCGATCTGCGCGATGACTCGCTCAACCCGGACAATCCGATCACGGCCAGCCTGCAGCAGCTGACTCTGAATTGGGTTTCGCCGGTCGATGTCGATGCGGCCAAGAACAAGGGGCGCAAGGTCACGGAACTGCTCAAGAGCTCGGAGCACAGCTGGACCTCCGCGGACTTGAACGTCGTTCCCGACTTCGCCGGGCATCCCGACGGCGGCTTCGCCGTCGGGGGCGAGCGCAAGCCGCGCGTCCTGGCGGTAGCGCTGGAAGGTCGCTTCGATTCGTTCTACCAGGGCAAGGATTCGCCGCTGGCAAAGGCCGCGGCCGAGGAGAAAAAGGAAGACAAGAAAGAGACTCCGGGCCAGCCGCCGCAGAAGGATCAGCCCAAGGACCAGGCCAGGGATCAGGCGCCCACCAGCGTGATCGAGGCTTCTCCCGAGTCCGCCAAGCTGGTGCTGGTGGCAAGCAACTCCTTCGCCACCGATGCCGCGATCAACCTGGCCTCGGAGGGTGTCGGCACCTACTACACCAAGCCGATGGAGTTCCTGCAGAACGTCATCGACTGGTCCCTGGAAGACCCCAGCCTGCTGTCGCTGCGGGGCCGCACCCAGCTGGCCCGCACCCTGGCGCCCCTGAGCGAAAACGGGCAGCGCACCTGGGAATACATCAACTACGCCCTGGCCCTGGCCGGGCTGGCGGTGGTCTGGGCCTGGCGCCGGATGGTGGCCGGCAACGACCGCCGCCGCTACCAGCGCATCCTTGCCGAGGTTTGAACCATGCACCGGAAAATCCAATGGTTGTTGGGCCTGCTGGCGGCGCAGCTGCTGCTGGCATTCGGCCTGAGCTTCACCAGCACCAGCCTGTCCGCCAAGAGCGCCGACCTGCCGCTGCTCGCGGCCGATAGGGACAAGATCGATCGCCTCACCATCGAGGGACCGGACCATGCCAAAGTGGTGCTGGCCAGGGAAGCTGGCAGCTGGAAGCTGCCGGATGCAGGCGGCTTTCCCGCGGACGGGGCGAGGCTGAAGCAGATGCTGGACCGCCTGGCCGGCATCAAGCTCGGCGTGCCGGTGGCCAGTTCCTCCGGCGCGCAGGAGCGGTTCAAGGTCGGCGACGCCGCCTTCGAGCGACGCATCACCCTCGGCAGCGGCGACAAGACTCTGGCCACGATCTACCTGGGCACCTCGCCGGGGATGCGCCAGGTGCATGCCCGCCGGGGTGACCGGAGCGAGGTCTACGCGGTCGAGCTGACGGTCTACGAACTGCCAGCCAAGACCGAGGACTGGGAAGACAAGACCGTGCTGCATGTCGCCAAGGACGACATCCAGAGCATCGAGGCCGCCGGATTGACGGTCGAACGGACGCTGGAAGACGCCATCAACTCCGCCTTGCAGAACGTGATCCCGCAGACCGGGCCCGAAGCCGCCAAGGCCAAGGCGCCCGAGTGGCACGCGGAGGGGCTGGCCGCAGGGGAAATCCTGAAGGCAGACGCGGCGGACAAGCTGGCCAACCAATTGGCCAATCTCACCATCGACTCGGTGCTGGGACGGGACGAAAAGCCGGACTATGGGCTTGGGCAGCCCGCGCTCATCCTGACGCTGGCGCGCAAGAACGGCGATCACGCCGAGTATCGCCTGGGAAAGATGGCGGACGGCCAGGCCTATGCCCTGAAAGTCTCGACGCGTGCCGAGTATTTCAAGCTGCCCGGCTATGCGGCGCAGAATCTGATCGACGCCGCCAAGCGCGAGGCCTTGGTCGAGACCAAGGCGGCAGCCAGCACGCCGGCGCCGACGCCGACGCCGGCGAAGAATGCGCCGCCAAAGTAGCGGCCGGACGATGGCGCATGCGCAACCACGGGCTGCCGGAGGCGCGGCAGCCCGTGGGATGTATGCCGCTACGGATATAGGTCCGCGAGCACAGGCTGCTGCCTGCGCGTCTTGCGTATTTCACCAAGTGAAGTCAGTCGCTCCGCCAATTCGGAGCCGTTCCAGTCGGCACCTGCGAAGCAGGCCCGATCCAGCTGACGCAGCAGTTCGGACAGACGTTCGTCGTCCAACCTCGCGGCCAGCGCGCCAAGCCCCGTCGGCGCCCGGTCGGGCCATGCGGCCCGTGCCCAATTCAACAGGCTACGCCGCGCCGCAAGCGCGTCGTTGCCGCGGCAGGCCTGCTGGAACGCCTTGCGGGCCGTGCTCGCATGCATGACCGTCTCTTCGGTGGCAACCACGGGAGACATGGCGACATCGGCGCGCGAGCGCCTCCCGCGCCACCAGGCAGCCAGGGTGCCGAGCCAAAGGACGCCAAGGGCGAGGCTAATCCACGGCCATGGCGATCCGGGTCCGGCGCCCACGGCAAGCCGCTGTGGCGGCAATCGCGTGGCCACATCCTCTGGAGCGGGGAGCTGCGAATGATCGGCTTGCGGTGTCACCGAATCCGCGGCGGCCGACGCCCCCGGGAGGACTTCCAGCGTTTTTGCCGGCAGGCTCAATTCGCGCTGCGCGTTCCTGGTGGTATCCCACCAGGAAAGGTGGAGGGAAGGAAGTTCATAGCGCCCCGGGCGGCTGGCGATGATGGCGATGTCCTGCTCGCGGCTGCCGACGACCTTTCCCGACTGCAGCGAGGTGTCCAGTTTGGCTTGGTCCGGGTAGGCCTTCAGGCCCTCGGGCAAGGACAGCTCGGCGCTCAGATCGGGGAGCTGGGCCGCGGTCAGCCCTTCCGCCCGCAGGCGCAGATGCAGGGTCAGCGGATCGCCGGCGCGCAGGCTGGCGGTGTCCGGCGTCGAGGAGGCTTCGAGGGTGACGCTGCGGGCCGGAAGCCAGTCGCCGCCGGTCGCCGCCGGCGGGCGCGGCAGGACGTCCAGCTCGATCGGATCGGCGTGCAGGCGCAGCGGCTTGGTTGCGTTGAGCATGCCGGCGAATGGCGAGCCGCCGAAAGCGTCGGCGAAGGGAGAATTGGGCCCGAACGGGTCCTGTCGAGCGGCATCCGCCACCTGTGCATCCAGCGTTGGGCCATCGAGACTGAGCTTGCCGCTGCGCTGCGGCTGCAGCAGATACTGACGCTCGATCACATCGTAGCGATGGCCGTTGCGCGTCTCGGTGCTCTTTCGATCCTGCCCCAGCTGTTGCACCACCACGTCGTTGTTGCCGGAGAAATCCAGGCTGGCATGATAGAGGGGCTCGTCGGCGTGCAGCTGTACCGTCAGCACCACGGCCCCCTGAACGTATGGCTGAGCCTGGTCCACGGAGCTGGTCACGAATACGTGCCCGGCGGTTGGGGAGCCGCCGGCCGAGTTGCCGCTGCCGGCGTCGGCGACCGTCAAGGTCAGTGGCTCGGACTGCTCGCCTGCCCAGGTCAACGGCGGGATCTGCAGCCTGCCGCGGTGCTTGGGTGCCAGGGTCAAGCGCAGCTCGCGCTGCGCAGACATACTGCCGTTCACGATCTGGATGTTGGAGCCGCTGCTGGTACTCAGCACGTCGAAATCCTTCTTCAGCGGACCGAGGTCCGGATCGCCGCCGCCGGACCCGTCGTGCTGCAGCACCAGCTGGACGGTCTCGCCGTCGGCGACCTGGTCGCGATCCAGTGAGGCCGTGACCGCCGCGGACGCGGTTGCGGCCAGGCCAAGGGACGACAATGTAACGAAAACAAGGATTGCGCGCTTCATTGGTGCTGGTCCTGCTGATTCTCACGGCCCTGTTGCCGCAGCATGTGCTCGATCATGAACTTGCGCCGCAGCAGACCGCCCGGGTCGTCGGGGATGCGGCGCAGCCACTGCTCCTGGGCGAGCTGCTGCTCGGTCTTGGACGCCGAAGCTGCCCGGTCTTCCGCCGCGCCCGGCTGCGCTTGGCGGTCGGGCGCCTTTGCGGGCTCGTTCGCAGCGGAGCGCCCCACGCTGTCGCCCACGTCGCGCCGGGCCTGCGTTGCCTCGTCCGCCGCAGCCTGCGTCGAGGTGTCCTGACGCGACTGGCCCGAAGGTGCGGATGTGGGCGCCTGGTTCGATGTGCGGTCCAGGCCGGAATCCGGCTTGTTTCCAGATACGTTGCGCGCGTTCGGTTTTTGCTGCTCGTTCTCGCTGCCGCTGGCTTGGTCCTTTCCTGCCGCGGAAGCCTCGCTTGTGCCGGAGTGCGCGTTCCGCTCGCCGGATGACGCCTGTTGCTGCCCGGACTGATCGCCCTTCTGAGGCTGGCGGTCGGTGCCGGGTTGCTGCTGTTGCTGTCGCTGCTGTTGTTGCTGTTCCTGTTGCTTGAGCGCTTGCGCCACCAGGTCGCGGTTGTGCCGGGCGTCGCGGTTGTCCGGGTTGCGGGCCAGCGCCGCATCGTAGGCTTGCAGCGCTCCTTGCAGGTCGCCAGCCCCGACCAGGGCGTTGCCGCGGTCGTACTGTCCATCGCTGTCCCCGAAGGCCTTGAAGTCGCGCGCGGCCGCGGCGTAGTCGCCGGCGCGCAACTCGGCGTAGGCCCTGCGCCGGGGATCGGTGTAGGTGCGCGCGGCCGCCGCGGCATCGCCCGCTTGCAGCAATCGCTCGCCGAGCTGATCCGGCGTCAGCCATAGGCTGCCGCCACCGGGTCCTTCGGCAGCCTGGGCGCGCATCGCCAGCAGCAGCACCGCCAGGATCGCGAGGCGGACGTTCATAGCCAGCCCCGTCGCGACAGGGCGGCCGCCACCAGCAGCAGGCCGGGCAGCAGCCAGGCGCCGGCATCGCGCCATTTCTTGAGGTGGATGCCCTGGGCCGCGGCCGCCTGGCCGCCCGGCGGCGCCGAGGTTCGCAACTGCGCGGTCAGGCGCGGCAATTCGGACAGGTCGACGTAGTCGCCGCCGCCTGCCGAGGCGAGACGCTGCAGCAGGTCCGCATCGAGGCGGGACATCAGGGTGCGTCCCTGGGCATCGCGGGCGAAGCCCCCGTCCGCCTCGTGCAACGGAGCCCCGTTGCGGGTGCCCACACCCACCACGCTGACGATGGCGCCGCGGGAGCGGAGGTCTTGCGCCGCAGCCAGTGCCGCGGCGGGGTCGGAGAAACCGTCGGTGAGGACGATGACCCGCTCGTCGCGGGCACCGGCCTGCTTCAGCAACTGGCCGGCCTGGCGCAACGCCGGTGCCAGCTGGTCGCCCGCGCTGGGCATGATTCCGGGGGTCAGCGGCTGCAACAGCGCGCGCACCGTGGCCACGTCGTCGGTCAGTGGCGATACGGTGTACGGCTCGTCGCTGAACGCCACCAGTCCGACCCGCGCATCGCGGGCGGCGCCCAGCAGGTCATCTAGCGCATAGCGGGCGCGCGTGACGCGATCCGGTTGCAGGTCCGCCGCGGCCATCGAGGGCGAGAGGTCCAGCACCAGCACCCAGGCCGCTGGTGCGCGGTAGCCGGCGGAAACGTCCTGCTGCCAGGACGGTCCGGCCAGCGCCAGCACGGCCAGCGTCCAGGCCAGGGCCAGCCATGGCCAGGGCGATGCGGCAGCCGGGCCGCCCGGGCCTTCGAGCTGCAGCGCCGGCAGCAGCTCGGGGTCGATCACACGCG
>CAYWPB010000056.1:0-14962 GCA_964458725.1 uncultured Nevskia sp. | reverse complement strand
CCCTGGTGCGGCGGTGCGTGCGCTCGATCACCGAGCCGCGGCGCATCACCACCAAGGCCATCCGCCAGGTCAACACCGGGCAGCTCGATATCGACCTGCCGCCGATCAGCGGCGACGAGTTCGGCGAGACGGCAATAGCCCTGCGCCAGTTCCGCGACGGTGCCGAGAAACTGCGCCGGCTGGCGTACCAGGATGCGCTCACCGGCCTTGGCAACCGCGCCCGGCTCGACGAGACCCTCAGCGCGGCGCTGCGCACCGCCGGCACCCAGCCGGTGCTGTTCTACCTGGACCTCGACAATTTCCGCTCGGTCAACGACCGCTTCGGCCACAAGGCCGGTGACCTCTATCTGATCGAGGCGTCGCGCCGCCTGCGCCTGCACCTGCCGCAGGGAACGGAGGTGTTCCGCTACGCTGGCGACAAGTTCATCGCCCTGCTGCGCGGCATCGCCGCGCCGGCCGAAGCGCAGCTGCGCCGTATCGCCGAGGCTGCGTTGCGCGGCATGGCCGAGCCGTATTGGCTGAGTGAGCAGCTGCTGCACATGTCGGTGTCGATCGGTATTGCCCTGGCGCCCGGCGACGGCGACACCGCCGAGCACCTGATCAGCAGCGCCGAGGCCGCCGGGCATGCGGCCAAACGCAGTGGCCGCAACAACGCGCGCTTCTCCGGCGGCCATTACACCGGCAAGCTGCGCCGCGAGTCGGCGCTGGTCGAGGAGATTCGCCACGCCCTCGATCGGGGCGAGCTGGAGCTGCATTACCAGCCCATCGTCGACGTCGAAAAGCGGCACGCCGCCGGCGCCGAGGCGCTGGTGCGCTGGCGCCATCCACAGCGCGGATTGCTGCTGCCGGGCGAATTCATCCAGGTAGCGGAGAACGAAGGGCTGATCGGTCTGATCGGCGACTACTGCCTGCGCCAGGCCCACGCCCAGCTCGGGCGCTGGCGCGCCGAAGGGCTGGAGTTGCGGGTGGCGGTCAACCTGTCGGCGCGGCAGGTGCAGGACGAGCGCATCCTCGACACGCTGGCCGGTCTGCGCGCGGCCGATAGCGCCGCGGCGGCGCTGATGGACCTGGAGCTGACCGAGAGCCTGCTGTTCGACAGCTCCGACGCCACCCGCCGCGTGCTGGAGGAGATCAAGCGCTGCGGCTACCGCCTGGGGATGGACGATTTCGGCACCGGCTATTCCTCGCTGTCCTACCTGCGGCGGCTGCCGGTGGACAAAATCAAGGTGGACCGCCAGTTCGTCGCCGATCTTGCCGACTCGCGCCAGTCCCAGGCCATCGTCTCGGCGGTGCTGGCGCTGGCGCGCACCCTGGCGCTGGAAGTGGTGGCCGAGGGCATCGAGACGCCGCAGCAGATGCGCCTGCTGCGCGAGCAGGGCTGTCTGCTGCAACAGGGCTTCCTGTTTTCGCCGGCACTGCCGGCGGCGGAGTTCGCGCCCTGGGTGGGAGAGTACGGAGTCGGCGCCGGTGTGATCTAGTCGGCCAGCGCCAGCAGGCGCTCGGCGGCGGCCTGCGACACCAGGTTCTCGCGGTCGCGCGCGGCGGTTTCCCAGATGCGCGCGGCATCGCGCGGACGCAGTTGCGCCTGCGCCTCCCAGGCGGCGAGGCGGGTGCGGCGGCAGGGATGGCTGCGCGCCAGGTCATCGAGCAGCTGGCGCGTGTCCTCGTCGCCGACGTGCGCGGCCATCTTCAGCACCGAGATGCGGCGCGAGCCATCGAGCTCGGCCGGGTAGTCGAGCAGGGTGCCGCGCTGCAGGTCGAAGAAGTACTGGTCGCGCGTGTGCACCTCGGGAGTGTCAACCATGAAGTTGAGGGTGACGCTGAGATCCTCCGGCGGCAGCTGGATGTGCACGTCGCGGTTGGCGCGATACAGCATCACGGTGTCCGGACCGAACAGGACCCGCTCGAGGAAGCGGAACTCCACCTTCTCGCCGGCGAAGCCCTCGAGCTTGTCGTTGTCGTACTCGTGGATCTCGGTGACGTAGCCGGGGCCGTGGTAGCCCACGGTCATGAAGTTGAAGTTGTGGTCGTGCGCCACGTGGTAGGCGAACTGGTCCTGATAAACGCGGCCGCTGGCGACGTCGTCGCTGGACGGCCAGACGTTGGCGCGGACATAGAACTCGCGTCCCGCGCCGAGGTAGATCACCTGGGCCGAGGCCAGCGCCTGGTTGCGGAAGCGGTCCTTCACCTGCTGATTGATGCGGCTCACCACCAGCCCGCGATCGTTGGCCAGGGCGCGGAGCATCGGCGCGGCGGCGGCGATGCTGTCCTGATCGCGCAGGTCGACGTGCGTGTGGACGTGGTCGATGAATTCGTCGAGGCCGATGGTGCGGCCGGTGTCGCAGGAAAAGGTCAGGGCCATGGGTTTTATCCAGGGGTGATGTTGTGCAGGCGGCGCAGGCTGCCGGCGGCGGCGCGGCGCAGGTGCGGATGCGGATCGTCGAGCGCCTGGCGCAGGCGCTGCAGCGCGGCCTCGCGGTCGAGGCGGCCGATGGTCTGCACCGCGGCCCAGCGCACGCTGTGGTTGCGGTGGTCGCTCAGGCTCTGCAGCGCCTCCAGCGAGGAGGCGTCGGCGAGACGGCCGAGGATATAGGCGGCCACGCGCAGCTGGGTCGAGACCAGTTCGCTGTCGTTGGCCTGCCACGCGCGCAGGGTTTCGCGCTCGAACAGCCACTCCAGGGTGTGATAGGCGGCGGTGCTGAACTTCGCCACCGCCAGGGGGCGCTCCACTTTGAAGTCGTAGACGTACTGGTCGGACTGCAACAGCAGCACGCCGCCGGGCGCGGTGAAGCCCGAACCGGCCGGCTCCAGGCGCACTTCCGGATCGAACTGCGCATTGCGGTAGTTCTGCGGCAGGCGGTAGACGTCGTAGTGCAGGCTTTCCGTGCCGAGCGGGGCGAACATGCCGTAGTACGGCGTGCTGTGGATGTAGCGGCGCGGCTGGTCGAACAGCCAGATCGACAGCACATGGCCGCGGCCGCGGTTGAGCATGATCTGGTTCGCGCGCCAGTTGCCCATGTAGCAGGGGTCGTCGAGCAGGCGCCGCAACTCGCGGTTGAACACCGCCGCGAGGGTGCCGTCCGTCAGGAGCTGGCGGAACGCATCCTCCAGTCTCCAGAAAGTGTCCGGCGACTCGGCGCGGAAGCACTGTTCCACTGCGTCGCGGAAGTGGTCGAGTTCCGTGATGGCGGTGGCCCCCGTAGCGGGCGCTTCGGCGAGCGCGGCGGCGCCGGGAGGCATCGTGGGAGCCTGGATCGACTGGTTCATGGCGGGCCTGCGGGGAAAGAGGTGGTGGAGGGACCGGGCGGCGCCGCTGCACGGCGTCCGCCCGGCCATGACTCAGCCGTTTTCCGGCAGCTGGAACGTGAAGATGTAGAACGCCGGCTGGTTCTCCTCCGAGGCGGAAGACTCGACGGCACCGACGGCGGCGACGTCGTATTCCAGGTCGAGGATCTCGACGGCATCACGGTTTGCTGCGGACATGGGATTCACCTGTTGGTTGGGCCCCGATTGGTGGGGCGCTTCAACGGTAGGGCGATCTTTGGCAACTATCAATAGACAAAACTTTTAACTATACCATTTTAAAAATTGAAAATGTTGAATAATAGTTAAAAATTTCGACAAAATTTTTTGGTTTATTCCCTGAGGCCGATGTTTAACAACATAGCGCGAACCATACGATCGGCAGTAGCGGCCCTTGCCGGCACAGTCGCGACCTGTCGTTTTACAGTTCGGTGCCGGGGCTTTCGCGGCACTCCGGTGAAACCGCATGAACTGTTCGGCCGTACCGTACCGGACCGTCGCCGCTTTGCGCTTTGCCGGCCGGGTTAGGGCCCGACGGCGGCGGGTTCGCTGCTGAAGCAGCGCAGCATCCGGCCGAAGAGGCCACCGCTACCCTGTCCGTTCGAAACTCGGTTGGCGTAGCGCGCCGCCGGATTTCGAATATCGGCAGACTGCTTCGGTGCGTTTGAGTTGGCGAACGCCCGGGCAGGGCCGCGTCAAAGTTCAAGAATTCGCAAAATGGGGTTGGGCTGCCCGCAAGCAGCATCGGCGGTAGGTCTTGGGCGATGGACGGAGACGGTGCGAGCCGGGTTAGCATGCGGGCATGAACGACGTTCCCCAGCGGATGCGTGTCATCGATGTCCAAACCCCGGGCGGTCCGGAGGCGCTGCAGCTGGTGGAGCGGCCGACGCCGCATCCCGGGCCGGGCGAGGTGCTGATCAGGGTCGCCGCGGCCGGCCTCAACCGGGCCGACCTGCTGCAGCGGCGCGGCCGCTACCCGCCGCCGCCGGGCACGCCCAACTGGCCCGGCCTGGAAGTGGCGGGAACGGTGGCCGCGGTGGCGCCTGACGTGACCGGGTTCCAGGTCGGCGAGGCGGTCTGCGCCCTGCTCGCCGGCGGCGGCTACGCCGAGTACTGCGTGGCGCCTCCCGGCCAGATCCTGCCGCTGCCGCCGGGCGTCGACCTGACCGCGGCGGCCTCGTTGCCGGAGGCCTATTTCACGGTGTGGAGCAACGTCTTCGACCTGGCGCAGTTGCAGGCCGGGCAGGTCTTCCTGGTGCATGGCGGCAGCAGCGGCATCGGCGTTGCGGCGATCCAGCTGGCGCGGGAGCGCGGCGCCAGGGTCTATGCTACCGCCGGTTCGGACGAGCGCTGCCGCTTCTGCGAGTCGCTGGGTGCCGAACGCGGCATCAACCACCACAGCGAGGATTTCGTCGCCGTGCTGCGCCAGGCCGGCGGCGGCGCCGACGTGGTGCTGGACATCGTCGGCGGCGATTACCTGCCGCGCAATCTCGACGCCCTGGCCGGCGGCGGGCGCATCGTCGTCATCGCCACCCAGAGCGGCACCACTGCGCAGCTGGATCTGCTCAAGCTGATGCTCAAGCGCGCCGTGGTGACCGGCACCACCTTGCGGCCAATGCCGGTGGCGTTCAAGGCCGCGATCAAGACAGCGCTACTGCGCGAGGTCTGGCCGCTGTTCGGCGACGGCCGCCTGCGCCCGGTGGTGGACCGGGTGTTTCCGCTGGAGCAGGCCGCAGCCGCCCATGCTTACATGGAGAGCGGGGCGCATCGAGGCAAGATTGTGCTGCAGGTTGGGGGTTAGGGCGGGCCGGCCGGCGGCCGCGATCGCGTTGCGCGCAGGCAACTGTATGCTCCATGGCGTGCCGCGGTGCGCTAGGCTGCGTGCCGGATCGCGATCGAAGGGGAAATCCGGTGCTGAAACTGCTGATCGGAAACCAGCGCTTTTCGAGCTGGTCGCTGCGTGCCTGGCTGCTGATGCAGCAGCTCGGCATTCCATTCGAGGCGCAGGTGCTGCCCTACACGCGGCCGGACTGGAGCGCGGCGGTGCGCTCGCTCCACGCCGCCGGCACCGTGCCGGTGCTGATGATCGACTCCTTCGCCGTCGGCGACTCGCTGGCCATCGCCGAAACCCTGGCCGAGCTTCATCCCGAAGCGGGGGTGTGGCCGGCCGATGCGCAGGAGCGGGCGATGGCGCGCTCGCTGTGCGCGGAAATGCATTCCTCGTTCGGCGCGCTGCGCAGCGAGTGCGCCTTCGACTTGTTCCGCGACGGCACGCCGCGCCCGCTCAGCGCGCAGGCGGCGGCGCAGCTGGCCCGGGTCGACCGCATCCTGGCCGGCGCGGTGGACGGCGGCTTCCTGTTCGGGCGGTTCTGCGCGGCCGATGCCTTCTTCATCCCGGTGGGACTGCGCGTGCTGCAGTACGGCCTGGAGGTGTCGCCGCCCGCCCGTGCCTACATCGAACGCGCCGCGGCGCTGCCGGCGTTGCAGCTTTGGATCGCGCAGGCGCAGAACGAGCGCGGCTGGCTGCCGCTTGGTACCTCGGGCAAGCCGTACCACCGCGCGGTGGTCAGCGGCGAGGACGCGCTGCGCTTCGCCCGGCATTGGGTGGACAGCTGGAACGCGCGCCGCCTCGAAGCCGTGCTGGAACTGTTCGCCGAGGACGCGGTGTTCGTCAGTCCCAAGGCCGAGGCCTTCGTCGGTCGGGCGCGGGTCGAGGGCAAGGCGGCGCTGCGCAGCTACTGGACCACCGCCCTCGAAAAGATCACGCAACTGCAGTTCACCCTCGAGACGGCGGACTGGGACGCCTCGACCTCGACCCTGTTGGCGGTCTACGTCGCCGACCTCAACGGCAAACGCAGCCGCGCCTGCGAGCGCTGGGTGCTGAACGCGGACGGGCGCATCCGCCACGGCGAGGCCTACTACGGCGCGTCGGCCTGAAGGAGCATTCATGCAACTGATCGGCATGCTGGATTCGCCCTACGTGCGGCGTGTGGCGATTTCGCTGAAACACATGGGCCTGCCGTTCGAGCACCGCCCGGTGTCGGTGTTCCGCCACTTCGAGCAGTTCCGCGGCATCAACCCGCTGGTCAAGGCGCCGAGCCTGGTCTGCGACGATGGCCCGGTGCTGACCGATTCCAGCCTGATCCTCGACTACCTGGAGCAGCTTGCCGGGCCGCGGCGCGCCCTGATGCCGTGCGAGCTGGCGCCGCGCCGGCGCGTCCTGCATCTGCTGGGCATCGCGCTCACCGCCTGCGACAAGACCGTGCAGGCGGTATACGAGCGGCAGTTGCGTCCGCCGGAAAAGCTGCATCAGCCCTGGCTGGACCGGGTGCTGCTGCAGGTCGGGGCGGCCTACGCGGCGCTGGAGACGGAGGTCGCCGCGGCGGACCCCTACCTGCTCGGGCCGGAGCTGACGCAGGCCGACATCACGGTGGCGGTGGCCTGGCGCTTCACCCAGTTCACCATCCCTGACCTGGTCGAGGCGGCGCGCTACCCGGCGCTGGCGGCCTGGTCGGCGCGGATGGAGGCATTGCCGGAATTCATTTCGACGCCGCTGGACTGAGGGAACGCCGCCGGCTCAGGCCGGACCATCGCTCTCGTAGGCGCAAGCATTGTGATAGCTGCTGCCGCCATGGCGCCCGAGCAGTGGTAGCGGTTCCCGGCACAGCAGTTCGAGCAGCGCGCCGAAGCCAGGGGCCAGCTGCACCAGGGCCAGCGGGTCATGGCTGAACAGGAACACGCTGCCGCGGTGCTCGCCGCGGGTCGGCAGCAGCAGCCGCTCGGGGGCGTAGCCGAAGCCGGCGAAGACCACTGCGCCGTCGATCCAGCCGGGGCGGCCGTAGACCTGCAGGCGGCCGTCCTCCACCGTTTCCAGTACCGGGCCGTCGAGCCGCTCGGCCAGGTTCCCGCGTTCGGCTTCGAGCTCGGCGATCGGGTAGAAGAACAGGCCGTTGCCGTCGTTCTCGCGATCGATGAACAGGGCCGCGCCGTCATGGTGCCGGTACAGCTCCAGCAGCTCGTCGCTGGCACTGTCGAGCGCCGCCTGCAGCCGCTCCAGCGCCGCCGCCGCGGGCGGCGGCCCCAGGGTATGCGACACCGCCACGTGCGGGCGCAGGCCGGCGCGCTCGGCCTCGGCGTAGCGGAGCCATTCGGCGCGGATCGTCGCGCCGTCGGTGTTCTGCGTCTGCCGTGCCCAGTTGAAGGCGGTGAGTACCGCCGGGTCGGCCTTGTCCAGGTCGTGCAGCATCTGCTCGTAGGGCGTGCGCTGCGGGGTGGGGTGGACAAAGCGCGGATTGCGCTGCGCGCAGAATGCCAGGAACGCGCTGATCGTCGCCGGGGCGGCCATAAGTCTTCGTCTCTGTCCTTGGGCGGTTGGCGTACTTGGCGCCGGTTCAGGGCTGCCGCCCGGACGCATATTACGGCCACCCCGAGGTAACGGACCGCGCACTGCGTCACGCTCCAACCCCGGTAGTGGGACAATCCCGGGCGGTATGAAACATCTGCTCGCCATCTACAGCACCCAGACCGGCCGCACCGCGACCCTGCTCGAGGCGGTGCGCGGCGGCGCCGCCGAGTTCGCCGACGAAGTCGAGTTGCGCGTGCTGCCGGCGCTGCGCGCCGGCCTGGACGATCTGCTGTGGGCCGACGGCCTGTTGCTCGGCACCCCCGAGAATTTCGGCTACATGTCGGGCGCGGTGAAGGACTTCCTCGACCGCATCTACTACCCCTCGGAGGGCCGCAAGCTGGGCCTGGCCTACGCCATCTTCGTCAGCGCCGGCAACGACGGCAGCGGCGCGGTGCGGGCGATCGAGCGCATCGCCACCGGCTGCGGCTGGAACCGTGTGGCCGAGCCGGTGGTGGTGAAGGGGGAGCCCGACGCCACCGGCCTGGCACGCTGCCGCGAACTGGGTCAGACCCTGGCCGCCGGCCTGGCCTGCGGCGTGTTCTGAAGCGGTGGAATCAGCCGGAGCGGCTGGAAGCCGGTTCCATGCGCCGTTCGGCTTCAACCATCAGGTGCTCGCCGAGGCGTGCCAGCACCATGCACGGACCTTCGAGATGGTGATGCACCGCATCGCCGGCGCCGATGCTGCCGGCGGTGCACTGGATCAGGGGTTCGACCTCGTCGAGGCGAGCCACGAAGACCGATCCAAGGGTCATTTTTGCCATGGCGCAAATCCTTTGCGTGCCTGCTGCGAAAGCGGCGCAGCCTGGGTTCTGACCAGCCCGCTTCCCGCGGGTTCCATCGCAGAATAGTGCCGGGTGCCGCCGTAGTAAATCTATACTTTTGGACAACTGTATGATTTATGTAAGGATTATCCGGGGTTCAAAGAAAAAATGACGACTGGTACAGGTGCGCTTTGCGGATAAAATAGGCAGATCGAGAATTGCAATAAAAACAGACGGATCGGCCTCGGGAAAGGCCGGCCTGGGCTCGAAGGGGAACGCAGCGCTCATGACCATTCGCTATCCAGCGATCCGAGTGACGGACCACGAGCTGTTGCGGCAGCGCGAGGAAGCCCTGTCGCTCAACGAGCGCGCCTGGAACCTGGTCTATGGTTGCCAGCCGGTGTCCGAGGTCTGCGGCCACTGCTTCGCCCACGAGCGCCTGCAACGTTTCCACATCAACGCCGGACGCAGCGTCAACGCGGCCAACCGGCACCAGCCGGTACTGGTGCAGGAAGCCCTGGCCGAGCCGGCGCGCTGGACCACGCCGCAGCTGGTCACCGTGGCGCCGCTGGCCGACCTGTTCCAGCCCGGGGTACCCGCGTCCTTCATCTCGCGGGTCATCCAGACCATCGCCAGCCATCCGCAGCACTTCTTCCACATCACCACGCGGCACCAGCAGCGCATGCGCGAGGTGCTGGGCCACAGCCGGCTGCCGGACAACCTCAGCCTCGGCATCGCCGCCGAGGATGCCGCCAGCTATGCCGAGCGCGTACCGTATCTGTTCGATGTTGCGGCGGTATGGCGGCACGCGGTACTGGAGCCGCTGCTCGGACCAGTCAACATCGAGCGGGTGGAGTTGCCGACGCGCGACGTGCTGTGGCCGCTCGAGGGTGTGGTCCAGCAGTACCTGGGCCTGGACGACGAGGGCCGGCCGCACTGGATGTCGAAGAGCGATCCGCTGCGCCGCTACGAGCCGCTGGACTGGGTGGTGCTCGGCGGCGAACGCGGGCCGCGGCCGCGGCCGCCGCACCCGGAGTGGGTCCGCGCGGTGCGCGACAGCTGCCAGGAGCGCGGCGTGCCGTTCTTCTTCCGCGGCTGGGGCGACAGCGTTATCACGCGCAAGCCGGACCTGGAGGACAGGCATCTGGTCATCGTCTCGCTCGACGGCACCCGCCGCGGGCGCGGCGCCGGCTCGGCCATCAACCGCCTCGCGCTGGGCGAGCAAGACGTCTACTTCACGCGCCTGTTCCAGGGCGACGAGCCGATCCAGTTCTATCTCGACGGTCAGCGCCACCGCGAGGCGCCGGACTACAGCCGCCGCCATGCGCGCCTGCGCCTGGTGGATGTCTCGCCGCTGGCGCGGCAGCTGGTCGAGCGCATCGAGGAAGGGGCGGCGCCGAGCGGACCGACCACCCAGGAATACATCGACGAACACGGCGAGGAGCATGACGCGCCGCGCCGCAAGGGCGGCGACAAGCGCCGGCCGCGACGCAGCCACACCGCTTCATTCAAGGCGCAGATCGCGGTGGCGGCACTGCAGGGCGAGGCCAGCGTGGCCGACCTGTCGCAGCGCTTCGACGTGCACCGCAACCAGATCACGCAATGGCGCGCCCAGTTGCTGGACCGAGCCGCCGAGCTGTTCGACGGCTTCCCGGAGCGGCCGCCGCGTCAAAAGCGCTGAACAGCAGTTGTCGGTTCTTAGTTGTCAGTAACTGCTGTAGCGTTGTTAACTAACAGCTGAGAACTGACAACTGACAACCGCCGTGTCCGACCTCCTCCTCACTCCCGCCGAAGCGCGCGTGCTCGGCGCACTGGTCGAGAAATCGATCCTGACGCCGCAGTACTACCCGATGACCGTTAACGCCCTGATGCTGGCGGCGAACCAGAAGACGGTGCGCCATCCGGTGATGAACCTGAGCGAAGGCGACACCGGCGCGGCGCTGAACACGCTGGAGGGTCTGCGCCTGGCGCAGCGCGACAGCTCCGGCAGCCGAGCGTTGAAATGGCGTCACCAGCTGCAGCACCAGCTGCTGCTCAAGCCGGCCGAGCTGGCGCTGCTGGTGACACTGATGCTGCGCGGCCCGCAGACCGGCTCCGAGTTGCGCGTCAACGCCCAGGCCCTGGGCGGTCCGGCCGAGGCCGAAGGCCTGCAGGCGGCACTTGCTTCGCTGCACGACCGCGCCCAGCCGCTGGTGACCGAGCTGCCGCGCGCGGCCGGACAGAAGGAAGCGCGCCTGGCGCACCTGCTGTGCGGAGCGCCGCAGCCGGGCATGGAGCTGCAGGCACCTGACCTGTCCGGCCTGACCGCGCCGGCGCCGTCCGCCGCGCCCGCGCCGATCATCCACCTGGCCGAGCGCCTGGCGGCGCTGGAAGCGCGGGTGGACGAGCTGGAGCGGCAGCTGGGATTGAAGCCGGCGCAGTAAGCAGCGGACAAGAAAAAGGCCGCCCGCAGGCGGCCTTTCGTTGCGCGTACCGTTCAGGCGTGTTTGGCGTGATGGATGTGGCGGCTCTGGCGGTTTTCCGAGCGCTGGATCCCGGCCTGCTCGCGGGCGCCGACGTGGCCATTGGCGGCGGCGTTGGCCTCTTTGCGGTCGTCCTTGGCCTGGCCATGCTCGAGGCGCCCGACCTGACGGTTGTTGAGCTGGCCCGACTTCTCACCGTTCTCGATGCGCTGTTCCTGGTTGACGTTGCGCTGCACGTCGGCCTGCATGCGCTGCGAGGACTTCGAATCCGGGTTGCCGGTGACGCCGTTGTGCTTGTCGGCGCTGATGTCCTGGCTGACCTTGTTCTGCGCCGAATTGAGGCGCGCCTGCTCGGCCGGGCTGATGCTGCCGTTCTTCAGGTCGTGCGCCTCCATGTTGTCGACGCGCTTTTCCTGGCGCTCGAGCTGGCCGGCTTCCTTGGTGCTGAGCTGGCCGGATTGCAGGCCCTGCTCGATGCGCTGCTGCTGATTGATATCGCGCTGGGTGTCGGCCTGGACGGTGTTGTCCTGGGCGAAGGCCGCGCCGCTGATCAACATGGCCGCGACCGCGGCGAAAGTCGTGTTGCGAATGTCCATCGGTACTCCTCCGTGTCGGCGCTGGGCCGGTATCGATGTGCCGGGATCGGCACCACGGGGCGCAGCTTGGCAAAGCGCTTCTTAACCATGCGTGAACGGATGCCGCGGCCGCCGTAAGCCTGGCGAAAGCTGCGGCGGGTCCGGCCTATAATCCGTCAGCCATCCCCCCGGAGCCGCCATGCCCTCCGCAACGCCGCAGCGCCTGCCCGTGCGCTGCTACTTCGACGTGATTTCGCCCTTCGCCTACCTGCATTTTCACGCGCTGCAGCCGCTGCGCGAACGCCTGCAGATCGAATACCTGCCGGTGCTGTTCGCCGGTCTGTTGCAGCACTGGGGCCAGCTCGGCCCGGCGGAGATTCCGGCCAAGCGCCGCTTCATCTACCGTCAGTGCACCTGGGCCGCGCAGCGGCGCGACCTGCCGTTCCGGATGCCGCCGGCGCATCCGTTCAACCCCCTGCCGGCGCTGCGCCTGATCGTTGCCCTGGGCGCGGGCGAGGCCGTGGTGGGCGAGGTATTCAGCTTCATCTTCGGTGAGGGTCGCGACATCGGCGATGCAGCGGAACTGGCGGTCCTGGGACGCAGGCTCGGTGTGGCCGAGGTGGCGCCGCTGATCCAGGCGCAGGCGGTGAAGCAGCGTTTGCTCGACAACACCAATGCGGCGATCGCCGCCGGGGTGTTCGGCGTACCGACCATCGAGTGCCGCGGCGAGCTGTTCTGGGGCGACGACTCGCTCGACCTGCTCAGCGGCTTTCTCGACCGGCCAGAACTGTTCGCGGAGGCCGCGATGCGCCGCCTCGACAGCCTGCCGGCGGGAGCGGAACGGCGGCGCTAGGCGGTGCGGTCCGCGGGCAAAAAAAAGCACCGGCCGTTTCGGCCGATGCCTTCAAGCCCCAAAATTCCGTTAACGGCGTCGCGGAGTGGCGACGACGTGGAGACATTGTCGTTCCGGTCCGCCGGCTGCGGCAGTGGTGAAAACTCACTAGCGGGTACTGGAAAGGTTTCAGGGGAAAGGTTTCAGGCCAGGCGCGAGGCGATGCGCTGCACGAAATGGCGCATGGCTTCAGCCGGCTGGTCGTAGTTGGCGTCCGGCTCGCCGAATTCGCGCAGCCACACGGTGAGCTGATCGCGGTACTTGCCCTCGGGATGCTCGGGCGAGAGGATCAGGTAGGCGTGGCCGCGTTTGGCGGCCGGGTCGGCGAGCTTGACCGTGATCTCGCGCTGGTTGCGGCTGATGCCGAACTGCTGGACGCGCGGATGGCCCCGCAGCTGCTGCTGCAGTTCGCGCATCGAGGCCACGACCTTGTCCCATTCCTGCTCGAAGCTGGCCAGCCGGTCGTCGCCGCTCCTGGACTCGTCGCGGAAGCTGCGGATGCTGTGCAGCTGCTCGCGCAACAGCTCGCTGGCCGAGCTCCAGCCCGCGGCCGGTGGCTCCGCCGCGGCTGGCGCAGCCGGCGTGGCCGGGCGTTCCGGCACCTGGATGCGGTTTTCCTCCGCCGCGTCGTCGCGCCGCAGCTGCAGCAGGAAGTCGGCGATGCGCAGTTCGTCGCCCTCGCGCAGGGTTTCGACGCGGTCGATGCGGCGGCCGTTGAGCAGGGTGCCGTTGGCGCTGCCGAGATCCTCGACCGTCACCCCGGTGCCCCGAGCCTGCAGCCGCGCATGCTGGCGCGACACCGCCGGCGACTCCAGCACCAGGCCGCGGTCCTTGCCGCGGCCGGCCACCAGCGGCGCTTCGCCCAGGGGCTGGCGCCGCAGTTCACGGCCCTGCGCATCGAAGAGAATAATGGTCCACATCGCCTGAAACGGCCTCGGCATTTTCGAATCGTTTGCGCCTAAGCTAGCCAAGCCCCGGCTCCATCACAAGGGCTGCGCACCCCCCATCCGGGGCGTAAAGGGACCGCCGCGACGGAACTCCAGGCCGGCGGCGCCACTCTTTGTGGCGGCGCTTGCCGCACAATACGGACCGGTCCGCCCCACCACGCCCATGAAGCGACCCACGCGCACCCGGGGTTTACGCCAGGTTCTGCAGCTGCGACGGCTGCTGCTACGCGTGCCGCTGTCCTACCGGGTGGGTGCCGTCAGCCTGGCCCTGGTGGCGGTGCTGGTATTCAACGCCCTGATCGCGCTGCAGTCGGCGCAGAACGTGTTCGAGGAGCAGGAGCGCCTGCGCGCCGGCGTCGACACCCAGCACCGCATCGAGCTGATCGTGTCGCACGCCAAGGACCTGGAGAATGGCGTGCGCGGCTATTTCATTTCCGGCGACCCGCGCTTCCTCGAGCCCTACGAGCGCGGCCGCGCCGCGTTGCCGGGGGAGCTGCAGCAGCTGCATCAGGAGCTGGGTGGCGATGCCGGGGCGGCGCCGCAGCTGGCCCAGTTCGAGCGCGCCATCGCCAGCCTGCTCGACCAGTCGCAGACTTTCGTGCTGATGCGCGAGCAGATGCGCGACGGCGCCGGTCCGGAGCAGCTGGTGCCGCTGGTGGAGCGGCAGAAGGAGCGCATGGACGCGCTGCGCGACAGCGCTTCCGCGCTGGGCCTGAGCCGGGCCCAGGCCAACGACTCGCTCGACCACAGTTCGGCCCAGGCGCGCCGCGGCGCGCGCATCGCCATCCTGGTGCCGAGCCTGATCTCGGTGCTGCTGACGGTGTTCCTCAGCTACCTCGTGATCCGCGACCTGCGCCAGCGCCAGGCGCTGGCGCAGCAACGCGAGGAGTTGCTGCGGCAGGAGCGCCAGGCCCGCGCCGAAGCCGAGGCGGCGAACCAGGCCAAGGACGACTTCGTCTCCACCGTGTCGCACGAGCTGCGCACGCCGCTGCAGGCGATCCTCGGCTGGACCCAGTTCCTGACGCGGCTGGTGCGCGGCCGCGACCTGGCGCCGGCGGCGCAGATCGCCACCCAGCTCGACACCATCGAGCGCAACGCGCGGGCGCTGGCGCGGATGATCGACGACCTGCTCGACGTCTCGCGCGCCATCACTGGCAAGCTGTCACTGGCGACGCAGCGCGTCGACCTGGCCGAGATCGTACGCTCCTCGGTGGACGTGTCGCGCCCGGCGGCGGCGGCCAAGGGCGTGCAGCTGGAGCTGGAGTTGCGGGACGCGCCGCTGTGGATGGTCGGCGACGCCGACCGCCTGCGCCAGGTGCTGATCAACCTGGTCGGCAACGCGGTCAAGTTCACGCCCGCCGGCGGCAAGGTGACGGTGCGGGTCTGGCGGGTCGGCGCGCGGCTGGAGTTGCGCGTCGTCGACACCGGTATCGGTATCGCGCCGGAGCTGCTGCCGCGCATCTTCGAGCGCTATGTCCAGGGTAGCGTGTCCAGCGCGCGCCAGTACGGCGGCCTCGGCCTGGGCCTGGCCATCGTCAAGCACCTGGTCGAGCTGCACGGCGGCCAGGTGGCGGTGCGCAGCGCCGGCGTCGGCCGCGGCGCCGAGTTCGTGCTCGG
>CAYWPB010000055.1:0-15081 GCA_964458725.1 uncultured Nevskia sp. | reverse complement strand
CCGCAAAACTTTCCGCCGACCCCGCCCCCATCAACATGGGCCCGACGTCGTCGTCGGCAGCCTGGCCGAACTGATCGAGCTGTCGCGGCGGGCCATCGCCACCGCGCCGTCCGAGGCGCTCTAGGGGCAGCCGTTGCGGCGAATCAGCTCAGGCCGCCATGGCGGGAGTCCGCCCCCTGGCCCTTCCGGGCCGCGCCGGACGGAGTAAAGTAATCCCGCTCGGCGCAAATTCCGGACGGGGCGCGCCGAATGGCTCGCAGCGTTGCCCGCCTTTGTCAGCGGAGGAAACATGCGCAAGGTGAATCGCCGGATCGTCGTCGCGGAGCGGCCCCGCTACATCATTCCCACGGCCAATGTCTTCGCCCTTAGCGAAGCCCCGGTGACCGAGCCGGGCGACGGCGAGGTCCTGATCCGCACCACCTGGGCCGGGGTGGACTCCTACCTCTACCGCCGGGTGCAGCAGGTGTCGTCGCTGGGCGAATCCATCCCCATCGGCAGCGTCATGGCCGGCGCCACGGTCGGCCGGGTCGAGAAATCCAATCACCGCGATTTCCGCGAAGGCGAGCTGGTCCACGGCGCCTGGGGCTGGCAGGACTACCACGTCTCCAACGGCGGCGACCTGGCCAAAGTCGACCCCGATCTGCCACGCCCGTCCTACCTGCTCGGGGCGCTCGGCGTCAGCGGCTTCGGCGCCTACATCGCCGTCACCGAGCTGACCAGGACCCAGGCCGGCGAAGTGCTGACCATCGGCTCGGCGCTCGGCGGCCTCGGCCAGATCGTCGGCCAGCTCGGCAAGCTCAAGGGCGCGCAGATCCTGGCCGGCGCCAGCGGCGCGGAGAAATGCCGCTACGCGCTTGAGCAGTACCACTTCGACGTCTGCCTCGACCGCAAGTCCAAGGACTTCCTGGCGCAGGTCAAGGCGGTGTACAGCAAGTACGGCATCGATTGCTACGTCATGGCCGCCGGCGGCAGGGTGCTCGACGTGGCGCTGCCCTACTTCCGGCGCAACGCGCGCATCGCCGTGTGCGGCATGATGGCCACCTACGGCCAGAGCGAGCTGCCGCCGGGCGGCGACCGCACCGGCCTGCTGCTCAACGAGATCATCGTCCGCCGCCTGCGCATCAGCGGCCTGGTCACCACCGACTGGCTCGGCACGCCGCTGCACCAGCAGTTCAAAAAGGAGATGAAGGACTGGATCCTCAGCGGCAAGATCAAGCCGCTGGAGCACGTGGTCGAAGGCCTGGAGCACGCGCCCGACATGATGCAGGGCCTGTTCGAAGGCAAGAACTTCGGCAAGGCGGTGGTGCACGTGGCCGACTGACGCCGGCGCTCCGTTCCAATCCCGCTCCTCCCCGCGGACCGCGACGCCTGCGGGCTATCGGCCGGCCTGGATCGCCGCCAGCTCCCGTAGTGCCTGCCAGCCGATCTCGCTCGCGGAATACATCAGCAGAAGGGCGAGCAAAACCACTTCCGAGGCCGTCAGCCAGCGGGCGCCCACCGGATGCCGCAGGATGCTGGCGGAGCCGACGCCATAGGCAGCCAGCAGCCCGGCGATCGAGGGAAACAGCAGGCGCGCCTGCATGATGCTCCAGACGTGGTACTTGTGGATGCTGACCAGCAGCAGGCCGAAGCTGGCAATGCAGACGGCCATCGCCGCGAAGGCGAACAGCATCGTCCGGTCCTGCTCCTTGCCGGGGTCGAAACGCACCAGCAGCGGTGGAATGCGCAGGGAGAGCAGGCCCATCCCAAGCAGGATCGCGAAGCTGGGAGCCAGTGCGGCAAGGTAGATCAGTGAGCCCAGGTACTTGTAGGGCGCATTGCGGTTGCCGCCGAAATTCGATTCCGGGAGGTGCTGGTACCAGAACGTACCATACAGCAGCAAGGGGTAGGAGCCGGTGTCATCCGACCATCCTGGCGGCGCCGCCTCGATCGTGGGGGAAGCCAGCAGCCGCAGCAGGTTGAAGTCGAGATAGGAGGAAAGGCCCCGGTACGAGCGGGATTGTTCGGTCCAGTCGCCGTGGTCCAGGTTGTTGATGAACGGGTCGTGGTAGCGACGCACGTTGTCGACGAACTTGTAGCTGCCGAGAACGCCGGCCACCAGCGCGAACGCCAGCACCATCGATATGGCGGCGCCGCGCCGCAGCGGCGCGCGCCAGGTGACAAACAGCACCAGGACCAGCAGGACCGGGGTAAACGCCAGGAAGGTGAACTTGGTGGACAAGCCGAGCCCGAGCAGCACCGCCAGCAGCAGGACATTCTTCCAGTCAGGCGCCGCGATGAAGCGATGGGCCTGCAGCAGGCTGAGGCAACCCAGGAACACGGTCAGCGTGTCGTTGGAGATGTACAGGGAATTCGTCACGAATTGCGGCAGGCAGCAGACGAGCGCGAAGCCGAACCATTTCGCCCGGTTGTCGCGCAAAACCCCGGTGCCGAAGATCAGCCGGTACAGCACTAGCAAGGAGCCGATCGACAGCAGCAGCGAAAGCCCCTGCACCGCCTTGAAGGAGCCCGAGAGATAGAGAATCGGAGCCGCCAGCAGATAGTAGAGCGGCGGATGATAGGACTGGCCGAGCTCGGCGCTCGCCGGCAGGCTGCCGTGGTCGACGATGTATTGCACCACCTGCGCATGCTGGTCGTTGTTGTAAGGCCCAAGCGCGCAAAACACAGCCATACGAAGCGCGATGCCGCAGCCCAGCAGGACCTTGGGCGTGACCCGCGCCTGCACCGTCTCGCCCAGGTGCCCGAAGCGGCTGGTTCCACCCTCCAGCCGAGCCGCTAGCGGCTTGCTCGCAGCCATCCGCGTTCAGCCGGGGTTGCTCGGCCCCGGCCACCGCCCGGGTTCACGGCTGGATCTCCCACAAGCCGCGGCCGTAAGTGGCGGCGCGGAGCACACCGCTGTCGGAAATGGACAGGCCCTGGACCCAGACATTGGGCAGGCCGGCACCGAGCAAGGCCCAGTGGGCGCCGCCGTCGCGGCTGACGTAGACGCCGATCCAGGTCGAGGCGTACACGGTGTTGCCCTGGGCGTCGCGCGGATCGGCGAGCAGCGCGGACAGGGGCACGTCCGGCAGGCCGTTGGCGGCAGCGGTCCAGGTGTTGCCGCCATCCACCGATTTGGCCACGCGCGGCCGGCCGATGCCGCCATAGGCCGAGCCGATATACAGCGTGCCGTTGCTGGCCCACGACGGGGTGACGTTGATGCCGGGATAGTGGTTGCTGGCGGACCGCGCCTGCTTGACCGACCAGCTGGCGCCGCCGTCGGTGGTGATGAAGACACGGCCCAGGGTGCCGGCCATGGCGATGCGGTTGAGGTCGGTGGGATGCACGCCGATGACGAAGCGGGTGAGGTTGAATACCTGGAGCGGATTGCCGGCAGTACCGGCGGCGAAAATCGCCTGCCAGGAATTGCCGCCGTCGGCGGTGCGATAGACCTTGGAGCCGGTCGAGGTGAAGAAGGTCAGGCCGGTGGGGTCGGCGATCGCGGTCGGAGTCGCCAGGGTGGTGTAGAAGGGATAGTAATCGAGTCCGACGATGCCCTTGGCGGCATCGCTCCACACGCCGGGCTGGGGATTGGCGGCCGGATTGGCATAGTGAAAGAAGAACGTGAAGGGCACGCTGGAAATAGCGTACGCGTTGTTGGCCTGGCTCCAGCCCACGCCTTCACCGTCGCCGCCGGTGATCTGGTTCCAGACGTTGCTGTTGCCGCCGACGCGCAGGCGGGTGCCGTCGTCCTGCAGGCCGGTGAGCACGCTGAACCACTGCCGGCTGGAGGAGACGACCGTCTGCGTCAGGTGTGTGACCAGGCCGCGGTTCGCGCTCAGATCGAACGAGTTGCCGCCATCCCGCGACACCGCCAGGCCCCCGTCGGTGCCGAACACCAGCGCGGGGCTGGCGCCGGCCTGGCTGATGGCGGCCGCGTGGAAGTCGGCGTGGACGTAAGGGACCCTGGCGTCGCTGCCGTCCTGGCACACGCCGGGCAGCCAGATCGAGGTCAGCGACCAGCGCTGGCCGCCGTCGGTGGTCTTGGCGCTGGAGAGTTGCCCGCCGATGTAGACGGTGTTGCGCGCCGCATCGGCGGGATCCACCACGATGGCCTGGTTGTACCAGGCCTGTTGGCCGAGCAGGTCGAGGAACGGCTGCTGGCAGTTAGGGTTGAGCGGGGCCCTGGAGCCGTTGACGCCGAGCGCGGTCCAGCTCAGGCCGCCGTCGCTGGAGCGGTAGACATTGTCCTGCGCATCGCCCTGCGGCAGGCCGGACAGGGCGTAGACGACGGCATCGCCGGGCGTGGCCACGCCCAGGCTCATGCGGCCGGCGCCGCTGTCCTGGGCGGCGTTGCCGCCGGGCGCGCCCGCGATCGCCTGCCAGGTCGCGCCGTGGTCGGCGGAGCGGTACAGCGCGCCGGCACCGAACAACGGATCGCCGTCGACCAGCACGCTGACGACCCAGCCCTGGCTGGTCTGCGCCAGGCTCCAGGCCGGCAAGCCCAGCACCTGGCTGAAGCTGGCGCCGGCGTCGGTCGAGCGGAACACGCCGATATCGGTGGCGACCAGCACCGTGTCGGTCGCCGCGGCGGTGTCGACCTTGAGGTCGCGCACCGAAGAAGCCCCGGCCAGGTTGGCGAACGGGCTCCAGCTGTTGCCGCCGTCGGTGGAGGTCACCACCACGCCGGCGATCAGCCCCTCGACATCGAAGGCGTCGCCGATGCCCAGGTAGATCGTGTTCGGATTCCGGCCCAGCGCGGCGGCGCCGCCGCTGGTGCTGATCAGGGCGTCGGTGGTGGGCGTCCAGATCGGGTTGGTGTGGGTGAACTGGCTGGTTTTCCACAGGCCGCCGCCGGAAGTGAGTACGTAGGCCGTGTCCGGATTGCTGGGATGAACCAGGATGCTGGCCACGCGCCCGCTGTCGACGACATGGAGCGTCACGTCGTTGTAGATATAGCGATCCCGGGTCGGGCCGATCGATTGCCATACCGGCATGCCGGGGGGCGGTGTGGCTCCGGCGAGCTGCCTGGGATACAGCCGACGCTGCTTCGCCAGCTCGGCGATCGCATTGAGCTTGAACGCCTCGGTGTGGTAGTTGCCCTGCAGCGCCCGCTGCGCCGCCATGCGGTCCAGCGGTTCGGTTTCCCCTCGGTCGCCGCTGAGGGTGGAGTGATCCAACGGCGGCCCCGCCGGCGCTTCGTCGACGTCCTGCGCGTGCGCGGAAATGGCCGCCAGGGCCGTCAGGAGGGTGGCACAGAGGAATGCTCGCATGATGAGTCTCCCCGAAAAACACCACCATCACCGCGGCCGCCGGAAAAATCTGTTCGGTGAGGCACCAAGCGGCCGGGTCGGGCACTGCCCGGGCGACCGGCGTTGCGGCCGGCGCGATCCGGCGGCCAGCGGAACGGGCTCCCAAGCCTGAGCGCCGGGATACATCGCACACGATCATATCGGACACTTGACAGTGGTCCGCGGACGAACGAACTGAAGGGATGCCGAAAGTTCCGGCTAATGCGCGGGCTGCGCCGGAGACGGCATCGCGGCCCGCGCTTGCGCCACCGTCCGCGTCAGCAGCTCGTTCAGCAATTCACACTCGTAAGGCTTGGCGATCAGGCCCGCGGCGCGGGTCGCCACCCGCAGCACCGGGGCGGAATCGGCCGGAGAAGCGGTCATGATCACCACCGGCACGCGCAAGCCCGCGGCCAGCAGCGTCTCGATCAGCTGGAGGCCGTCCATGACCGGCATATTGAGGTCGCTGAGGATGCAGGCCGGCGCCTGCTGCAGGACCGCCTCGATGCAGCTGCCGGCATCGCTGAACGCACGCACCTGCCAGCCATAGGAAACCAGCAGGTACGACGCCAGCTCACAGGCGTCGGCATTGTCGTCCACCACGAAGATCAAAGGCGCTTCCATGCCGCCACACTCCATCCCGTCCGGGAGGCCGCTGCAATGAACAGGCCAGTTCGCCCCCGCCTACCAAGATTCGGACACTGGAACCGAGCCGCAGTTCGGCCCGTAACAAACCGCCCTCGGGTGGAGGCGCCCGAAGCGGACATAACCAAACAAGAAAAAGGTATTTTTCCGCCACCCCGCTCCCCGTCATATTGATGGCAAGGGGTGCGCCAGGCCGCGCCCGGACAGCCACGGGCCAGGGATGAAGACGAAAACATTGCGCCGCGGACAGCCGCGTCTGCTGGCGGCCGCCGGGCTGGGCCTGAGCCTGTGCCTGCCGGCCGCGGCGGACGATACCCAGCTGCAGCAGGTGGTGGTGACGGCGCAGAAGCGCAGCGAGGCGATCAACGCGGTGCCGATGGCGCTCAGCAGCTTCCAGGGCGAGGAGCTGGACGCGGTCGGCATCCACGACATGCGCGATCTCGGCAAGCTGGTGCCCGGCTTCACCGCCGCCGACTCCGGCTTCGACACGCCGACCTACACCCTGCGCGGCGTGGGCTTCGCCGATTCCAGCTTCGCCACCACCTCCACCGTCGGCATCTACAACGACGAGGTGAGCCTGGCCTATCCGATCATGAGCAAAGGGCCGGATCTCGACCTGCGCCGGGTGGAGGTGCTGCGCGGCCCGCAGGGCACGCTCTACGGCCGCAACGCCACCGCCGGCGCCGTCAACACCATCGCCAACAAGCCCGGTCCGCGCTTCGCCAGCGGCGCCGAAGTGTCGTACGGCAGCTTCGGCCGCGTCGACGCCGAGGGCTACCTCAGCGGTCCGCTCGGCGACTCGCTGCGCGGCCGCATCGCCGCCAGCAGCACCACTTCGCAGGAAGGCTGGCAGATCAGCAACACCCGGCCCGACGACCGCCTCGGCCGGCTCAACAAGCAGGCGGCGCGCGGCATCCTCGACTGGCAGGCCGCGGACCGCTTCCAGCTGCGCTTCACGCTGTCCGGCTGGACCGACAAGAGCGAACCGCAGGCGCCCTACGCCATCGCGCGGCAGGCGCAGTTCAAGCTGCCGCTGGACCCGCAGTTCACCAGCCTGCTGCGGAACCTCACCGGCCTCGACCTCAACAGCGCCTTCCTCGATCCTTCGGTGGCGAACTATCCGCTGATTCCCAACAACCGCAATCCGCAGCTCGCCGACTGGAACCCGCATCCCGAATACGAGTACGGCCTGCACGACAACTTCTGGATGGCCTCGCTGCGGCCGAGCTGGGACCTCGGCGACACGGCCAACCTCACCGGCCTGTTCACTTATCAGCAGATGCGCGCCGACGGCTCCTCGCTGCCGCAGGGCGGCATGAACCTGGAGGACATCGACCAGGTGCTGTTCGCGTACATCCGCACCTGGCAGGGCGAGCTGCGCCTGTCGGGCAAGGCCTGGGACCGCGGCGAGTGGCTGGTCGGCGTCAACGCCAACTACGACAAGCACCACGAGGTGGACGAAGGCCTGGGCGCGGAGAACAGCCTCAACGTGCTCATCTACGGCGACACCGCGCCGCTGGACAAGCCGCTGTTTTTCCAGAAGGGCGCGGCCAAAAGCGACACGCAGGTGCAGGAGCAGAGCGCCTTTGCCGACAGCAGCTGGCAGCTGCTCGACCCGCTCAAGCTGACCCTGGGCCTGCGCTACACGCGCGAGAAACAGGATTACGCCGGCTGCACCTACGTGCTGGCCGACAACGACTCGATCATCCCCTTCCCGTTCTTCACCGCCGCCAGCTTCCTCAAGGGCGGCAGCTCGACGGTGCCGCAAGGCGCCTGCGGCAGCCTCGACGCCGGCAACAACGCCGGGCTGTTCGTCGACTCGCTCGGCGAGCACAACCTGTCCTGGCGCTCGGTGCTGAGCTGGACGCCGGCGCGGGACAGTCTGCTCTACGCCTCGTACTCGCGCGGCTACAAGGCCGGCAGCTTTCCCACCGTGTTCTCGGTGGACCAGAAGAGCCTGCAGCCGGTGGTGCAGGAGCGGCTCGACGCCTACGAGCTGGGCGCCAAGTACGCCTCGCCACAGCGCAGCCTGCAGGCCAATCTCTCGGTCTTCCACTACAACTACCGCAACAAGCAGCTGCTGACCTATTTCAAGGACCCGATCTTCGGCGCGCTGCAATACCTGCAGAACGTGCCGAAATCGCTCGACGAGGGCGTCGAGCTGTCCGCCAACTGGACGCCGCTGCCGCGGCTGTTCCTCAATGCGGCCGGCTCCTACCTGCGCACCAAGGTGATCGAGTACCGGGGCAAGGACAACCAGGGCGACGACTTCGATTTCGCCGGCCAGCCTTTCAACTACACGCCGCGCCTGCAGGCGACCCTGCTCGCCAACTACACTTTCGCCCTCAACCGCGACCTCAACCTCACCCCCGGCGCCGGCTTCACCTACACCGGCGGCACCAACGCGACGCTGGAGCACGATCCGCTGTTCGCCATGGAAACGCACCGCGTCTACGACGTGCGCCTGGCCCTGACCCCGCCGGACCGCAAATGGTCGCTCAGCGTCTACGGCCGCAATCTCGGCAACGAGTTCTACCGCAACTCGGTGGTGAAGCTGGGCGATACCGTGTTCGCCTACGCCGGGATGACGCGGGTCTACGGGATGACGCTCACCTGCGACTTCAGGTGAGCTTGGGCTGGGACGCCGCCGTCTGTGGACTTAGGTCGCTGCCAAACCGTTGCGGTCGCTCATGAACGTCCGCTTTCGGGGAATAAACCTGATGTCTGCTATGCGGCCCGAAGCGGACGTCCGTCCAGTCCGGCCGGGACACGCCCTAATCTCCCTGAGTAATTAGCTGCAAGCGGCTTCGTCCGCGCGCCCCGCCAGGTGAATCACCCGGTTTCCACTGCCGCCGGCTTTCCGGGATTGACTTAGTGTCCATATTACGCATACAGTATGCGTACACATAACGCATAGAAGGAGCCGCGCCATGATCCGCTACTACAAAGGTGATCCCAACGCCCACATCCTCGCTTTCCGCAACGGCCGACTGGTTCGCGAGGGCGCCGGGCTTTCCTTCCTGTATCTACCCGTGCGCACCACGGTCGCGCGCGTACCCACGGTCGCGACCGTAGCGCCATTCCTGATTGCGGAGACCACCCGCGACTACCAGGAAATCGCGATCCAGGGCACCCTGACCTACCGCATCACCGAGCCGGCCCGCGCGGCCGGACGCTTAGACTTCACCGTCGATCCGGCCACGGGGAAGTACCGCACGGAGGATCCGGCCAAGCTGGTCGAGCGCATCGTGAATGCCGCGCAGGCCAGGGCGCGCGGAGTCGTCCGCACCTGGACCCTGGAGGAAACGCTTGACCGGGCACAGGCTCTCGCCGAAAGCGTGACTCAGAAACTGCGCGGCGAGGAAGCCCTGGCCGAGCTCGGCGTCGTGGTCGACGGGGTGTACGTCATCGGCGTCAAGGCCAAGCCGGAAGTACACAAGGCTCTGGAAGCCCAATACCGGGAAAGCGTCAACCGCCGGGCGGATGAGGCCATCTACCAACGTCGAGCGGCGGCCCTGGAGCAGGAGCACGAGCTCAAGCGCAGGGACCTCAACACCAAGATTGAATCCGAAGAGCGCCGCAAGGAGCTGGTCGCCAAGGAGGCGGAGAACGACCTGACCCAGGCGCGCGCCGCGTCGCAGGCCGATGAGCTGAAGCTGTCTCCCTACGCGCGGATTCCGACGCAGGCCCTGATCGCCATGGCGGTGAAGCAATGGGCGGCCAACCCGGCGGCCATTGGACAGCTCAACATCACGCCCGACATGCTGACCCAGATGGCGGGCTGGCTGAGCGCGAACCGCGCCCCCGCGATGCCGGCACCCGCCACGGCCTGAGGAACGACACATGGCCTACGAGCGACTGGTGCTGGTCACCCGGCAAACCGAACTGGAAGCGCTGGTGCAGCGCTTCCAGACCCGGTCCCAGGCTGAGTTCTACCTCACCCAGGCCGGTCAGGATTTTGCCTCGATTGCCTCCCGGCACGAGACCTACCAGGTCGCGCGCAAGGCGGTGACGGCGGCGATCCCGTCCAGCCTGCAATTCCAGGAGTTCGATCGTACCCGCCTCACGCAGTACCGCTTCGAGTCCGCCGACGTGGTGGTGGCGCTCGGCCAAGACGGGCTCGTGGCCAATGTGGCTAAGTACTTGGATGGCCAGCCATTGCTGGCAGTGAATCCCGATCCAGCGAACATCGACGGCATCCTGCTGCCGGTGCGGGTGGAGGGCTTCCGCGCCGCGCTGGCGAGAACGCTCACGCAGGCCGCGGAGATCAAGACCGTAACCATGGCCGAGGCGAAGCTCTCGGATGGCCAGCAGCTGCGAGCAGTCAATGACATCTTCGTCGGCGTTCGGAGTCACACCTCCGCACGCTATCGAATCTCCGACCTAGCGCAGAGCGAAGAGCAGTCCTCATCGGGCGTCATCGTATCCACCGGGGTTGGCTCGACCGGCTGGCTGCGCTCGGTGTACGCCGGCGCGACCGGCATCGTACGGGCGCTGAATCCGGAAATTGCAATCCCGGCGCCAGAGCCGCTGCCCTGGGATACCGATCGCCTGGTGTTTAACGTCCGCGAGCCCTGGCCTAGCCTCACGACGCATACCGCATTGGTGAGCGGCGTGATTCCGGGCGGCAAGCATCTCGAGCTGGTGTCGCGAATGCCGGCCGGCGGACTGATCTTCGGCGACGGTATGGAAGAGGACTATCTCGAGTTCAATGCCGGAGTCACGGCCACCATCGGTATGGCGCAGACGCGGCTGAATCTTGTGCTGCGCTAGACCAGCCCCCGTAAATCAGCCGTTGCGCAACAAGCGCTCGAGCATCTCGCGCGCTACATCATAATCGCGCAATGCATCGCGCCAGCGCTGCGGAATATCCTGCGCGCCATGCAGCAGCCCGGCAATGCCTCCGGCGATGCAGGCCGTGGTATCGGTGTCGTTGCCGAGGCCGATCGCTGCTTTCACCGCGTCTTCATAGCCACCCTGCCGCACCGCCCAGCGGGCGGAATGCAGGCTATCGACCACATAGCCGCTGCCGCCGCACAACTGATAGCAAAGGATGGGGCCATCCAGCTCGGCGCGCTCGGGCGTGCCGCGAGCGAATATTCCTTGCAGGGCCTCGACTGCCGCATCCCAGGGATCGACCGCCTCCTCCAGGATGCGCCGCGCCCAGAGGCAGTACAGCGCGCAGCAAAGCTGTGCGCGGAGATGGGCATGGGTTGGCAGCGACGAATGGCGCGCGTAAAGCACCAGATCCGCATCGGGCCCGCGGTGCCACAGGGCCAGCGGCAGCACCCGCATCAGCGAGCCGTTGCCGTTGGCGCTTTCCTCTGACAGGCCGCTGTGGGTGGCTTGTTTGCCGGCGCGCAGCCGTTGCAGGGCTAGGCTGGTGGTAATGCCTACGTCGAAGACATGGCCGCCGACGGCGAGGTAGCCCAAGTCGTGCCAATTGAGCAGACGGCGCCCAAAGTCGTCGAGATCGAGGTAGTCCCCGTGCAGCAGCGAGGCCAGCAGGCACAGCGCCTGCGCGCCATCATCCGACCAGGTGCCGGGCTTGACGTGAGGATGGCTGCGCGAGAAACCGGACGGTGGCGTCATCTCGATCTGCGGCGCGGGTGGCAGGGCGGACGCGGGGTGGAATTCGTAGGGGACGCCGAGGGCGTCGCCGACCAGCAGGCCGATTAGGCCGCCCGCTATGCGCTCTGATCTGCTTAGCCCTAAGGATGCATGGCCGTGGATCATGGCATCTCCAGCCCGATGTGGCGGGCGATAGCCGGATCGGAGGGAACGTAAACCCGTTCCAGTGGCACCTCCAACCGCTGCAGATCGTTGGCGCGCACGTGTGCGTGCTGGTCTGTCACGAAGGCAGATATGTCAGTCACCTCCAGCAATTCGGGGCCCGCGAAGGCTGCGAGTGTCTCGCCGCGAAGCCCGAGTTGCACGGCGCGGCGCTGCTGGGGGCGGCCGTCAGGATCGTGGTCCGGGTCCCACTGCAGACGGACTTCGGACGCTGACACGGCGCTTTGCCATTGCTCCCGGCCTGGGAACTTGGAGGCGTCGAACGAAGAGGGCACGGCGGCGGCCAGGATCGAATCGAAGAAGCTGCGCTGCAGGCGCAAGGCCAGGATCACGCTTTGCCCTTCCTTCGTGCCCCATCCCGACCGGTACATCATCCAAAGGAAGTTCGGCTTGATCCAGCTCATGCGATTGAAGCTGAAATCCGGGCCGCCGAAGCTGCCATGGCGGGCAGCATGGAGGCCGATGGAAGGACGGTAGGCCTGGTAGACGACGACCGAAGATTCGTCAAAGGAGGCCATGATGTGGCGCCCCGCGGCCGGCCAGCAGCGGGATTGGGTGAGATAGGGTTCGGTGGGCAGCGGTGATCCGCCGCGGGGTTGTTGTCGGTCCATTCTTGTGTGGTTCTTTTCGTTATTGGGCGAAAGGCCGTGGTGGGATTCGCGCATTAGCGCGTGATCCTGACCTCTCCGGGATGGCGCATGCGGTATACGGCTGCAGGCCGGTGCGCGCCTTCCAGGCGCGACTCCGCGGTTTCCAGCAATTCGCCGGAACCCAGCATCTTCTTGTAGAAGTTGCGCCGATCAAGCTCCGTACCCAGCACCGTTTCGTAAACCGTGTGCAGCTCGCGCATGGTGAAGCGCTCCGGTAGGAACTGGAACGCGAGCGTGGAGTATTCCAGCTTCGCCGCGAGCCGCTGGCGGGCCGCGGCGATAATCTGCTCATGGTCGAAGGCCAGGGCCGGCAGTTCATCGACCCGAGCCCACGCGGCCGCAGCGGCATCCGAGGCCGCCTGCAGCGTCACCGCGTCGGAGCGGATCAGGGCGAAGTAGGCGACGGTGATGACCCGCTCGCGCGGGTCGCGCTTGAGGGCGCCAAAGGTGTACAGCTGTTCAAGGTAGAACCCGGAGACACCGGTCTCCTCTTCCAGTTCGCGCCTTGCGCAAGCTTCCAGATCCTCGTCCGGCTTCAGGAAACCGCCTGGCAGAGCCCAACGTCCCTTGAATGGCGCCGCCCCGCGCTTGATCAGGAGCGCCTGCAACGTCGCTTCGCGGATGGTAAACACCACGATGTCAGTGGTGATGGCGTAATGGGGATATTTGTATGTGTAGCTCATACGCTTATTATGTGTTATTATTACGCAAAGTCAAGAAGCGACCTTCTCCAGCACGAGCGAAATATATGAATGCTGACAAGGCAGCGCGGAAGCGCCGCGCCGAAAGATCGTTGCTTGGTCTTACAGTGGGTGATGCCTTCGGCGATCGCTTCTTCAACCGTCTGGCGGAGCAATTGATTGCGGAGCGGGCGATTCCGGCTGGCCCCTGGCCGCTCACCGACGATTCGATCATGGCGATTTCCATCGTCGATGTACTGCTGGAGTCGGGCAGCATTGACCAGGATCGATTGGCCGGATTGTTCGCCGCCAGGTACTGGCTCGACCGCGAGCGCGGCTATGGCGCCACTGCTCACGGCATTCTCGCCCGTATTCACAAGGGCGAGCCGTGGCGTGACGTTTCGTCGAGCGCATTCGGCGGAGCCGGCTCCATGGGCAACGGCGGGGCTATGCGTTCTGCACCGATCGGCGCGTATTTTTGCGACGACGAGCAGCGCGTGGTGCTGGAGGCTCGCCGTTCCGCCGAGGTGACTCACGCCCATGTTGAAGGGCAGGCAGGAGCTATAGCCGTGGCGATAGCGTCGGCGTGCACTGCGCGTGGAGTGACAGAGCCCGCGACAATGTTCGAGGCGGTGCTGAGAGCTACTCCGGCAAGCTTTACGCGCGAGTGCATTCAGAAGGCTGCGAAGTTGCCCTTGCACTACGACGTCAGAACGGCCGTGTCGGCGCTCGGAAACGGAACCCAGGTGGTTTCGCACGATACGGTGCCCTTTGCGCTCTGGTGCACGGCGCGGCACCTGCGACGATTCGAGGAAGCGCTGTGGACGACCGTTTCAGGGCTTGGAGATCGGGATACGACCTGCGCGATCGTCGGTGGCATCGTTGCGGCCGATCCTGAAGTGCAGGTCCCTACCGAATGGATATCGATGAGGGAGCCTCTGGAGAGCTTCCGCCTCAGGCAGTGATTTGTGCTTGGATCGAGGCCATTTGAGGTCGACTCGGTGCGGAGCAGTCCATGAAATCGCGCGATGAATTGATAGCAGCCCTGCAGCGGGGCGCCCAGGTCAAATACCTGTACTTCTGGGGGCACCGGCCCTCGGCCAGTGGCGCCGTGGCGAAGTCATGCTTCAGCCAGTGGTTTGCTGCGCCCTTCGAGCACGAAGGGCGGCGCTATGCCACGGCCGAGCATTTCATGATGGCGCGCAAGGCTGAGTTGTTTGGCGACCTGGAGTGCCGCGAGAAAATCCTTCAGGCGGACGATCCAGGCAAGGCCAAGGCGCTGGGGCGCCGTGTGCGGGGCTTCGACGAACAGCGATGGCTCGACCACCGCTGGCAGATCGTCGTGGCCGCCAATCACATGAAATTTGGCCAGAACGATGAGCTGGGAGCGTTCCTGCTCGCCACTGGCAATAGAGTTCTGGTAGAGGCCAGCCCGGTAGATTCGATATGGGGTATTGGCCTAGCCGCAGATGCACCGGAAGCGTCTAATCCCTTTGTATGGAGAGGTTTGAATCTGCTCGGCTTCGCATTGATGGAAGTCCGGGCCCTGCTCGGCAAAACACAGTAGACGCCTCACCGGATTTGTCTTCCACTTCCGCTTTGTGGCGCATGCGGTCACCATTACGTCAGCACAAGCCGAAAGCTGACCCCGCCTACCGGTACTGCGACAGCAGCGCGGCTCCCTCCGTTACCAGGCTCTCGCCCGTTGCCACCTCCGCCAGGGCCTCGTCGCAGGACGCGCCGGAGCGCGGCTCGAAGCGCTCCGCCGCGCGGTGCAGCCAGACCTGCACGCCGCCGTCGGCGGCACGCGCGCAGGTGGACGACGCAGTGCCGTCCGTTTCGATTTGCAACTCCACCAGCTGTCCAGGCGACCAGTCGGGAAAGGCCTGGCCGGGCGCGGGCTCGAACAGCAGCCGCCAGCCCGGCGCGTCCGCCAGCGGCTCCTGGCCACGATAGGCCAGCACCGTGGCGCCGGCCCGCACCGCGCGCAGCCACGCTCCCAGTTCCGGATCGAAGCTGGGCGCGGCCAGGCGCAGGCCCTGC
>CAYWPB010000054.1:0-15525 GCA_964458725.1 uncultured Nevskia sp. | reverse complement strand
AGGGACGCAGGCCGAACAGCCCGCAATAGGCCGCGGGGATGCGTATCGAGCCGCCGCCGTCGGAGGCGCCGGCCATCGGCACGATGCCGGCGGCGACCGCCGCGGCCGCGCCGCCGGAGGAACCGCCGGGCGAGCGCTCCGTATCCCAGGGATTGCGCGTGGCGCCCCACAGCGCGGTCTCGGTGAGGCCTTTGAGCGCCAGCTCCGGCGTGGCGGTCTTGCCGAAGATCACCAGGCCGGCGCGGAGGAAGCGTCGCACGATCTCGGCATGCACCGGCGGCACCCAGTTGCGCAGGGCGCGGCTGCCCGAGGTGCTGGGGACGCCGGCGTAGTCCTGGGCGATGTCCTTGATCAGGAACGGCACGCCGGCGAAGGGGCCCTCCGGCGGCTCCTGCGCGCGGGCGCGGCCGATCTCCAGCATCGGGATGTTGACGGCGTTGAGGCGCGGGTTGACTGCCTCGCAGCGGGCGACGGCCGCCTCCAGCAGCTCGGCGGCGCTGACCTCGCGGCGGGCGACCAGGCCGGCGAGACCGGTGGCGTCGTAATCGGCGTACTCCTTGAACACGGCCCCTCCAGGTGGATGCGTCGACGCGCAGTGTAGCGGCGATGGATGCTGCGGACACCAGGTTCAGGTGCGCTGCCGGTCGTCGGGCTCGGCCGGCCGGGCATCGCCGCTGTAAGTTTTTACGACAGCCACGGCGTTGCGTCACAGAGCCGCGGCGGTAACTTCAGCGCACCGGAGCGCCGCTCCGCCAGACCCATAACCGCCGCCATGAAAGTCGATCTCAAGCTGATCTCCGCCGCCCTCAGCGCCGTGCTCGAGCGGTACCAGGTGGCACCGCACGGCGCCGTGCCGTTGCGCGTGCTGGCCGGGTACTGGCAGGACATCCGCCTGCGCTCCAGCGATCTCGCCAGCGGCATCGAGGAACTGTACCGCCTGGGCCAGATCGGCCTGGAATCTCGGCAGGACGGCCTGTGGGTGCGCCGTCACGGCCGGGTCGAGCAGGCCACGCCTTACGGCCGGCTCAGCGCGGCGGTCAACGGCCTCGTCACCGGCCTGGCGCTGGAGCAGGTGCAACGGCGCCAGTCGGACGCGTATTTCGGCCAGGATCGCCGCCACCGGACCGGCAGCCGACAGGCGTAGCCATTTTCACCGGTGAAGGGTAGCAACCGGGAAAAAAACTCCATGGCCGCCGCCGCACCGGGCAACGGATAGTACCCCTGCTCTGCAGAGGGAAATGTGGAAATGGATCAGGCGGCACTCCAGGCATCCGTGGCGGCCCCGGTTTCGACAGGCGCTGACACGAAAATCGTCGCGGCCGAAGAGGCGCTGGCGCACCCTCGCCGGCTCGGCTGGTACGGCACCACCGCCATCGCCATGGGCGGCAGCAACCAGAGCCTGTTCCTCATCGCCGCGCTGTTCATCGGCCAGGGCGACATCCTCGGCCAGGGCAGCGCCGCCATCCCGCTGCTGATCCTCGGCCTGCTGCTGTCCTGGGCTGCCGCGCCGGGCTGGACCGAGCTGGTGCTGATGTATCCCAACCGGGTCGGCGGCATCGCCGCCAGCTGCGCCGAGGCGTTCCGTCCGTACAGCGCGGTGCTGGCCAACCTCACCGGCGTCTGCTACTGGTGGGGCTGGGTGCCCACCTGCGGCCTCACCGCGATCCTGTCCGCCTCCGCCCTGAACCAGTGGTACTTGCCCGGCATCCCGGTGCCGGTGCTGGCCAGCGCCATTGTGCTGCTGCTCACCGCGATCAATCTCGCCGGCATCCAGTGGGTCAGCCGGCTCGCCATTCCGGTGGCGACGCTCGCGGCGCTGATGGCCTTTGCCTCCGGCCTGATCCCGGTGCTGCATGGCGACGTCGACTGGCGTGTGGCCAGTCACTTCGAGCTGACCACGCCGTTTTCCGGCTTATTCGGCCAGTTCACCAGCCTGATGGCGGGCCTGTACCTGGTCGGCTTCGCCGCGCCGGCCTTCGAGGCGGCGGCCTGCCACGTCGGCGAAACCATCGATCCCAAACGCAACGTGCCGCGCGCCATGCTGGCCAGCGGCCTGCTGGCCGGCTTGTACTTCATGGTACTTCCGCCGGTCTGGCTCGGCACCCTCGGCGCCGGGCCGCTGGGCCAGGACCTGGCCCTGGTGCTGGGTCCGACCTTCGCGCCGCTGCTCGGCCAGGCCGGCAAGGCGGCGGCGATCTGGTTCATGGTGTTCAGCATGTTCTCCGGCACTCTGCAGCCACTGGCCGGAGCCGCCCGCACTCTGGCGCAGCTGGCCGAGGACGGCCTGCTGCCGCGCCTGCTGGCGCGGCGCCTGCCCAGCGACGCGCCGTGGGCCGCGACCCTGCTCACCGCCGCCATGGCGATCCTGTTCCTGCTCATCGGCGACCCGGTGTGGCTGATCGCCGCGGCGAACTTCACCTATCTGATCGGCATCGCCCTGCCCAGCGTCGCGGTGTGGCTGCTGCGCCGCGATGCGCCGGCGCTGCCGCGGCCCTACCGCGCGCCGCGCGGCACCGTGGTGCTGGGCCTGCTGGCGGCGATGGCCTGGGGCGTCTCGGCGCTGTTCGGCTTCGAGCAGTTCGGCCTGCCTACCGTGGTCACCGGCCTGGCCTTCGCCTACGCCGGCTCGGCGCTCTATGCCTGGCGCGTCTACAGCGACCGGCGCCGCGCCGGCCAGCCCGGCATCGCCCACGGCCTGCAGCTCAAGCTCACCGCGGCGATGCTGCTGGTGCTGATCCTCGACGGCACCGGCTATCTGCTGGCGGTCAACAACCTGCCGCAGGGCCACAGCCCCCTGCTCACCGCGCTCTCCGACATCTTCGTGGCGGTGGCGATGCTGTCGATCACCGTGGCGCTGGTGCTGCCCGGCATGATCGGCCATTCCGCGCGCGAGGTTTCGGCCGCGGCGCGGCGCCTGGCCACCGGCGCGGTGGCCGACTTCTCGCAGGCGATGCAGGCGCTCGGACGCGGCGAGCTGGACGCGGCGCCGGTGCGACTCGACGCCGCTCCGGTGCGGGTCTATGCCCGCGACGAGGTCGGCGAGATGGCGCAGTCCTTCAACATCCTGCAGACCGAGTTCGGCAAGGCCGCGGCGGGACTGGACGGCGCCCGCGAAGGCCTGCGCCAGGCGCGCCACGAGTTGACCGAAGCCAACACTGCACTGGAGCGGCGGGTGCGGGAGCTGCGTCAGGCCGAGCAGACCTTGTCCGGCATCCTGGGCTCGATCGACAACGTGGTCTGGTCGGCCTCCGCGGCCGACGGCCAGGTGCTGTACCTCAATGCCGCGGCCGAGCGTGTCTACGCCCGCCCGGTGTCGGACTTCATGGCCGACAAGGCGCTGTGGCTGGCCGCGGTGCACCCGCAGGACCAGGCGCTGGTGCTGGAATGGCTCAGCGCCGTGACGCGCTGCGGCCCCTCGACCCTGCAGTACCGCATCGTCCGCCCCGGCGGCGAAGTGCGCTGGCTGGAAGACCGCGCCCACGCGGTGCTGGATGGCGACGGCCGGGCGCTGCGCCTGGACGGCATCTCCAGCGACATCACCGAGCGCAAGAGCCACGAGGCGGAAATGACCCGCATGGTCAACCATGACGTGCTCACCGGCTTGCCCAACCGCAACCTGCTCAGTGACCGCATCGCCCAGGCCCTGGCCTACGCCCGCCGCGCCGAGCAGGCGGTGGCGGTGCTGTTCCTCGACCTCGATGGCTTCAAGTTCATCAACGACAGCTACGGCCACAGCCACGGCGACGAGCTGCTCAAGGCGGTCGCCGCGCGCCTGACGCAGACCGTGCGCGGCGGCGACACGGTGGCACGCCTGGGCGGGGACGAGTTCGTGGTGGTGCTGCAGAACGTCGCCGACGCCGAGGGCGCGATGGCGGTGGCACAGGACATCCTGCAGGCGCTGGCGCAGCCGCTGCAGACCGGCGGCCAGAGCCTGCACGTCACCGCCAGCATCGGCGTCAGCGTGTTTCCGCAGGACGGCCACAGCGCCGAATTGCTGCTCAAGCACGCCGACGTCGCCATGTACCGGGCCAAGGACCGCGGCCGCAACGGCGTGCAGCGCTATGCGCGCGAGATGAGCATCCGCACCGACGAACGGGTGCGGCTGGAACGCGCCATGCGCGGCTCGATCGAGCGCGAGGGCTTCGAGCTGCGTTACCAGCCGCAGGTCGGTCTGCGCGAGGGCGGCATCATCGGCGTCGAAGCCCTGTTGCGCTGGCAGCATCCGGAGTTCGGCGCCGTTTCCCAGGCCAGCTTCATCCCGCTGGCCGGGGACACCGGCCTGATCCTCCCGCTGGGCGAGTGGGTGCTGCGCCAGGCCTGCCGCCAGCTGCGCCAGTGGCGCGATCGCGGCTACCGCGACCTGTGCATGGCGGTGAACGTCTCGCCGCGGCAGTTCCACCACCAGGACATCCCGCGCCTGGTGCGCCGCGCCCTCGACGAGTTCGACATCGATCCGCATTGCCTGGAGCTGGAGCTGACCGAAAGCACCCTGCTCTACAACGCCGACGCGGTGATCGACACCTTGCGCGAGCTGAAGTCCATCGGCGTGTCGCTGGCGATGGACGACTTCGGCACCGGCTATTCGAGCCTGAGCTACCTCAAGCGCTTTCCGATCGACACGCTGAAGATCGACCAGTCCTTCACGGTCGACCTGCCGCACAGCCAGGATGCGGCCTCCATCGCCCGCGCCATCATCGCCATGGCACAGTCGCTGGACCTGAAGACCGTGGCCGAAGGCGTAGAGACGCGCGAGCAACTCGACTTCCTCGGCGCCAACGGCTGCGACACGATCCAGGGCTTCTATTTCAGTCCGGCGCTGCGCGCCGCCGAGATCGATCACCTGCTGGCAGAGCGGCGCGGCCTGCCACCGCTGCGCACCGCGCTGGAGTTCCCGCTGCGCCGCGCGCGCCATGCCGGCTGAGTCGCCGGCACCGCGGCTGGCCGCCTGGCCGCGCCTGCACCACGGCCTGCACCAGGCCCTGGCGCGCCGCCTCAGCACCCTGCCGATCCCGTTCAAGCTGGCGGCGGTAGTGGCCTCGTTCACGCTGGCCTTCGGTGTGCTGATGCTCCTGATGCAGTCGGCGCTGGAGCTGAACGCCAGCGTGCGCGCCTACGTGCAGGGCGAGGGCCTGTGGTCAAAAGGGCAGAAGGACGCCGCCTACCACCTGGTACGATATCTGCAGAGCCGCGATTCGCGCGACTACGCCCTGTACGAGCAGTCGATGACCCTACCGCTGGGCGACCGCGAAGCCCGGCTGGAGATGGACAAGCCCGACTACGACCGTGACGCCGCCGTGCGCGGCCTGCTCCGCGGCGGCAACGCGCCGGAGGACGTGCCCGGCATGATCGACCTGTACCGCCGCTACGGTCACATGCGCTTCTTCGCCGAGGCCATCGGCATCTGGGCGAAGGCCGACAGCTACCTGCTGGAGCTGGACCAGCATGCCCGCACCATCCGCGCCGCCATCGTCGCCGGGGAATCGCCGGCGCGGCAGGAGGAACTGCTGCAGCGTCTCGACCGGATCAATGCCGAGCTGACCCGCCTGGAAGAGGCCTTTTCGGTCAGCTTCGGCGAAGGCGCGCACCTGGTGCAGCGCCTGCTGACCGCCCTGGTGCTGTTGTCGGGCCTGGGACTGCTGGCGATCGGCCTGGTGCTGTCGTGGTGGGTCACCGGCGGCATCCGCGCCGGCATCGAGCGGCTGCGCACCGGCGCGTTGCGGGTCAGTGCGGGCGACCTGGACAGCCGTATCGAGGTGCGCGGCGGCGACGAGCTGGGCGAGCTCGCCGCGGTGTTCAACGACATGATGCGGCGGCGCCGCGAGGCCGAGGCGCAGATCCGCCACAACGCCCACCACGATGCGCTTACCGGCCTGCCCAACCGCACCCTGCTGCTCGATCGGCTCGAGATGGCGATGCGCCTGGCGCGCCGCAGCGGCAACCGCGTCGCCCTGCTGCTGCTCGATTTGGATCATTTCAAGCGGATCAACGACACGCTCGGCCACCTGGTCGGCGACGGCCTGCTGCTGGCGGTGTCGCGGCAGCTGCAGGCCTGCGTGCGCGACGTCGACACGGTGGCCCGCCTCGGCGGCGACGAATTCGTGGTGGTGCTCAGCGAAGTCGGCACCACCTACGAGCTGCAGCCGGTGCTGGACAAGATCGCCCAGGCGGTGGCCACGCCGGTGACGGTGGACGGCCACGAGCTGGTGATCACACCCAGCATCGGCGGCTGCCTCTACCCGGCCGACGGCGCCGACACCACCAGCCTGCTCAAGTACGCCGACGTCGCCATGTACCACGCCAAGGCTTCCGGCCGCGGCAACATGCAGTGGTTCAGCGGCAGCATGCTGGAAGAGACGCGCGAAAAGCTGGCCTTGGGCTTCGCCCTGCGCCGGGCCATGGAGCAGGGCGAGCTGAGCATCCATTACCAGCCGCAGGTCTCGCTCAGGACCGGGCGCGTCATCGGCATGGAAGCGCTGCTGCGCTGGCACCATCCCGAGCATGGCGATATCTCGCCCGGCCGCTTCGTCGCCATCGCCGAGGAGACCGGCCAGATCCTGAGCCTGGGCGACTGGGTGCTGCGCAACGCCTGCCTCGACTGCGCCCGCATGCAGCGCAGCATCGGCCGACCCCTGGTACTGGCGGTGAACGTGTCGCCGCGCCAGTTCCGCCAGCCCGACCTGGTCGGCGTGGTGCAGCAGGCCCTGTCCGACAGCGGCCTGCGGCCGGAGCATCTGGAGCTGGAAATCACCGAGAGTCTGCTGATGGACAACCCGGACGAGAACGCGGCGGTGCTGCGGCGCCTGCGCGCGCTGGGCGTCACCGTGGCGATCGACGACTTCGGCACCGGCTATTCCAGCCTGTCCTACCTGACGCGCTTCCCGATCGACAAGATCAAAATCGACCACAGCTTCGTGCGCGACCTGGCTACCGACAGCACCGACGCGGCGGTGATCAATGCCATTATCGCCATGGCCCACAGCCTCAACATCCGCGTCATCGCCGAGGGCGTGGAGAACGACGCGCAGAAGCACTATCTCAACCTGCGCGGCTGCGACGAAGCACAGGGCTTCCTTTACAGCGCGGCGGTGCCTGCCGATCGTTTCGCCGCCCTGTTCGCCTGAGCGGGCCGGCGGCAGATGACAATCCGGTTACTGCCGCCGAAATAGTTCTGGCGATCCGGTTGGCCGCGGGCCTATGATGCCGCCCAGCGCGCGGCGGCGGCCGCGTGGAAGGAATACGGATGGGCATGTTCGAGATCGCTGATACCGGCGGCATGATCTGCGGCTTCCGCCTCCAGGCGGACGGCCCGGCCGAGGACGTGCAGTGGAACGTCGACGCCGCCCCCGACACCTTCCCCGATCCCGGCCGGCACGGCCTGTGGCTGCACTTCAACTTCGTCGACACCCGCGCCGACCGCTGGATCGCGCAATGCGCACAGATCCCGGAGCAAGCGCGCGAGCTGCTGCTGGACTCCGACCCGCGCATCCGCCTGGAGCCGCTGGGCAACGGCCTGGTCGGCGTGCTCGGCGACCTGCATCACGACTTCGAAGCCGACCCGGAAGGTTTCGGCGTGCTGCGCCTGTACATCGGCGAAAACCTGATCATCAGCGGCCGTCGCCATCCCCTGCAGTCCTCCGACCGCCTGCGCCGCGAGCTGCGCGGCGGCGAGGTGATCGCCTCGACCCTGCAATGGCTGTCGCATCTGGTGCAGCACATGGCCGAGACCTTCAGCAGCGCGGTGAGCGACCTCAACGAAACGGTGGAGGAGGTCGAGGACCGCATCCTGCAGGGCCGCGTCGCCGACGAGGGTAAGGAGCTGGGACGGGTGCGGCGCATCCTGGTGCGGCTGCGGCGCCTGGTTGGGGCCAACCGCCAGGCCCTGCTCCACGCCCGCGCCCGCCTGCCTGGCTGGTGCGAGAGCGACGCGGCGCAGCTGCGCCTGGCGATCGAGCGGCTCGATGCGGTGGCCCAGGACCTAGAGCTGGTGCAGGAACGCGCCCGGCTGCTGCAGGAAGAGATCGCCGGCCGGCTCAACGAGGCCACCAACCGCAACCTCTACCTGCTGTCCATCGTCACCGCGGTGATGCTGCCGATCACCCTGATCACCGGCATGTTCGGCATGAACGTGGCCGGCCTGCCCTGGCTACAGGACCCGGAAGGCTTCTGGAAGGTGTGCCTGCTGATGGCCTTCGTCGCGGCCGGCACCCTGCTGCTGCTGCGCTGGCGGCGACTGTTCTAGCTTTCGCCGGAGAGCGTCACCACCACCTCGCGGCGGTGTCCCGCGATGCGGTGCTCCCACAGGAACACGCCCTGCCAGGTGCCGAGGGCGAGTCGCCCGGCGCGGATCGGCACGGTCAGATCATAGCCGGCGAACAGGTTGCGCACGTGCGCCGGCATGTCGTCGGGACCCTCGGCATCGTGCCGGAACAGCGCGTCGCCGTCCGGGGCCAGGCGCTGGGCGAAGCGCTCCAGGTCGCGCAGCACTTCCGGGTCGGCATTCTCGCTGATGCACAGCGAGGCACTGGTGTGGCGCAGGAAAAGGTGGCACAGGCCGGTGCGCAGGCCGCTGGCCTGCACCAGCTGCGCCACCTGCGCGGTCAGCTCATGGAAGCCGCGGCCGCGCGTGGTGGTGACGATCTCGTGTTGCAGCCACGCGCTCACGCCGCAGCCATCGCCCGGGCCATGGCGGCGCGGTCCAGCCGCGGTAGCGGCACCGGTTCGGCCGGCTGCGCTGGCTGCGGCTGCAGCCGCAGCCCCCACCAGCCGACGTCATGCCAGGCGCCATGCTTGTGGCCGACCCCGCGATAGACCCCGACCGGCTCGAAGCCCAGCGCCTCGTGCAATCCGACGCTGGCCGCATTGGGCAGGCTGATGCCGGCGTAGGCATTGACGTATCCCTGGGCCCGCAGCAGCGCGAACAGCTGCCGGTACAGCGCGCTGCCGATGCCGCGACGGTGGGCGCGCGGCTCAAGGTAGACGGCGACGTCGGCATCCCAGCGGTAGGCGGCGCGGACACGATGCTCGCCGGCATAGACGTAGCCGAGCAGGCCGGCCGCGTCGGCCGCGACCAGCCAGGGGTAGCGCTCGCCGACGGTGGCGATGCGGCGCCCCATCTCCGCCGCGTCGGGCGGCTCGGTCTCGAAGGAAATGGCGGTGTCGCGCACGTACGGCGCGTAGATTGCGGCGACCGCCGCGGCGTCGGCGACGGTGGCCAGGCGGATGGTATGGGTGGCGGGAGCGCTCATGCCGGCTTAGCGGAAGATGAAGTACACCGCGCCCATCATGCAAAAGGCGGCCCACAGGTAGTCGAGCTTGAGCGGCTGGCCCATGTAGAACAGCGCGAACGGCGCGAACACCGCAAGAGTGATGACCTCCTGCAGGATCTTCAGCTGGCCCAGCGACAGGCTGGTATAGCCGATGCGGTTGGCCGGCACCTGCAGCAGGTACTCGAACAGGGCGATGCCCCAGGAAGCGAATGCGGCGAGCAGCCAGGGCTTGTCCTTGAGGTTCTTCAGGTGGGCATACCAGGCGAAGGTCATGAACAGGTTGGAGCAGACCAGCAGCCCCGCCGTCTTGGCCAATACCGTCCAGTTCATCGTGCGAATCTCCTCGTGTTCACCTGCCGCCTGCGGAGCGTATAAATTGTCGCCATCCTCGTCCATCCGTAGGGCCTGCCGACACCATGAGCACTTCCTACAAGCACCATTTTTCGCGCTTCCTCGGCGCCGGGTCCTGGCTGCACGCGGCGGCGCACAGCCATCACCCCTGGCCCGACGGGGGCTCCGCGGCGCAGCAGCAGGCGCGCGAAGCCGCCGCCGAGCTGATCGACGGCAAATGGGACCTGGTATTCGGCGAAATCCTGCCGCGGGCGCAGGCCCACGTCGCCCGGCGCCTCGGCCTGCCGGCGGCGGACAGTGTCTGCTTCGCCGGCAACACCCACGAGCTGCTGCTGCGCCTGCTGTCCTGCGTCGAACGGCGGCCGGCGCGGGTGCTCAGCACCGACGGCGAATTCCACAGTTTCTCGCGCCAGCTGCGGCGCCTGGAGCAGGCCGGGCTGGCACAGCTCGAGCTGGTCGCGGTCGAGCCCTGCGAAACCTTCGCGACGCGCTTCGCCGCGGCGGCGACCTGCGGCGGGCACGACCTGGTGTACTTCAGCCAGTGCTTCTACAACAGCGGCTTCGTGGTGCGCGACCTGGCCGCGCTGCTCGCGGCGGTGCGCGAGCCGCAGACCCTGGTGGTGATCGATGGCTATCACGGCTTCATGGCCCTGCCCACCGACCTGTCGGCGGTGGCGGCGCGCGCTTTCTACCTCGCCGGCGGCTACAAGTACGCCATGGCCGGCGAAGGCGCGGTATTCATGCACTGCCCGCCAGGCTATGGCGAACGGCCGGTGGACACCGGCTGGTTCGCCGGCTTCGGCGCACTCAGCGAAGGCGCGGCGGAGATTCCCTATGCTGCCGGCGGCCTGCGCTTCATGGGTGCGACCTTCGATCCGAGCGGCCTGTACCGCTTCAACGCGGTGATGGACTGGCTCGACGCGCACCGGCTGACGCCGGCGCTGATCCATACCCATGTGGCGGCGCTGCAGGAACGCTTTCTCAAAGGTCTGAGCCCTATCGGACTCGACGCGCTGTCGCCGGCGCGGCTGCTGCCGGCGGCCGGCCAGCCGCGCGGCAACTTCCTGTGCTTCCGCCATCCGCGCGCCGCCGACTGCTACAGCCAGCTGCAGGCGCACAACGTGATCGTGGACCACCGCGAGGACCGCCTGCGCCTGGGCTTCGGCATCTATCACGACCCGGCCGACATCGACGAACTGCTGCACCGCTGCAAGGCGGCGCTACACGACCTATAAGCCGAACCCGCTTGTTTCAGCAGTCCGGGCCAAGGATGGCGCGGTGCTTGAACAGGACGTTAGAACGGTATCCAGGTCTTCTTTTCGGTGTAACTCAGGTAGCCGACGCTGGCCCCCGCGCGCAGGCCCACACCGGTGCGGATCGGCGCCAGCGTGATGCCGTTGGCGCGCTGGTAGTTGAGGCCGACGCCGGCCACCAGGTAGAGGCTGCCGTCGACGCCGGGGAAGCGCTGGAACAGATCCTTGGTCCAGTGCAGGTTGTAGACCAGGGTGAAGACCTTGGAGGCGTTGCCGCCGAAGTCCCAGCCCACCGAGGGACCCTGCCAGTAGACCTTCATCGAGCCGCCGCCCTTGTAGTAGAGCGTGCCCTCGCCGTAGCGCAGGCCCACCACCACGGCGCCGGAGCCTTCCGAGCCGACGATATAGGCATTGGGGCGGCCGTTTTCGGAGAAGGCTTTTTCGATCGCCTTGGCCAGGCCCTCGGTGGTGCCACCGAAGAACTTCTTGGCGGCATCGAGGGTTTCGTCCTGGGAGTAGGTCTCGGGCCCGACTTCACCTGGCTGGGCCGGCTGGCTGGAGTTGTTGGCCGGTGGTTGCTGCTGGTTCTGCGGAGCCTCGTTGGGCTGCTCGCCGATCTGCGCCGGCGGCGGGTTGCCATCCTGCGCGCTCGCTTGCGGCAGGGCCGCAAACAGGGCGGCGCAGGTCATGGCCAGGGCGGCTGCGGCCGCGAGGACCTTATTGTGATTCATCGATGGTGATCTCCGGGGGCGATGAGCGCCTATGAGACCTCATCCACCCGCCGGGGTTCAACCACCCGCCGCGGCCGCAGCCGCCGCTGAGGCCGGTTTCAGGCGTGCGCGGCCCGGGCCGGTTCGATCCGCAGGTTGAGCCGACGGTAGACGAAAGCCAGCAGCCACAGCGGGCCGATCAGCAGGAACTGCAGATCCTTGAAGAAGGAAGGCTTGGCGCCCTCGATGCGGTGGCCGATGAACTGGCCGATCCAGGCGAGCACGAAGATGCCGCCCATCGCCGCCAGGTGCAGACGGCCCAGCTGGTGGAACGACAGGTCGGCCACCGCGTAGATCGCGGCCAGCACGAATACCGCGCCCAGCGCCAGGCGCCAGGACAGCAGCAGGTAGTAGGCCAGCATCAAAACCACTCCGACCGAGGCGGCGTTGACGGTGTCGCCGCCCAGCGGCAGCGCGCGCAGCAGGCCGAACACGGTCAGCACGATCGGCGGGATGCAGATCCAGTGCAGGGTCTTGTTGACCGGGTTGAGGTGGCTGACCGAGTACTCGTCGAGCCATTGTGCGATGGGCTTCATGACCACGGGGTGTTCCTGGGGGATTTGCGCCTGCGAAGTTGCGCCGCGCAGTATGCTGGGGAATGATGCGGGGGGCGATAGTAAATCCAGCCCGCCGGGGATGGCGGAAGTGGTTGTTTTTACCAGCCTGGCGCGGCGGGTACAGTGCGGAAGTTACGCGACAAGAGGCGCGGCGGCGCGAGGTTTCCACCGGTCCGGGACCGGCCACAGAGAAACCAGCGCCCGGCGCGGATAAAGAGGAGAGGCATGCAGGAATTGAAGCTGGGCAACCCCGCCGACGCGGTGGACCGGTATATCGGCCGGCTCTACCGTTCGGCGCTGAGCGTGCCGCCGGAGAGTTTCCGCGAATGGGCGCTGGGCGAGTTGAAATCGGTGATCGGTTACGACGGCGCGCTGTGGGGCAGCGGCTCGCTGCCGCGCTGGCAGTTCCACACGGTGGCGGTGGTCGGCCTGCCGGCCGACTTTCCCCGCGCGCTCGAACGCACCCACGAGATCAATCCGCTGGTGCCGCGCATCCTGGCCAATCTCGGTGCGCCGGTGGACATGCGCAGCGTGATGCCGGATGCCAAGTTCTTCCGCTCGGACATCTACGAGCAGTGTTTCAAGCGCTACGACATCAGCCGCATCCTCAGCACCCTGCACCTGGACCCGCGCAGCGGCCTGTACTCGCTCCTGACGCTGTACCGCAAGGACCGCAAGCAGGTGTTCTCGGAGGAGGACCGGCAGCGCCAGCAGCGTGCCACCTTCCACCTGTTCAACGCCGCCTCGCACGCCTTCTTCCTGCACCTGATGCGCACCCCGACCGACCGCCCGGCGGAAAGCGCGGCGGCGGCGATCGACCGCGAAGGCATGTTCCACGAGGCGCAGCCGCGCTTCCTCGAGATGCTGGAGAAGTACTTCCCCGGCCGCACCCCATACACCCTGCCGTTCCCGCTACCGGACAAGGGCGAGACCTCGGTGATCAACGGCCTGTGCATCCGCTGCGAGCCGCTGTCGGACTTCAACTACGTCTTCATCTGGCCGGCGGGGGCACTGGACCGGCTGACCCAGCGCGAACGCGAGATCGTCTATGCCGTGGCGCACGGCCTGAGCTTCAAGCAGGCGGCTCGGCGCATCGGCATCGCGCCGTCGACGGTGGCCAACCACCTCTACCGCATCTATCGCAAGCTGGGGGTGTGCAGCCGCAGCGAGCTGGCCGGCCTGGTCTATCCGACCGCACCCTAGGAGCCGCTGACAAGGCCCAGCGGCGCGTCACTTTACCCAGGTTTACCGGACCCTGTGCTAGGCTTCCGGGCCGTACGAAACCGGCCCTGAAGCCCGCTCATGCGCAATCTCAGCCCGCAGGACCTGAAGCCCCTGCTCGACCGCAACGAGGTCATCCTGCTCGACGTCCGCCAGGCCGAGGAGCTGGAAATCGCCCGCATCGAGGGCGCCGTCCACATCCCCCTCAACGAGCTGCCGGCGCGCCTGGGCGAACTGGACCCGGAACAGCCGGTGGTAGCCATGTGCCACCACGGCGTGCGCAGCGAAATGGCCGGCCGCGTACTCGAACGCAACGGTTTTGCCCAGGTCGCGCATCTAAGCGGGGGGATCGACGCCTGGTCGCAGGCGGTCGACCCCTCGATTCCGCGTTATTGAGCCATTTCCGAAAACCGTCCGCCCGGGGAATCCGGGGCCGGATGTGACGTACGCCGAGGGAGTACGAATGCGCCGTCTCATAGTGGGAGCCTTGTCCTTTTCCGTCCCGGCCATGGCCGGGGCCAATGGCCTGCTCGACGCCTATCACCAGGCGCAGCAGCAGGACCAGACGTTCCAGTCGGCGCTGCACCAGCGCGACGCCAGCATCGAGGCGCGGCCGCAGGCCTGGTCGGCGCTGCTGCCGCAGCTGACTGGGCAGGCGCAGTGGGAGCGCGACCGACGGCACGCCCTGATCAACAACTTTGTCGATCCGAACAACCCGACCTCCAGCACGTCGTCGTCTTCCTGGTACACCAGCAAGGGCTATTCCCTGACGCTGTCGCAGACCATCTTCAACTGGTCTCAGTTCCAGACCGTGGCCCAGGCCGACAAGCAGGTGGCCGAGGCCGAGGCGACCTACCGCTCGGCCGAGCAGCAGCTGATCACCCGCACCGCCGCGGCCTATTTCGCCGTGCTCAGTGCCCAGGACACCTTGCGCGCCGACCTCGACGCGCAGGCCTCGTTCAAGCAGCAGCTGGAGCAGGCGCAGAAGAAGTTCGACGTCGGCCTGGCCGCCATCACAGACGTGCGCAACGCCCAGGCGTCCTACGACACCAGCACCGCGCTGGTGATCGCCGACCGCACCGCGCTGGACAACGCCAAGCGCGCCCTCGCCACCATCGTCGGGCAGCCGGTCGACGCCATCGCCGACCTGCAGGAGGACATCCCCCTGGTCTCGCCCAACCCGGCCTCGGCGCAGGACTGGAGCAAGGCCGCCGGCACCGACAACCCGGACCTGATGACGGCGTTCTACACCGCCGAGGCGGCACGCAAGCAGATCTCGATCTATCGCGGCCAGTACCTGCCGAGCCTGTCGGCGGGCGCTTCGCTCAACCGCTCGGATACGTCCGCGCTCGGCAACGACACCGTGACCGACTCCGTCGTCGGCCTGACTCTGAGCTGGAACATCTTCCAGGGCGGCTTGACCACCTCGCAGGTGCGCCAGGCCTCGGCCACCTACCAGCAGACGCTGTCGCAGTACGAGCTGCAGCGCCGCACCGTGGACCAGAGCACCCGCAACGACTACGAGGGCGTGGTCAGCGGCATCGCCAGCGTTAAGGCCAACAAGCAGGCGGTGATCTCCAACCAGACCAGCCTGGAGGCGACCCAGGTCGGCCTACGCGTCGGCACCCGCACCGAAATCGACGTGCTCAACGCGCGCCAGCTGCTGGCCGCGGCGCAGAAGAGCTACTTCCAGTCGCGCTACGCCTACCTCAACAGCCTGCTGGCGCTGAAGCAGGACGCCGGCCGCCTGAGCGAGAACGACCTGGCCGAGATCGACAAGCTGGTGCAGAACGCGGCCACCCCCTCGCCACCGCTGTCACCGGGCGAAACCACCATCCCCGACACCATGCCGGTGGCGCCGCCGGCCGCCCTGCCCAAGCCCTGAAACGGCGCTGAAGGGGACGTAAGGGAGGCGCAACGCCGCCTGGGCTACACTCGGGGCGCCGGTCCGGCCGGTGTCACGCAGGGGAGTTCATGAACGGGATCGCGCGTCTGCTGTCGCTGGCCGGCCTGCTGGCCGCCGCCGTGCTCTGCACCGCCGCACCGGCGGCGCCGCGGCTGCAGCCGGACCTGGATTCCCTGGCGGCGGTACCGCACTTCGCGGTGG
>CAYWPB010000053.1:0-15551 GCA_964458725.1 uncultured Nevskia sp. | reverse complement strand
AAGCCGGCGCCCGCCCCCAAGGCCGCCCCCGGCGCCCGCACCGAGCAGCGCGTGCCGATGACCCGCATCCGCGCCCGCATCGCCGAGCGCCTGGTCGAAGCCCAGGCCACCGCCGCCATGCTCACCACCTTCAACGAGGTGGACCTCAAGGCCGTCGGCGACCTGCGCGCCAAGTACAAGGAAGTGTTCGAGAAGAGCCACGGCGTCAAGCTCGGCTTCATGAGCTTCTTCGTCCGCGCCAGCATCGAGGCGCTGAAGAAGTTCCCGGCCGTCAACGCCTCCATCGACGGCAACGACGTCGTTTACCACGGCTACTACGACATTGGCGTCGCCGTCTCCACCGAGCGCGGCCTGGTCGTGCCGACCCTGCGCGACGCCGACACCCTCAGCCTCGCCGACATCGAGAAGGGCATCGCCGAGCTGGGCGTCAAGGCCCGCAACAACAAGCTGACGATGGAAGACCTCACCGGCGGCACCTTCTCCATCACCAACGGCGGCGTCTTCGGCTCGATGATGAGCACGCCCATCCTCAACCCGCCGCAGGCCGCCATCCTGGGCATGCACGGCATCTTCGACCGCCCGGTGGTGGTCGGCGGCGAGATCAAGGTCCGCCCGATGATGTACCTGGCCCTGACCTACGACCACGGCCTGATCGACGGCCGCGAGGCCGTGCTTTTCATGAAGACCATCAAGGAGCTGCTGGAGGATCCGGCAAGGTTGCTGTTGGGGGTCTAAGCCTTGATATCCCCTCTCCCCGCTACTGCGGGGAGAGGGTTAGGGTGAGGGGCAAGGCCGGCGCAAGCCGGCTTTTTTATTGCAGTCAGCTTGGGAGGTAAGCTGGCCATTGGGAAGGGGAAAGGGTGCCTTCGGACGAGCTTCCTCGCTTCAAGTGCCCTCCGACTACGCGGGTCGATCTTCTGTGCCAGAGCCGACTCTTGCAGCCTGACGTTGGTTTTGCGCGAGCGCGATGTAGCCTACGCCCGCTACACCGCGCCTGCCCTGCCAGAGCGTGTTGTGTCCACACGGAAGTGATCCTTTTCCGCTGGGTGATCATGTCGGCGAGCAATTACCGTATATACGGGTGGAGGTGGTTTTAGGTGTGAGAAAAGCTGAATTTGGACGGCAGCATATCCAACTCCATCAATCGCAATCGGGAATGCAGAAACTTGGTGTAGTCCCTTGGGTTCGTCCAGCATCACAGGCAACGGTCCACCTGGCGGTGTCCCTCCGACAAGATATGGGATATTTGGGTTGTGACCCAAGATATACGGTTGCAGTAGATCGCTCGTAGATAAGCCGACATTTGCGACACAGTAACCGTGCGCAATTTTTGCGAGCGTTCTGAAGAAGGGTTCGCTTTCAAAAGAAACGGTTGATAGCGCACCCGACATTCCGCCAGCTTTTAGTGCTCGTTGGCGCTTTGCGCCGTCGCCCGATGTGTCGTATACCGCGCCGCCGAGTACTTGGTAGCTACTGTTTGGCTGCTCGCCCAGCAGAATTCCAGGGGGCGCATATATCGGAAAAAAAGCCGCCCCTGGAGCTTCATCTACAGGAACTTGACGAGTAGGGGCTCCATGTGGAGTGGCCCCCTCCAACACGTCAAGATGTGTGGGGCGTTTCTTTTTGCGACGAGTAGGCATCTGTTGATGCACGCGCAAGGCCTTGAACATATGTGCGCAACAATGCCCTTCTGCCGCGCCGGTGGAGTCGGAGCATTTCCTGCAACTAGCCTGGGGTAAGAGCCAATGACCCGCAAACGACTTTGGCACTACATGCTCGTCGCTTAACATCGTGCTGGCGCTGTCTGCGCCGCAATAGATGCAGCGTCCCACTGGGGCAAATTTTTTTATTGGCGGGATATTCATGCAGCTTGGGCAGGAAGGTTAACAGCTTAGAGTAGGCTGAAATCAGCTCATGTAGGGCGGGTCAAGACCCGCCGTTTGCCGCGTGCGGCTTCGCCGCAGGCGGGTCATTGACCCACCCTACGGCCCTAGAACAAGAACTCACCTTGGCCTTCTTGGCAGTCAAGGAGGGACAGTGCGGTATTTCGCTTACTAAGTAGGTCCTTGACTCGATCGGTGGCTGAAGCCAAAAAACTTGCCATCATTGTTTGATCTAACAACGCCTCGCGAAGATTTATCTGCAACAACCCAGACTCGTTTCGCTCTCCTTTTACTCGAATCAATTGACTTATCTCAAGAGGATAAGAACCTTGGAATACTATGGAGATAGCAGCATCAAAAAGCGGGGACCCTATCTGAAGCTGAACCGCAGAAGACCAAGGGATATGGTTCTTTTCCGTTTCGAAGCTATAGCCTTCCGGAGATTCGTCGCTTCGCTCGTGTAGCACTATAAACATGCAGCCAAAGACTGCTTCGAGTTCTTCGTAGCTGATCTGTCGATCTTTTGTAAGAACTTCGAATGGTGCTAACGATAGGAACTTCTCGAGAGTAGGTAGCTGGAAGTATTTTGCATATCTGTACTTATCCAGTTCCGAAAGAAACAAGTTAGCGGCTAACCATAGCCATCCTGCTTCCTTGACAAAGCTGCCTTCATAAAACGCTCGTGCCCTCGGCTCGGGCAAATGTGCAATAAACGATGAAGCGAAATATTCAAGAATTGTTTTATGGATGAACTCGTATGCATCGCCATCCTTTACTATTAAGCACGTAATGCCTACGACGTCAGACAGGATGCTATCGGCAGTGCAGGTAGTGATTCGCTGATCAAGGAGTGCTGTGCTCAGATTGTTTAAGAAAATGGATTTTGCGAATCTAAGGTTGTTTCTCTGCAAGCAAATCGCGCAGTATGCCTCAAAGACTTGCCTAAATTCTGTGTCAGAAAGTTTCGATTTCCGAGGGCGGGTCAACATTTTTGCACTGTCATGCTGCACTAGCATCGCTTCAAACACTTGTTCGTAAAACTTAGGCAGCGTCTCAGGAAGGAATACATCCTTATTGAAAGTGACAGTAAGCAGTGCCACGATCAGAGGTGTCTTTAGTACACCGGCAATGTTCTCGTTCTGCTCCAGTGCCCTTTGTAGGGCCTTTGCCTCCGCTGTATTTGCGGATCCGTAGATCTTTTTGATTACGAGATTCCGTTGCTCGATGGACAGATCTGCAACTGACATCTGATTTAAATGTGGTGAATGTGCGATTTCTGTATCTGGCCTTGATGAAACAAAGATCTTGGCTTCTGGAAACCTAAGTACGAGGTCTTCAATTTCTCTTGCAACCCTTTCTCTTTGAGCGATTGGCAATTCATCGAAGGCATCTAGCAATACAAGTGCCGCACCTGAATGAAGTATTAAGGCCAGAGATTCCGGTTCATTTGGTATATCGAACCGCTCCAGTGTCCGCAATAAAAAGGACCACAGTGTTTCCTTTTCGGAAACCTCACCCAGCCTCTTTAGTTCCGCAAATATCGGAATGTATTTCCCTTCATCCGCCTGTTTGATCGCCAGGTGACGCAAGAACACGGACTTGCCCTGCCCGGCAATCCCGAGTATCAGACTGGCTCCAGTCACCGAGTCCAGAGAGTCAATCGAAAACCGCTCGCGAGTCTCGTCGTTAAACCGAGCGGGAACATAAAACTCCGAAAGCCGTGCCTGCTTGCTGAACACAGTTCTTAATTTGTCTAGGGAAGCAATTTTCTTTGCAATTCGATTTTGTAGGCCCTTCGTTACAAAACGCTTTTGAAGTTCTGCGTGTCCGCGCTCGCCAGCGGTTTTGGCAAGCCGATCAAACACTGATTTGAGAGCTGCCCCAACTGCGATTGCTGTTATAGACATTGGATTTGTTCTTTTGGGTTTGCCGGTATCTAGCTCGAGGGGGAGATTGTGGCGCCTGCTATAGGTCCATAACCTGAGTCCCGCCTGAAAACACTGTGATATTTCCGTCGGAACTAATCTTAATTGCAAGGCCAAACCGACTGGCACCAAAGGCGGCGCGTGTGCGCGCTCCTTGTTTTGCGCCACCGCCAGATACCGTCATCGCCCCGTACGCAAGTGTTCTGCCGCTTCGGTCGACGATCAATGCGCCGTCGAGAGAAGCCAGATCCGCAACAATGCGTCTATCAGTATTGTGGATACGGTGTTGCCTTAAAAGATTGTCAATGGCCTTCTCCGCAGCTCCGCGTCGATCAGCCCCAAGACGATCCGATCTGCTGGTTAGAACACCTTCGATGTCATCTTTCCGGGCTAAAACAACGAGTAGGCCCCCTGATTTCCGAAACGATAGGTCCAGGGCAACGTGATATAGATACCTAAGTACCTTCCAGACTTGGCCAGGATTTCCGTCGTTGCCCCATGCTTCTTCCAATTGACCGAGGATCGCAGCGTGGTTCCACAGACGCCACTTTCCGGCCCGTAGGCTAAAGAGAAGGCGACCTTTGTGGACAATGAGCATGTCTCCGGAACGTACGAGTGCAACACCAACGCCCTCCAACGATTCGCTCATTGCTGCAAGTCCAGCACACCACCATGGACGTCGTGGCAGTCTTGTGCCCTCCTCTAACGGTGTAGCGAGCGGGGCATATCCGGAAATCCGAAGGTGGGGATCAATCAAAAGCGCCGTCGAGAATCCATCAGTCAGGCGCTTCGTCCTTTTATTGTCAAACGCATCGGCAAAAGAATCTGCTCCTGAAAATTTAGCGGTAAAGATTACCCCGTAAGATAGGCGCTGGTTCTCGTAACTTTCCTGTGCCAGTGAGCGAATAAAGCGAATTACAGACAAGGGGTTGCTTTCAAGGTTTCCTCTGCGATGGATTTCGTTCGCTACCGCTACCGTTCCAAAATCAAAGAGAGATAAGAAAGTATTTAGATTCGCCCCCAGGATTCGAGCGACTTCCTCCGCTAGTGCGAGTAGAAAGTTGTAATCATCAATCTGGATTGCACCTAGTCCATTGTTACATTTAGTCCAAATGCGAATGTTGTTTGGTAGATTGATGACTACTTTTATCTCGGTGCGATCTGGCGAGACCCACGTCACTGCAGAACCCGTACCGGAGTTCTTTTGTTTGAAGGCTCGCCAATGCTCAAAAATGAGGTGTGGTGTCGCTTCTTCGAATCGTTCAACTACAAGAACAACACTCTGAGGATCGTGATGTGCGCGCTTCAGCGTTTGTTGCGAACCATGAGCAAATCGCATTGAACCCGCTCCTCTCCGTTGCGCTAGGAAATAATCCGAATAATCCAGGACAGGCCACAATTGTTAATGATGTGCTGCATGGCATTTACCTGATGCGGAAAGGCAGTGGCCTTCACTTCTGATCCCAGCCAATCACATGGCCGTTTTCCACCGCCACGCGTAATCCATACCTATTGGCGCCCCTGTGCTGATACTTCTAGGTCTCTCTGTTCTTGGTCTTGAGTACATGCTGGTCGACGGCGGCCGGACTCCCCAGCGTATCGGTTAGCTGTTCGGCGTTCAGAAAAAAATAAGGGACCGGAGTAAATAAAAGTTCTCTTGAATCTCCCCCAAATGCAAAAAGGCACCCGTAGGTGCCTTCCTTGGCGCTGTGCGCCACGAGCTTAGCGCGTTTGAATGGCGCATGGGAGAACTGGTTCACACCAGTACGCCGGATGTCGCAGCAGGGGGGACTTGCTGAGCACGTTGGGGTTCGCAAGCTCATCCCGACTACGTGCCGAGCCGAGAGCGCCGAGCCTGCCCATATATTGCATATATGCCCACGTCAGAAACGGGGACAAGTATGAACGAAGAGTAATCCGGGACAGACCCCGATTGTTCTTCGTCAATGCAGCGTGACGCCGCCCTGGTGCTCGTGCCTCGTCAGATGCTCAGCGCAGTACTCCACCGGCGGATCGCACTTGGTGCAGTAGCGGAAGTCCATATTCGGCTGGGTCTTGTCGGTGGCGCCGCAGACGGCGCAACCGTGCAGGGCCTTGGCGCGGGCGGTGGTGGCCTGGGCCTGGAACCGCATCCGGCGCTGGCCGTAGCGGGTGCGGCGGAAGAAATCCGGGCCGAAGAACAGCAGGAAGCTGGCCACCGCGGCCAGCACCTGCAGGCGCCCGCCCCAGTCGCCGAGCGCGAAGGCGATGCCGTAGCCGATCCAGGTGATCAGGGCCAGCCATTTCACCTTCACCGGCAGCACGAAGAAGATCAGGATCTGGTAGTCGGGATAGAGCTGGGCGAAGCCCAGGAAGATCGAGCCGGTGATGTAGAGATTGGTCGCCACGCTGTAGGGGAACAGGAAGGCGGCGCCGATGGTCAGGACAAAGCCGGTCAGCACGTAGAGGTTATAGCGTAGCGCGCCCCACTGCGCTTCCAGCGCGCTGCCCATGAAGTACAGCAGGTACAGGGCGAAGATCGCCAGGATCGGGTTGCCGGCGGGCGGGGTGACGAGGAAGGTCAGCAGCCGCCACCACTGGCCGGACATGACGGCGTTGGCCTGCAGCACCATGGAGCCGAGGAAGCCCGGCTCGGCCATGCAGATGAGGGTGGCCGTGCCCTGGCCCCCCACCAGGTACAGGGTGAGGTTGTGGATGGCGAAGGGCTCCAGCTTGCGTTCGATCTTGTTCCAATGGGTCATGGGCTGGGTGCGGGAGGATGGGGGCGGTTCTCAGGATAGCGAATCGCCGGGGCGGACATACGAATGGCGCCATCCGGCTCCGAACGACCGGCACCGTCACACAAGCGGAGGCGGCCTGCCCCTAGAATGGGCGGCATGCAAGGAATAAAAGACCAACTCTGCCGTTGGGTGCAGCGCTGGCGCTGGGGTGTGCTGCTGTGCCTGCACTGCCTCTGCGCCTGCTCCATCCATCCCGTCCTGCAGCCCGCCAACGACCGCCCGTTCCATTTCGAGCGCGACTCGCTGGCCTTCGAGAACATGCTGTCGGCCGAGCGCCACGGCAAGGAAGGCGAGGACGACTACACCCTGCATTGCTTCGTCATGACGCGCTCGGCGCGGCAGTTCTTCCAGTTCGCGCGCTTCGACGGCGACGCGCCGGCGCTGGACGACGAGGCTTATCGCAAGCTGGTGAAAGAGGTGATCGCGCACGACCCGAGCGAGCCGACGCCGCCGCGGGCGCAGCGGATCGTGATCCCCGGCTACTGGAATCTCTACGCCTTCAGCAAGGCCAGGGAAGACTTGCTCAAGGACGAGCTGGGCAGCGCGGTGCAGAGCTTCATGCAGCGCGGCAACTGGCGCATGGTGTTCCCGTTCAGCCATGAGCACCAGGAGGAGACGGCGCTGAGCATCGCGGCGGAGATCCGGCGCAACCGGCCGCCGGTGGTGCACCTGGTGGTGTTCCCGGCGCTGAGCATCGACCACGCGGTGCTGCTGTATGGGGCGGCGGATTCGGCGGAGGGAATCCGCTACGAGGTCTACGACCCGAACGATCCGGCCAGGCCGGCGAGCCTGTTCTACGACCGGAGCAAGCGGAGTTTCAACTTCCCGGCGAACAAGTATTTCGCGGGTGGGGCGGTGGATGTGTATGAGATTTATCGGTCGGCGGAGTATTAAAGCTTCGCCGAACGGCTGCCGTTTTCAGCACATCCAGAGCAGCATCCCGTCGCCTCGCGCGGCTGCCTTGCTGTAAAAGTCGACCAGCCGCACGTAGTAATGAGCGATGTAGTCGAGCGCCTCCTGGCCGTCTCTCATCCAAATGTCCGGATAGATATCGGCTTTACCCATCGCCTCCGGTGCAAACCGCGAGCGGAACTGGGCTTCGTCGATGGCGGCAAGGGCCCCGGCGACGTCAGCCACTTGTTCCGGCATCAGCAGCCGCGCCGGGCCATAGCCCACGTCTTCGCCGATTGCCTCGCCGCCGAGGACGGCCCATCCGAGCGGCTCCTTTCCGCCCCAGGGCTGGCCGGTCAGGAGGAAGTGGATGCCATGCCAAGCCTTGTCGACGTCGAAGGTGCGCTCCTCATATGCCTCGTCTTCGTCGTTGAGGTAGGCGGTGACTCTTGCCGGGTCCGCGACGAATTCCTGCAGCCTTTCTTTATCGACAGCCGTGAAACAGCCGACCATTCCCATTTGGAGTCCCATGAGTACTCGAAAAGAGGCACTCATTCTCCATGTTCGGCGTGACGCTTGATAGAGCCTGCCACCGGCCTTTGGCGCGCGGGATGGTGTAGGGTGACGCCATGAACCGCCTGCACCTCGAAGCGCTGGTCCGTAGCGTGTTCGGCCTCGCCGCCATGGCCGCATTGCTGTTCATCCCGGCGGGCACGTTCCACTGGTGGCAAGCCTGGCTACTCGTCGCGGTCTTCACCGCCGCTTCCGCGCTGATCACTGTCTATCTCGCGATCCGCGACCCGAAGCTGCTGGAGCGGCGCCTGCGGGCGGGGCCGACGGCGGAGCGGGAGCCGGCGCAGAAGCGGATCATGAGCCTGGCCATGGCCGGCTTCGTGCTGCTGCTGGCGCTGCCGGGGCTGGATCGGCGTTATGGCTGGTCGGCGGTGCCGGACGGCGTGGCGCTGCTCGGCGATGCGCTGGTGGCGTTGAGCTTCCTGGTGTTCTTCCGGGTGGTGCGGGTCAACAGCAACGCGGCCGCGACGGTGCGGGTGGAGCAGGGGCAGCAGGTGGTGTCCACCGGCCCCTACGCGGTGGTGCGGCATCCGATGTATGCCGGGGTGTTGCCGATGGTCGCCGGCATGCCGCTGGCCCTGGGCTCGTGGTGGGGGCTGGGTCCGGGGCTGCTGCTGGTGGCGGCGCTGGTGTGGCGGCTGCTGCACGAGGAGCGCTTCCTGGCGCAGCACCTGCCGGGCTACGTGGCGTATTGCGGGCGCGTCCGCTATCGCCTGCTGCCCGGGGTCTGGTAGTAAAGTAGCGGCTCCTCATCCGATTGCCGACCGCATGAACCGGACTCGTTTCGCCGCCACGCTGTTGCTGGCGCTGCTGCCGCTTGCCGCCGCGCCGCTGCTTGCCGCGGACAAGCTCCCGCTGGTGCCGACCGCCGAGGAATTGCAGCACCTGATCGTGCGCGATGTCCAGGCCGGTTCCGGCCCGGGGGCCGAGGTCGGCAACATGCTCCAGGTGCAATACACCGGCTGGCTCTACGACGCCTATGCCCCGGACCTGCACGGCAAACAGTTCGACAGCTCGGTGGGCCACGAGCCGTTTACCCTCATGCTCGGCGTCGGCAGCGTCATCCCGGGCTGGGACCGCGGACTGCAGGGAATGCAGGTGGGCGGCAAGCGCACGCTCATCATCCCCGCCAATCTGGCCTACGGCGAACGGGGGATGGGGCAGGACATTCCGCCGGGCGCCATCCTGGTGTTCGACATCGAGCTGCTGAAAATGCGATAAGACTGCTTGCTGCGGCTCATTCAAGCGCGGATCGGGGGAACCATGCGTCTGCCACACCAGCTGTTTTTCGTCGCGCTCCTGGTCCTGCCCGGGGTGGCCGCGGCGCAGATCTACAAATGCCCGGGCCCTGGCGGCACCTTCCAATATACCCAGACCCGCAGCTCCGCCAAGTGCACCGAGCTGAACCAGGCCCCGGCGCCGCTCAACGGCGGGGACAATACCCACTCGGTGAGCCGCTACCTCAAGCAGGTCGACCAGGAGCAGGCGGACCGGAGCAAGCAGCAGGCCGAGGCCGCCAAGGATGCGAAGGCGCGGCAGCAGGCCTGCATCACGGCCCGCAATCACGCCGCCGTGCTGAACCAGACGGGCCGGGTGTTCACCGCCGACGGTAACGGCGGCCGCAGCTACCTGAGCGACCAGCAGTTCGACCAGCAGCGGCAGCAGGCCAATGCCGAGGTGGATCAGTACTGCAACTAGCGGCCGCTGATCCGTAGGGCGGGCCGTGCCCGCCGGGATCGCGGCGCGGGATTCGTGGCGGCCATGGGCCGCCCTACGGCGGGAGTTGAAACACCGCGGGCGTAGGATGGTCCAAAGCAGCGTCGCACCCCGGCCCATCGAAACAAGGATCGCCCGTGCCCAAACGCCCTTCTTCCCCGCGTTCACGCACGCGCCGTAGTCGCGCGCGCCAGTCCATCCCCAAGGCCACGGCGATCCAGCAGGGTCGCGGCAAGACCGCCTGGGTCTTCGCCGGCGGTGGCAGCCTGGGCGCGGTGCAGGTGGGCATGCTCAAGGCGCTGATGCGGCACAAGCTGCGGCCGGACCTGGTGGTGGGCGCCTCGGTGGGGGCGATCAACGGCGCCTACTTTGCCGGCCGGCCGGACGCGGCCGGCGTGGCGGCGCTGGAGCGGATCTGGCTCGGCATCGACCAGGACGATGTATTTCCGGTGACCTTGCGTTCCGGCGTGGCGGTGCTGGTGGGGCATCGCAACTACCTGGTCGATCCTGCCTCGCTGAACGGGCTGATCGGCAAGCTGCTGCCGTTCAAACGGTTCGAGGAGGCCAGGCTGCCCTGCTACGTGGTGGCCACCGACATCTACAACGGCCACGAGGTCTGCTTCTCGGAAGGCGAGGCGCAGCAGGCGGTGCTGGCCAGCGCCTCGATCCCCGCGGTGTTCCCGCCGGTGCGATACGGCGACCGCTATCTGGTGGATGGCGGGGTGGCCAACAACACGCCGATCTCGACCGCGGTGGAGCTGGGCGCTCAGCGCGTGGTGGTGTTGCCGACCGGCTTTTCCTGCTCGATCACGCAGCCGCCGCCGAGCCTGGTGGCGATGGCGCTGCACGCCCTCAACCTGATGATCATGAAGCAGCTGGTGCGCGACATCGCGGTACTGTCGCCGCGGGCGGAGATCCTGGTGGTGCCGCCGCTGTGCCCGGTGGAAATCACACCCTACGACTTCTCGCAGACCGCCTCGCTGATCGAGCGCGCCGAGCGTTCCACGCAAAAGTGGCTGAAAGAGGGCGGCCTGCAGCCCGGCGAAATTCCGCACGAGCTGTTGCCGCACAACGACGCCGACGATCCGGACGTGCCCTACGTGGTGCCGCGGCGGGAGAAGCGGGGCAAACCGCCCAAGGCTAAATCCGTCAGTTCTCGTCGAGTGGGTTCTTCCCGCTAGGTCCCTTTTCCATTCTCGTCGAAGAGGCTCTTCCCGGGTCCTTTCCCATCGACATATTCATAGTCGATGGAATTTTGGCAATCAGAAAAGCTTTGGGCGAGCTTTATCTTCGCATCCGAGAGCTTAATGGTTGAGTCTGTTTTGCTCTTTTCGACTATGGCGTCGTAGTTGAAGGTGGCAGCTTTGAAACACAAGTAGGCGTGCTCATGCCGGGTTGCGCGAAATCCTGGCTGAAGAGTTACCACCAGGCCGGCGATGACAACAGCAGAGACGCCTAGCCATTTTTTGCAGCGCTCGCTTTGCGCGACTTCTGCCGTAACCAGGGCCGGGAGTAAGACCACAAGTACGCTGCTCAGATAGAAAATGACCACCCAAAAAGTCCATCCGGATTTCAGGGTCTGTAGCAGGGTTTGGCCCTCCGATTCGAACGTTACGGGGAGACTGGGACAGCTCTTGCAAGCGAGCCACAAGATGTACAGAAACAGTAGCCCAGCGATACCCCATAGCAGTGTTCGGCATTTCATGGCTTCCCCTTCTGTCATTACAAAAGAAAAAGGCACCTGCGAAGGTGCCTTCCCTGGCAGCTTATGCCCTTGCTCCCTGGTCTAGCTTAGTTGCCCTCACTCGCGTTGCTGTGAACGGTGTCTCACTCAAGCAGGTTTGGTCCAGCCTCGGATCCAACCGCCGGACCGGCGATGCCGCCGAATGCGCCCAAATAGTGCTGCGGGCGGAGCGGGGGAAGGCCGAAGGTGCGCTTCAACCCCTCCGGCCAGCCTGGCGCAGGCTCCAGCCCAGCATCAGCATCGCCAGCACGAGGACGTTGAAGCTGCCGCCGCCGCCGCCGCCGTTGCCCGAGCTGGTGCCGTTGCCGCCGGTGTCGCTGCTGCCAGTCTGGCTGCCGCTGGTGCCGGAATTGGTGTTCAGCGGATAGAGGTAGGCGATGCCCTGCAGATCGTCCGAGCCCAGGCGCGCGCCGCGGCCGTCGGCGTGGAGGGTGGGGCGCATCAGCGCGTCGTCCTGCGGCGTGCCGGCGACGCAGGCGGCTTCACCGGAGTCGCCGCAGGGGTGGCTCAGGCCCAGGGTGTGGCCCAGCTCGTGGCCGAACAGCTCGGTGGCATTGGCGCCGCTGTTGCCGGAGAGCAGGCAGCCGGCGCCGTTGCGGATGACGATGTCGCCCTCGCTGATCGACTGGAAGTTCTGGCCGCTGAGCGACTGCGTCGAGTTGCTGCGCCAGCCGCCGTAGCCGGCGATGCCGCCGTTGAGGCAGTCGAACACGCCGCCGATGAAGTTGGTGATGTCGTTGAACAGGATCTTGTTGACGCCGTCCGGATGGTTGAGGTCGCCGATGGCGTTGGTGGTGCCGCCGTAGACGTAGTGCACGTGGCCGACGCCATTGTTGTTCCAGGCGGCGATGGCCTGCTGGAACTGCGAGTAGCCGCCGCCCGCCAGTCCGATCTGGCCGGCCGCGCCGGCGTAGAAGGTCACGCTGCCGCCGTTGTCGAAGCCGAACCAGCGCGCCGGCGGGTTGGACACGACGAAGCGCGGCTGCAGGGTGGTGGAGGGCGCCAGCGCTTCGGCGTTCCAGTAGTTCTCCGCCGCCGTCTGGCCCGCGGCCTTTTGCCGCACCCACTCGCTGAACCGGGTCAGGTCGCGCGCCTGGCTGGCCGCGGCCGCCGCCGGATTCACCGCCTGCTCCAGCGCGTCGGCCTGCTCCAGGTCGCGCACCAGCACGTCGGTGCCGCTCACCGTCTTGCGCGCATGGAAAGTGCCGAGCGAGAGGTGCACCAACACGTAGTCGCCGTCGTCGCGGCGGTCGAGGAAGACCATCACGCGCTCGCCGGCGCTGATGCGCGGCATGCCGGGGATGGTGAGGGCGCCGTTCTGCGTCGGGTCGAGAGCGCCGGGCACCAGCACGCCGATCGCCGGCGCCGCCACGCTGCCTTTGAGCACCTGTTCCACGTTGAGGGTGTAGCGGGTCGCGTCCAGCTCATGGCCGGGCGCCGCCGCCACCGCGTTCACCTCGGCCAGCACCACGGTGTCGGCCTGGTTCAGCAGCGGCGTATCGGTCATCGGCACATAGCTCATCGCGTGGGCGGCGGGCGCCAGCAGCGGCAGCAGCAAGGCCAGCAGCGGGCGGCGGATGACGTCGGTGGATTTCAACATGGTTCACTCCTCATTTCGTTTTGTCGCCGGCCGATCCCGCGGCCGGTTCCCCTTCCTTCGGGCAAAGGCGGTCCGACAACGCATTCATGCGCTGTAGCGGCCGTGCTTCTGGTTGATTCAGGCTGTGCGTCGGCCAGCCGCTACCGGCTGGCGTCACAACCCGTTTGCGATGAACGGTGGGGCCCGCCTCCCTGCGGGCTGTCGTTCAGCCGCTATGTCGTCGGACCGGGATGCGGCACCGCACTGCGGCGAATGATTGGTACCAAGTAGTACCTGAATGGACCGGCGACATTTGTCTCCCCCTCGTGTTGTGTGCGCTTCCGGCTGCGCTGATGAGATGAATCCTGCTACCGGAGTCGGGTCCCTGGCAGTACGGTCCCGCTGAAAGGGCGCGTCAGCGGTGCTGAGAGGTCGAAAGCTGAACGCCGATTCGGCTGACTTAAGGACCCCCTAGACCGATTGACGGCCGAGCGCTACCGCTCGCGGGCGATTTGGGGAAGTCGCTGTGTGCGCTTGGGTTTTCGGGGTGCGCGAAGCGCGGCAGCGGTTAGCGGGGACCAGCTGAGAGGAGCACGGATGGGAGTGATTCAGGCCGCTGCTGCGACCTGATGCGGGCCATACCAGTCAGGCTTGAGCTGACGCCGGCGTCGCCGCGGTGCGATCCGTTTGAATGCGCACGGGAGTCGCCAAGGGAGTGGGCGCGCTTGCCGGCTTCGCCGCCCACACCTCGTGGGGGCGCGGGTACGCCCGGCCCGGTGCGTTGTTTTATTTCGCGCTGGGCAATGACCCGGTCAACGCTTCAGTAGCCTGCCGGTGCCGGCTCGTAGTAAGCCGGTGCGGCTGGCGCCGGCGCGTAGTAGGGGCGGTACACCACGCGCGGCTGCGCGTAGACCGGAGGCGGGCCGTAGTAAGCCGGCGCCGGAGCGGAGTAGTACACCCGCGGCGGCGGCGCGTAGTAGACCGGCTGCGGCGCATAGTAGGCCGGGCGGTCGTAGTAACCGTCGCCGGCATAGAAGGGCGCGGTGGCGATCGTCGCCGCTGCTCCGATCACGGCCGCGCCGGCGATGAAGGGCAGGGCGATCAGTCCGCCCACCAGGCCCGGCCCGCCGTGGTGATAGTAGTGCCCGCCACCGCCATGGTAGTACCCGCCGCCGCGGTAGTAGCCATGCGCTTCCGACACGTTGGGCAGGACTAGCGCCAGGCCCAGCACCACGCAGCCGACGATCCGCTTCATGTTCATCTCCCGTGCCCGCGATGGGCACCTCAGCGCTTATACACCATTGCCGCTGAACGCAAGGTGAACTGCCCGGGCGGCCGGCTGCAACCGGCCTGGGGCGCGCTTTGCGGCCGCGCCGGGCGGCGCTGCCGCGGCGCGGTTCGCGCTAGCCCGACACCTCGATTCAGGCGATGGAGCCGAGGTACTCGCTCAAGCCTTCCGCCAGGGCGTTGAACACCAGGCGGTAACGCCGGTTCGTCCGCAGGTCGCCATGCATGGCCAGCCAGATCGGCAGCTTCAGGCGCAACACGGTCGGCAGCACCCGCACCAGGCCGGAGCGCAGGCCCAGCGGCACCTGGCAGATGCCGATGCCGCAGCCGGCGCGCAAGGTGGCGAGCTGGGCCAGATCGTTGTCGGTGCGCAGCGAGAACATGTCCCGGCCCAGCGGGAACCCCCGGGCCCGTGCTTCGCGGATGAACACGGTTTCGTGGTCGAAGCCGATCACCTGGTGCGCGGCCAGGTCTTCCAGCGTGGCCGGCATGCCGCGCTGCTCGAGGTAGCGCGGATGGGCGTGCAGGCCCAGGTCCACCTCGCCGATACGCCGCGCCAGACGCCCGCCCGAAGCGCCGGTCCTTCCCGAGCCTGCTCGTCGTCCGCAACACGACCGCGCGCCCGAGGAGGGCGCGCCGCAGCCGGTGACCCCGAAGCCGATGGCCCGTTACCTGAAGAAGCCGCCGGCCCCTCCGCCGGCGAAGACCGAGGAGGTCCGGCGCACGGTCTCAGAGATGCTCGGGCGGATCGAGCGCGAGGGGATCGACGCCGTCCGCGAGTACTCCCGCACCCTCGACGGCTGGGATCCGCCCTCCTTCCGCGTCGGCGAGGAGGAGGTCCGCGCGGCCGCCGACGCGGTGTCGCCGGAGCTCCGCCACTTCATCGCCCTCGCCCAAGAGCAGATTCGCAGCTTCGCCGAGCACCAGCGGGCGACGCTGAGCGACCTCCGCTACGAGGCGCAGCCCGGGGTCGTCCTCGGGCACAAGAACGTCCCGGTCGACTCGGTCGGCTCGTACGTGCCCGGCGGGCGGTACCCGATGCTCGCCTCGGCGTTCATGACCGTCCTCGTCCCCAAGGTGGCCGGCGTGCGCCGTCTCGTCGCGTGCGCGCCGCCCTGGCAGGGGCAGGGGATCCACCCGGCGGGCCCAGCCAGCGAGGCGTTCCGCCTCGCC
>CAYWPB010000052.1:0-15590 GCA_964458725.1 uncultured Nevskia sp. | reverse complement strand
CACGCCGCGTTGCGCGTTGCTCAGCGCGGATTCGGCCGGCATGACGCGCCGACAATCCGGATCCGAGCGGCCGGCGAGCCCGATCTCGTCGCCGTAGTAGAGGACGGGCATCCCCGGGAGGGTGAGGATGGCGGCGAGCGCGAGGCGCTGCTTCGCGTAAACCTCGGGAACCTCCGATTGCGCCGCTGGCGTCCACCCGTCCGGCCGTGGTCTCGGACGATCCTTGGACGCAGCGCATCGAGGGCCTCAAGCTCGACGGCATGACCCGCCAGCTGGCGCGCCACTGCGCCTGGCTCGGCGAATCCGCCGAGGAGGTGCGCCTGGCGCTGGAGCCGCGTGCCAAGCACCTGCTCAACGACGAGCGCCGCGCCCAGATCCAGCGCGCGCTCAGCGCCCAGGCCGGCGGCGAGATCCGCTTGCAGATCGAGATCGGCGCAGCCGGCGAGGCGCTGAGCCCGGCGTCGGCCGAGGAGAAGCGTATCGTCGACCGCCAGCGCGCAGCCGAGGCCGCCATCGACGGCGACCCGGAAGTGCGCGCCTTCAAGGAAGCCTTCGGCGCCACGGTGCGGCCGGGCTCGATCCAGCCGGTCGACGGCAACAACTGAATACGGAGATTTGAAATGAAAGGTGCACTCGGACAGATCATGCGGCAGGCCCAGCAGGCGCAGGAGGCGATGAAGCGCGTGCAGGAGGAGATTGCCCGTGCGGAGATCACCGGCGAGGCCGGCGGCGGCATGGTCAAGATCACGCTCAACGGCAAGCACGAGGCGAAGAAGGTCGAGATCGCGGCGGATGCGCTGCAGGAGTCCAAGGACTTCCTCGAGGACCTGATCGCCGCGGCGATCAACGACGCCTCGCAGAAGCTGGAGCGCAACGCCCAGGAGAAGATGTCCAAGGTCGCCGGCGGCCTCAACCTGCCGTCCGGCTTCGGTCTCTAAGGCTCTTTTTCACAACCCCTTCCGCGCACGGCGGGGGCATCCGCACCGATGGCCGCCTATTCGCCCCGCCTGTCGCGCCTGATCGAAGCCCTGCGCCGCCTGCCCGGCGTGGGGCCTAAGTCAGCGCAGCGCATGGCCTTCCACCTGCTGGACCGCGACCGCACCGGCGCCGAGTACTTGCGCAACACCCTGGCCGAGGCGCTGCAAGGCATCGAGCGCTGTCCGACTTGCCGCATGTTCCGCGAGGACGGCAAGTGCGCCTACTGCACCGAGCCACGCACCGCCACCGGCCAGATCTGCGTGGTGGAGAGTCCGGCCGACCTCGTCGCGATCGAAAGCGGCACGTCCTACCGCGGCCGCTACTTCGTGCTGATGGGACGCCTGTCGCCGCTCGACGGCATCGGCCCCGAGCAGCTCGGCCTGGACCAGCTCGGCCGCCAGCTGGCGCAGGGCCAGGTGCAGGAGCTGATCATCGCCACCAATCCCAGCGTCGAGGGCGAGGCCACCGCCTACTACCTCGCCGAAATGGCGCGCACCCACCAGGTCAAGGTCACGCGCATTGCCCACGGCGTGCCGATGGGTGGTGAGCTGGAGTACGTCGACAGCGGCACCTTGTCGCACGCCTTTTCCGGGCGCACCGCGGTCTAGTCCGAATCCATGCGTCCCAGGCAGGAACCGCCAGGGCTCGGTGCCCTGCTCCAGCGCGGCGCCGCCTTGCTGGGGGCAAACCATCCGGCCCAGGCCGCCGCCCTGTGCGAGCAGGGCCTGCAGCGCCATCCGTCGAGCGCGGAGCTGCACCAGTTGGCCGGCGCCTGCGCCATGCACTTGCAGAGCTACGAGGTCGCGGAGCGCCATTGGCGCCGGGCCGTCGAGCTGGCTCCGGACCAGGCGCAGCTGCACCTCAACCTCGGCATCCTGCTGGCGCAGCGCCAGCGCGCAGCGGAAGCGGAGCCCTGCCTGCGGCGCGCGCTGGTCCTGAACCGGCGCCTGCCCGGAGCGCACTACAACCTCGCCGTGCTGCTGTCGCGCGGCGGCAACGTGGTCGAGGCAGAGCAGCATTACCGGCAGGCGCTAGTGGTGGAGCCCGGCTCGGTCGACGCGCTCTACAACCTCGCCACCCTGCTGGGCGCGCAGGATCGCAACGAGGAAGCCGCGGCCTGCTACCGGCGGCTGCTGTCCTCCCAGCCGCAGCGTGTCGACGCCTGGTACAACCTGGCGGTGCTGTCGCGCCGGCGCCAGCAGCACGAGGAGGCGCAACGCTGCTACAGCCGCCTGCTGCAGCTGCAGCCGGGCCACTACCCGGCCTGTCTGGGCCTGGCCGAGGCTTTGCTGGACGGCGGCCGTGCGCAGGAAGCAGCGGCGGGCGCGCAGCGTGCCGCGCAGTTGGCGCCGGCCGACGCCGCGGCGCTCTGTGACCTGGCCGCGCTGTGGGCGCGGCTGGATCGGGCGGACGAGTCGGAGCACTGCTACCGCCGCGCGCTGCAACTCGATGCGGGATTTTCCCGCGCGCATCTCGGCTTGGCCCAGGCCCTGGAGGCTGGCGACGGTGCGCAGGCCGAGCAACACTACCGCGAGGCCCTGCTGCACGATCCGCGCTCGATCGCCGCCTGCTACAACCTGGCCCTGCTGCTGGCGCGGCAGGGCCGTATGGCGGAGGCTGAAGCCGGCCACCGAGCCACCCTGCGAATTGACCCCGGCTTTGCGCCCGCGGCCCGCAACCTCGCCGACATCCTGCTGCGGCGTTGCGAGTTTGCCGAGGGCTGGCTGCACTTCGAATCGCGTTACTCGCCGCGGCGGCTGCATCATGCGGTACCGCTGCCGCAGCTCGCCTTCCCGCAGTGGCGCGGCGAACCCCTGGCCGGCAAATCGATCGTGGTGCTGCATGAGCAGGGCTTCGGCGATCAGATCCAGATCTGCCGCTACGTGCCGCTGCTGAAGCAACTGGGCGCCGCCAGGGTCACCCTAGTCTGCCCTCCGGAGCTGCATGCCCTGTTCGGGACCCTGCCGGGCATCGACCGGCTGGCCTTGACGGATGAGGCCGAGGCGCAGGCCGGTCACGACTGCTGGTCCCTGCTGCTGAGCCTGCCGCATTGCCTCAGTGCGCAGGTGCGCGGCGTGCCGGACCGGTTGCCGTACCTTGCCGTTCCCGCCGCGCGCAGGGCCAAGTGGCAGGAGCGGTTGCCACCGGCGCCGCTGCGCGTTGGCCTGGCCTGGAAGGGCAGCAGCCTCAATCCTATCGACAAGGACCGCTCCCTTCCTGGCCTGGAGACGCTTGCGCCGCTGTGGTCAGTGTCGGGCGTCAGCTGGTTCAGCTTGCAGAAGGACGGTGGCGCGGAGCCGCCGCAGCCCTTGCCGTCCGCACAACCCCTGCGCGATCTGGGCCCGCAGCTGGAGGACTTTGCCGACACCGCTGCGGTGATCGAACAACTGGATCTGCTGATCTGCGTAGACAGCGTGATCGCCCATCTGGCGGGAAGCCTGAACCGGCCCTGCTGGGTGCTGATGTGGCCACGGCCGGACTGGCGCTGGCCCGATGGCCGCGACGATACTCCGTGGTACCCGGATTCGATGCGCTTGTTCCGGCGGGACGCCGGCGAGGACTGGTCCAGCGTGGTGGAACGAGTGCGCGCGGCCTTGCTGCAACAAGCGGGGACTGGGGTGCGCGGCGGCTGAGGCGACGCCGAGTCATCAAACCTACGGCTGCCGCCAATGACCGGCAGGTTGCTGCCGATGTCGAGATTCAATGCGGGCTACGCTTTCCTGCTCAAAATGACATGTGTTGCATCGGCTGTTTCTGCTTTCTCAGTCACATAAAACCCCAGCCTGGGCAGGTCGACACCCGAAAACAGATTCTCACCGGAGCCAAGAAAAACCGGGCTGTGCGCCAGGTGCAGCTCGTCGATCAGCCCCGCCTGCAAGTACTGGCGAACGGTCTGCACACCGCCACCGATGCGAATGTCCTTGCCTTTGGCCGCTTCCCTGGCCTTTTTCAGAGCTGACTCGATTCCATCGGTTATGAAATAAAAGGTGGTTCCACCCTCCATTACCAGCGGCTCCCGCTTGTGGTGAGTGAGAACGAACACTGGCGTGTGATAGGGAGGATTGTCGCCCCACCAGCCACGCCACTCATCATGGTCGGGCCAGGGACCTCGCCCGGGGCTGAACATGTTTCTCCCCAGAATCCATGCGCCAAGATTCTCGAATCCCCTTTCAGCAAAGGTGTTATCGACACCCTCTACTCCCTCAGTGCCACCACCCCCGTGCATTCGCTGAAAGAATTTTGTTTTGAAAACCCAGGTGTGAAGTTCATGGCCTCTGATCCCAAGCGGATTCTCCAGGCTCTGATGCGGGCCAGCTCCGAAGCCATCGAGCGACACTGAAAAGGCCGCAACTCTGACCCTGCTCATTCTTGCCCCTCACTCTCGATCGTCAACCGCAGCAGTTGTACCAAATGGTACATTGCAATGCAAATTGCAATCCGATAGCTGGGTCGTAGAATGCACGTTGTGGAGTGAAGATGTACCAAACAGGACAAACGATGACGTCTGGCTTGCAAGCAAAGCAAAGAATGATCGAGGCGGCGCTCGACCTGTTTCACAAGCTTGGGGTCAATGGAACGAGTGTTGACCAGATTCTTGCGCAGTCGAATACCGGCAAAAGCCAGTTCACGCATTACTTCAAGAACAAGGATGGCCTGATTCGCGCGGCGGTCCAATCCCTTGACGCCGCGGTCCGAAGCGGCACCACCGCGTCCCGTTATGAAATTGAAACGTGGAAAGACTTCGAGTCCTGGCTTCAGAGTTACATCGATTTTCAGAAGTCCGTGAAGTACGAGCGGTCATGCCCTTTCGGAACCATTGGAGCCGACTTGTCTAACGCACAGGAGCTCATCCGGCAAGATATCCGCCTTTTTCTCGAGTGGAGCCGGTCCAGGATGTCCCGCTTCTTTGCCGAGAGAAAAGCAGCCGGCGAACTGGATTCTTCCTCCAACCCCGATGAGTTGGCGGATTTATGTCTGTCGGTCATGCAAGGCGGAATGTTGCTGACCAAGATGACGCGAAACCCGAAGATGTTTGAAAGTGCAGCCAGGCAAGTCAACGCTTATCTGAAGTCGCTGCGGCTGGTGCCGGGAAAATCGACAAGGTAGGCGCAGGGCGTGCGCGTTGCGCACGCCTGACGCAGGCGCTCTTACTCGTTCATGCCGTCCTACGCCAACAAGCCGTCGATCTTTGCCGCGCAGATGAAGTCGTTCTCCGACAGCCCGTTCACCGTGTGGGTCCAGAAGGTGATGGTGGCGGTCTTGTAGCCGAAGCCGATGTCGGGATGATGGTCCTCGTTGATCGCGATGTAGGCGGCGGCATTGACGAAGGCGAGAGTGCGGAAGTAGTTCTTGAACTCGAACGTGGCTTCCAGCTTCTTGGCGCCGTCGATCAGCTTCCACTGCGGGCCGAGCTGCTTGAGCAGGCTTTGGGCCTGGGCCAGGGCCAGGGGGGTACCGCCGGCTTCACAGGGGATGCAGCGCTTCTGGGCGAGCTGGGTCATGGTCGTGTCCTGATTGGGGGATGCCTCATTGTAGCGGCTGCTCCGCTGGTGGCCAGATCGCGAGGCTCGATGGACCAGCCTGATGCCCGCCAGTGTCGGCGCGCGGGCGCGCCAAGCCCGCATCCGGCGGCGCACAAACCGGACTTCTGTCGGCTGCCAGGCCAGTATAATCCCGCTGAAGAGGATGCCGGCAGGCGGTTCGCGTCCGTCACGGCGGAGAAATCGTTCGATCAACAGCTGGAATAGGAGATCTTCCCTGTCCACGCATTTCCGCTCAGCAGATCCCGAAGGCCTGCTCGAATATTCGGTGGTTTTCACCGACCGCTCCGTCAACCACATGTCGCGTCTGTTCCAACAGGCGATGCGCGACATCTCGACGACGCTGCGGCAGGTCTACAAAGCCGATGCCGTCGCGGTCGTTCCCGGCGGCGGCAGTTTCGGCATGGAGGCAATCGCACGCCAGCTGGCGACCGGCAGGAGATGCCTGGTCATTCGCAACGGCTGGTTCAGCTACCGCTGGTCGCAGATTTTCGAAGTGGGTGCCATCCCCGCGCAGGCCATCGTGCTGAAAGCACAGCCGGTGCGAGCCGGGGCGAAGGCGGCCTATGCGCCGCCGGCCATCGAAACGGTGATCGATACCATCCGCCGAGAGAAGCCCGAAGCGGTGTTCGCGCCGCACGTGGAAACCGCGTCCGGCATCATCCTGCCGGATGATTACCTGCGGCAGGTCGCCAACGCCGTGCATGAGGCAGGCGGCCTGCTGGTGCTGGACTGCGTGGCCTCCGGAGCGATCTGGGTGGACATGCAGGCGCTGGGCGTTGACGTGCTGCTGACCGCGCCGCAAAAAGTATGGAGCGCGTCACCCTGCGCCGCGCTGATCATGCTCAGCGCCGAGGCGCGCCGGCGGGTAGAGCAGACGCAGAGCACCAGCTTTGCCGCCGATTTGAAGAAATGGCTGCAGATCATGCAAGCCTATGAAGGCGGCGGGCATGCCTACCATGCGACCATGCCGACCGAGTCCCTGCTGCGCCTGGGCCAGTCCATGCGCGATACCCTGGCGGCCGGCCTGGAACCGCTGCGCGCGGCGCAGACCGCGCTGGGCGCCAAGACTCGCGCCATGCTCGCCGGCCTGGGTTTCTGCAGCGTGGCGGCGGCCGGATTCGAGGCGCCGGGGGTGGTCGTCTCCTACACCGATGACGCGGATATCAGCAATGCTAGGAAATTCATCGCCCAGGGCCTGCAGACCGCCGCGGGCGTGCCCTTGATGTGCGATGAGCCGGCGGACTTCCGCACCTTCCGCGTCGGCCTGTTCGGGCTCGACAAATGGGCCGATGTGGATGGCACCGTGCAACGTCTGCGTGACGCGGTGGAACGCATCCTGGCCGCATAGGGCGGGGCGTGGCCGCGAGGTCGTCGGGCGGTTAGCGCAGCGTAACCCGCCTTCCGCAGCGGGTTATGGCCGAAGCAAATCCCTTCAGGGACGCTCCTGCGGGGCTAATGCGCCCTGCCGGGGCCGGCGACAGCGGCAGCATGAACCGTGGCGGACACAGGTTCCTGGTTCAGGAAGTCCGCGATCTGCCAGCGGATTCCCTGCGCAATATCCAGGGCTGTGGCAGCGCTGATATAGGGGATGTCGGAGATGGCTTGATCCATCCGGGCCAGTTGCCGGCGGACGGTCAGCAGGAACGGCTGGACAGACTCGTCCGCGAAAGCGTTTGTACTCATCGATTCACTCACACACCAACGTGACTTGCAGCTTGTGTATTGGAACAACGGTTGCCGCCTGTAGTCACTACCACTTCTGCCAGTGAATCGCGGATGTGACGGCCGGACGGCGGCAGATGCCGGCTCCGGCGGTATGTTGGGGGGCGGGGAGCAATGCCTGGCCGCCGCCTCGGGGAGGGTGGTGGGGCGGGCGCAAGCCGTCTGTCGCCGGAACACGGGACGTTCTCGACGCCCCGTGTTCGGGAGGCAGGCCGGCAGGCTTGTCTATAGGGCGAGCAGAAGCTCGTCCAGTTGCTCGAACGACTCGGGCATCCCGTCCTCCATCCCGGCGATGGCGGCGTCGAGTGCTTCCTTCGAGGGATAGAGTTCGCGCATGACCAGCAGCGTCCCGCCCTCCTGTTCCTCGAAGGTCACTGTGGTGACGGCTCCGTCGGCGCTTTCCTCATTGGTCCAGACCAGGCGCGAGTTCGGCACCACTTCGAGGTATTTGCCGAAGAACGCCATGAGCTTTGCGGTGCCGCGGCCATACTCGAGGCGGTATCCGCCCCCGACGCGAACATCCATCTCGCAGGAAAGCAGGGTCAGGCCTGACGACTTCGGTACCCACCACCGCTTGAACAGTTCGGGGTTGCTCCATGCCTCGAACACGATGCGCGCCGGACCGTTGAAGGTTCGCCTGACGACTATCTCCCGCTCGGACTTCCGCTCCACTGTCATGCGGTTCTTCATGGGGCAGGCTCACACATTCTTCTGGCGTCCATCGGTTTGCTCCTTTCGTTTCAGTTCCTCGACGACATCGTCCAGTTCGTCGAAGCGCGCAGCCCAGAGCTGACGATACGTCTCGATCCAGGCCGCCTCTTCCTCCAGCCGGCGCGGGCCGAGCCGGCAGGTCCGCACGCGCCCGACCTTCGCCGTGGTCACGAGCCCCGCCTGCTCCAGCACGCCGACATGCTTCTTCATACCGGTGAGGGTCATGTGGAATTTTTTAGCCAGGTCCGTGATGGAAGCGTCTGCGTGCCCAAGCTGTTCCAGCACGCCGCGGCGGGTGGCGTCCGAGAGCGCGGCGAACGAGGCGTCGAAACGGGGCTGTAAATACTGAACCATATGGTTCAGTATTTAACATACGGATCGACCGCATGCAAGGGCAGGCCGGGCGCGCGCCGGCGACGGACGGAGCCGATGCTGATGCCGAATGGCGGGGGTGACTGGCACAACTGCCAGTGACGGCGCCGGCGGACGGTGCTGCAATCACAGTCGGAAGCAATGACTTCCGGCGGTGCCGGCAGGGAGCTGAGGGGGCGGCCGGCCTCGCAGACCAACCAGGAAGGGAATGGCGATCACGATGAATCTTTCAATGCGCGCCTTGAGCGCGGCGGTGGGGTGCGCGTCGCTGGTGCTGGCGGCCTGCTCGGGCGGCGGCGCATCGGGAGGGTCGAGCGGCGGCGGCACGCGGGGCGGGTCGTCGTCGGGTGCCTCCTCATCCTCATCCTCATCTTCATCCTCATCGTCCTCGGGCGGGCATTCTTCGTCCAGCAGCTCCTCGTCGGGCGGGTCGTCGTCCAGCAGCTCTTCATCCAGCGGCTCCTCCTCGGGTGGTTCATCCTCCGGCGGCTCCTCCTCCAGTGGCGGCACCGGGCCCACGGCTTCCGACCTGCGCATCCAGGCAGCGATGGCCAGTTGCGATCCCGGCGGGCTGGCCGCCGGCGACACCGCGGCGCTGCTGGACAAGGCGACGCCCAAGGCGCAGCAGTTGCAGGCAGCGCGGCAGGCGATCCTCGGCGACATCTACAACGCCGCTGGCACGGCGCCGGACCTGAGCATCAATGTCGGCGCCAGCAGCATGGCGCTGTCGTCGGCGGGCCTGACCCGGGCCATTCCCTACATCGTGGCCGACGACGGCACCGGCATCGCGGCGGTGACGGCATCGGGCAGCGGCCGCGGCCTGGCCTACGGCACCGACGTGCTGAGCTGGATGGCGGGCACCAGCACCCAGCAGCAGCACCTGCCGCTGTTCACCCGCGCCTTCACCTGGACGCTGACCGGCAAGGCTGGCGGCACGCTGCCGGCGACGATCAAGTTCGCTCAGTCCGGCTACAGCTCCAGCAGCGTGAAGAATTTCATCACCCGCCTCGGCAAGCAGACGCAGGAGATCAGCTGCGACATCGCTTCGGCCGGCAACACCTGCTGGCAGGGCGCCGACCTGCTGGTGTTCGGCGCCAACACGCCGGACAGCGCCGGGCTGAGCGACCTGGTGCGCGGCTACCTCAAGGCCGGCAAGGCGGTGATCTACATGCACGGCGGCTGGTGGGTTTCCGCCGGCGGCAACAGCGTGACGGCCGGCATGGGTATGGTCCTGGGTGGCTACCCCGGCAACTACTTCGCTTCGGCGCCGAGCATCTCGGTGTCGTCCAGCCGCACCGTGGCGCAGAGCCTGGCGGCGGGCGACCAGTACGCCGGTTTGCTGACCACGCTGGGCCTGCTGGCGCAGGCCAGCTACAGCCACGACTTCAGCGCCGACCCGGCGCCGGTCAACGGCATCAACCAGCTGCGCGGCGACCTGCAGAATTACGACGCCAGCGGCACCGGTGTCTGCGCCAGCGACAACACCGACCTGCAACGCCTGCTGGTGCTGTGGGCCGACCAGTGGCGGCCGAGCGTGGTCTACGGCCAGATCAACCGCGGCAGCGATTCCGCCAATTTCCTGCGCGCCTATGCCTCAGATTCCTGGCTGGCGCTGAACCGCACCGCGACCCGGACCAGCCCGGGCGGGCAGGGCGACTGGATGCCGGCGGCGGCGCAGAAGCTCGCGACCAGCAGCGCCGACGAGACCATCACCATCACCCTGCCGCAGGCCAGCGGCAGAACGGCGATCGGCCGCGGCGCGGTGCCGGCGATGCCGGTGACGATCGCGGTGGCCAGCGCGCCAGCGGGCGTCAGCCTGGGCCTGCAGACCGGCTTCATCCGCGCCTCCGGCAATCCGCTCACCGACAACAACAACTACGCGCGGCCACGCCAGCCACAGGCCTGGGCCCTGCCGCTCGGCAACACGGCCGCCACCCACTACATCAGCCCCTTCGGCGGCGCGCTGTTCCTCAACTACAGCGGCGCGACGGCCGGGCAGACGGTGAGCCTGCGCATCCACGGCGTGGTCAAGTACGCGCACTTCGACTTCAGCAACGGCGCGCCCTCGCAGGCCGAGCAGGACGCGGCGGTGGCGGCGCTGAAGCGCCAGGACTTCGGCTGGTCCACGGCCAAGTTCCGCAGCGGCGAGGTGCAGCAGACGATGACCAGCGCGCTCAGCTCGATGGGCACGCTGTCGCCGCAGGATTACATCGTCAAGCGCTTCCAGAACGCGGTGATGGACACCAACCACATCGTCAACGGCTACAACGACATGCCACTGAGCACCAACGTGGCGTCGCTGTGCAGCGCATTCAGCTGGGATTGCAGCGGCAGCACCCACAACCCTCCCGGCATCCAGCACTTCGTCAGCTGGATCGCGAACTGCGGCGACGGCTGTTCGGGCCAGCCGATCGACAACAACAACTGGGGGCTGAGCCCGACCTGGGGCTGGGCGCACGAGCTGGGCCACAACACCGTGCAGCACTGGATGACCATCGTCATCGATGGCGCCGGCTGCACCACCGAGTGCGACAACAACACCCTGTCCATGACGGCGATGCTGCGCGGTTATGTCCTGCTGGGCGAGGACTACAGCGGCGGCAACACCTCGTACGACGCGCTGTACCAGATGATCCAGGCCAACCGCGCCAGCGGTCTCAGCGGCGAGGCGCAGCGCGCCGACATGGAGAGCCGCCTGTGGGGCGGCGGCAACCAGAACGCGATGCGCGCCATGTACATGGAGCTGGCCTTCCTCTACACCAGGTCCCGCCTGGGCCTGGCGCAGCCGACGATGGACAGCACGCTGGACTTCATGACCCTGCTGTCCAAGGGCGGCCGTCTGGTGGCCCAGAATTGGACCTCCGCCACGGCCGGAAACTACGGCATGAGTCGCTACTCCAGCAACAGCATCAGCAACTACGAGCTGCAATACGTGCTGAGCTCGAAGATCATCGGCCAGGACCTGCGCGACATCTTCGCCCTCTACGGCGTCCCGCTCAGCCAGACCGCGCTGGACTCGGTCGGCGACCTGGGGCTGCCGCTGGCGCAGCAGCAGTTCTACGCCATCGCCAAGGGCAAGGCCAACCAGCTCGCCACCGGCCAGTGGCTGTCGCTGCAGGGGCAGACGCCGGCGTTTCCATACTGAGGGGTCGGCCCGGGGCAGGGCCAATCAGTGCCTCGCCGAGGATGCCGCCGACAGCTTCGTGTGCAGCACCTCGGTTTCCTCGTCGGCCGGATACAGGCACTCGACGCGGATTTCCTGGGCCGCGATGGTCTGGGGGGTTCCGACCGTTGTGACCAGAGAAAAATAATTCATGACCGCGTCGTCCTTGACGAAGCTCATCGGGATCATCGGCAGGGCGCCATGGGTCTGCAGCGTCTTCCAGTCCGGCTGGACATCCGGATAGGCCAGCAGCTCCGCCACGAGGTCCCTGGTCTTCGGGTCGACGGCGTGGCCCACGGCTTCCCGGTGCACCCGCTGGATCAGGGCCTTCGCCAGATCCTCCCAGTTGGCGATGAACGGACGCATGCCCTGCGGATCGAACATCAGGTGCAGCATGTTGCGCGGCGAAGGCCGTGCGGACAGGTCGGTGAAGCAGTTGAAGAAGCGCGGCGCGGCATCGTTGGTCAGCAGGACATTCCAGTAGCGGTCCATGACCAGCGCCGGGTACGGCTCATGCTGGGTCAGCATCCGTTGCAGCGCCTTGCCGATGCTGTTCATCTCCGGCGAATTCCAGGCCGCGTCCGAGTATTGCGGCGCGTAGCCGGCCGCGAGCAGCAACAGGTTGCGCTCGCGCAGCGGGATTTCCAGCGCCTGCGCGATGCCCATCAGGGTTGTGCGGCTGGGCACGCTGCGGCCACTCTCGATGAAGCTGATCTGTCTTTGTGATATCCCGGTGTCGAGGGAGATGTCGAGCTGACTGCGGCCGCGAACCCCGCGCCACTGCCGGAGCAGTTCGCCCAGCCCGCTTTCATGCTGCGTCCTGTCCATGACGATTCCCGATCGGTCCGTCGGCGGCCGGGACCCGGCGCTGGGGCCGGAGTCCCGGGTCACCCGGGATACTAGCCCACGCCGCTTACGCCGCGCTCCAGGCGTGTTCCTGGAAGGCCGCTTCCAGCGGTGGCTGGGTGACGCTGCCGGTGTAGTTGGTGATGGTGGAGGCCGCGACCACGGCGATCACTTCCAATAGCAGCGCCTGGTCGAAGCCGGCCCGCAGGAAGCGGGACTGGTCCTGTTGGTCGAGCCGGCCGCGCTTCTCGATCAGGGTCCGTGCCAGCGTGGACAGCGCCGCGTGCTTCGGGTCCCGCGGATTGCGGCGCTCGCGGATGGCCCGGACGTCGGCGGCAGCGATGCCTTCCTTCAGCGCCAGGAAGCTGTGGAAGGCCACCGCCCAGGCGCTGCCGTTGGTCACCGCATTGGTGAGCAGCAGCACCTGGATCTGGTCTTCGGCGAAGCTGCCGCGGTGGACCTTCTGGAACAGGCCGACCAGGCTGGCGATCAGCACCGGCGAAGTGGACATGGCGCCGGCGATGTTCGGGATCATGCCGAAGGCGCCCTGCAGCGCCTGCAGCGACGGCCTGGAGCCCTCGGGCGCGGACTGGATGGTGTGAACCGGAAAAGTTTGCATGGCTTCGATCTCGCAGTGGGGGAGTGGCTGCTACGCGATCGCAATAATATTGATCCCCCGCGGGCCGGCAATTACATGCGATGTAATCGGGCGGCGCTCGGACAAGCCCGGGCTCCTTAGCCCTATCGACCGAGGAATTTGCCCGGCCTCCTCTGCGCCACCGCCGCCACGCCCTCTTTGTGATCTTCGGTGTCGAACAGCGAGTTCTGTTTGTGGAATTCAATTTCGGTCTGGAGGCGCACCGCTTCGGCCAGGTCGCCGCGTATCGTTGCCCTGGTCGCGACCACGGCCAGCGGCGCGTTGGCCGCCATCTCCAGTGCCAGATTCCGCGCCGCGGTTCGAACCCCGGTACGGTCGACCACCGCGTCCACCAGCCCCCACTCGAATGCCTCGGTTCCGGTCAGGCGCCGGCCGGTGAGGAGCATCAGGCTAGCGCGCTGCCGGCCGATCAAGGCCGGCAGGGTGTGCGTGATGCCGAACCCTGCGTGCGTGCCCAGCTTGACGAAGTTCGCCGAGAAACGCGCCTCGGGGCAGGCGACCCTGAAGTCGGCGGCGAGCGCCAGCCCCAGGCCGCCGCCGATGGCCGCGCCTTCAATTGCCGCGACGACAGGTTTGCGGACGGCGAACAGCCGCACCGCGTTCGCGTACAGCTTCGCTGTCCCTTCCTGCTTGTCATAGATCTGCGGGCGGCTGAAGTCCGCGCCGGCGCAGAACGACTTGCCCTCGGCGCATAGCAGCGTGACCCGGCAATCCAGGTCCGTGTCGAGACGCTCCAGGGCGGTTGCAAGGTCGCCGATGAGCGTCGCGTCGAAAAAATTGTGGGGCGGGCGGTGCAGCTCCACCTGGGCCACGCCGTCCGACAGCGTGACGCGGACGTCGCCGAGATCGAAGTCGCTCATTGTTCACATTCCCGTGCGCAGACAACAGTCCGTGTATCCGCTCACGCCAGCGGCGGCGGCGTAGCCGGGCTTGCCTGGGGCTGCGGTTGCGGCGCCGGCTGGCGCCACAGGCCGCCGGCGTTGAACTGGCTCCAGCCCCAGCGCAACCAGCGCAGCAGCGCGTTGGCCAGCCACAGCGCCCACAGCAGCATCAGCAGCCGGTACAGCCATAGCGGCGCCGACCAGACCCGCGCCTGGGGCAGGGCCTGGCCGAAGCGGTCCTGGTACCAGTGCAGGCTGTGCGACCAGGAGCCGTTGCCGGCGATCTGCATCTCCGGCTGGCCGAGCAAGCCGGCCGCCACCGCCTGGAACAGCAGGCCCAGGCTGAGCAGGGTCAGCAGCACCAGACCGCCCTGCAGCAGCTTGAATCGTCCAGCGCCGAGCTGTTCGCCGTGGCGGCCGCGCCAGGTCAGCGCCGCGAACCAGCCGACCACCACCGCCGCCGCCCACACCGGGATCTGCGACAGGCCGACGAACAGCAGTGCCCACTGCCAGGCACCCAGCGGCGCGAAGCGCGCACGCCCCAAGCCCCAGGCGATGGCGAAGAGCACCGCCAGCACGCCCCAGAACAGCACCGCCGGCCCCATGCGCGGCCCGCCGGTGGCGAGGATCCAGCGGTCCTGCGGCAGCTCCAGGTCGATGCGCGCGTTGACGCCGGGCGTCCCCAGATCCAGCGCCGGCGTGCGCAGGTTCCAGCCGATGCCGCCGCTGCTGCGCAGGCCGAGCTGCATCTGCTGCGCTCCGGGTTGTAGGCCGAGGATGAGGCGGCCGTTGTCGATGTGTGCCGGCTGCGGCTGGCCATTGAGCAGCAGCCGGCTCACGGTCGTGTCGGCCGGCAGCGGCAGGGCGTACTGGCCGCCCTGGCTGGAGCGCAGGCGCAGCTCCAGCGTCTCCTCGCTGGCGTGCTGGCCCGGCGTCATTGCCAGGCTGACCGCATCGAGGGTCAAGGTCTGGCCGGGCAGGCCCTGCGGCCGGCTCAGCTTCAGCTGCAGCGACTCGCCCGGCCAGGGCTGGTAGCCCGGCAGGCGCCAGCCGTTCTCCTGCTGGCTAACCGGGGCCAGGCCGGTGGCTTCGGCATGCCAGATCGGGGCAATGTCCAGGCGCCAGACTTCGAACAGGTCGTCGCGCTTAGCCGCCTGCAGGCTCAGGCTGGCGGCGTTGGCCAGGCGCGAAGTCCACTGCGCCTGGGTCTGGCCGGGCGCCAGGCTCAGCTGCACGGCGCCGTCGCGGACCCGCACGCCGGCGCTGGTCACCGCCTCGCCGGCGAGCAGCGGGATCTCGGTGTTGACCGGCGTGTAGGGCACGCCGAGCCGTTCCACTGTCGTCTCGACCTGCCAGTCCAGGCCCAGGCGCAGGGTGCGTGTCACCAGCAGCAGCGGCGGCAGGGCCTGGCCGGCGCCGTTGCCCGCGGCCGCGCCGCTGTCGGCGCTCTGCCGCAGCAGTTGCAGCGCGTCGGCGGCCTGGTCGTCGTCATCGACGCCGCTGAGCAGCCAGCCGCGCAGCTGCGACGACACGCGGCGCGGCTTCAGTGGCAGCGGCAGTTGCAGCTGGCCGAGGCCGGCGACGCTGCCGGACAGCAGCAGCTCGTGGTGTCCGGGCGCGAGCCTGGCCCACAGGCTGCCGTTGTCGCCGCGGCGCAGCGGCACTTCGCCGCCGTCGACCAGCACCCGCTGCGGCTGCCACACGCCGCCCTGCTC
>CAYWPB010000051.1:0-15686 GCA_964458725.1 uncultured Nevskia sp. | reverse complement strand
CTTCAACTTCTGGTACTACTTCGGCTCGCTGGCGCTGCTGGTGCTGGTCAACCAGCTGCTGACCGGCATCTTCCTGACGATGAACTACAAGCCGGGCGCCGACACCGCGTTCGACTCCGTGCAGTACATCATGCGTGACGTGTCCTGGGGCTGGCTGATCCGCTACCTCCACGCCACCGGCGCCTCGGCGTTCTTCATGGTGGTGTACCTGCACATGTTCCGCGGCCTGATCTACGGCTCGCACCGCAAGCCGCGCGAGCTGATCTGGATCTTCGGCGCGCTGATCTTCCTGTGCCTGATGGCCGAGGCGTTCTGCGGCTACGTGCTGCCCTGGGGCAACATGTCGTACTGGGGCGCCGAGGTGATCATCTCGCTGTTCGGCACCATCCCTTACATCGGTGACGCGCTGCAGACCTGGATCCAGGGCGACTTCAACCCGGCCGACGCCACGCTGAACCGCCTGTTCTCGCTGCACGTGGTGGCGCTGCCGTTCGTGCTGGTCGGCCTGGTGGTGGCGCACCTGATCGCGCTGCACGAGGTCGGCTCCAACAACCCCGACGGCGTCGAGATCAAGAAGAAGAAAGATCCCGTCACCCATATCCCGCTCGATGGCATCGGCTTCCACCCGTACTACACGGTCAAGGACATTTTCGGCGTCAGCGTGTTCCTGCTGATCTTCAGCCTGGTGATCTTCTTCGCCCCGGACGGCGGCGGCTACGTGCTGGAGAAGCCCAACTACCTCCCGGCCAACCCGCAGGTGACCCCGGACGAGATCACTCCGGCGTGGTACTTCGGGGTGTTCTACGCCATGCTGCGCGCTGTGCCCTCGTTCTTCGCCACCCAGATCTGGGGCGTCATCGTCATGTTCGCCGCGGTGGTAGTGCTGTTCTTCCTGCCCTGGCTCGATCGCAGCCCGGTCAAGTCCTGGCGCTACAAGGGGCCGGTGTTCTTCTGGGCCACCATCCTGTTCGCCCTCGACTTCGGCATGCTGAACTACCTGGGCATGCACAAGCCGAATCCGACGTTCACCATGATGGCGCGCTTCGGCACGGTCTATTACTTTGCCTATTTCCTGGTGGTGCTGCCGTTCAGCCACAAGTTCGACAAGACCAAGCCGGTGCCGGAACGGGTGACCTCATGAGCCGCCTCGCCAACAGCGCCGCCCACAAGATGAAGCGCACCATGAAAGCACTCGCACTGGCCCTGACGGGTCTATTGCTTTCCGCTCCGGCCGCCTATGCCGAAGAGGAAATCCAGCCGCTGGCGTTCACCCCGAGCAGCAACAACGCCACGGTGCAGCGCGGCGCCCGCGATTTCATGGCCTACTGCTCGGGCTGCCACTCGCTCAAATACCTGCGCTACAACCGCATGGCCCAGGACCTCGGCATCTCCGAAGACCTGCTCAAGGCCAATCTGATCTTCGACGGCTCCAAGCCGGGCGAGCTGATCCAGACCGCGATGCCGGGCAAGCAGTCGGAAGGCTGGTTCGGGCGCACTCCGCCGGACCTGACGCTGGAGACCAAGGCGCGCGGCGCCGACTGGGTCTACTCCTACCTGAAGGGCTTCTACCTCGATCCCACCCGTCCATTCGGCGTCAACAACCTTTACCTGCCGGGCGTGTCGATGCCGGGGGTGCTGGGAGAGGCCTGCGGCTGGCAGGCCAAGGCCGACGAAAAGGCGGAGAAGGGTGGCGAGGAAGGCAATCACCTTCCGCTCAAGCTGGTGCAGCCGGGCAGCCTGGACGAGAAGGGCTGCGACGCCCTGGTCGCCGACCTGACCAGCTTCATGGCCTATGCCGCCGAGCCGGTGGCCAAGGACCGCGAGAGCACCGGCTGGCACGTGGTGTTCTACCTGCTGTTCCTGCTGATTCCGCTGACCTACGCCCTCAAGAAGGAGTTCTGGCGCGACGTGCACTAGTCCGCCTGGCTGAATGGTTATACGCAGCCGACATAAACCGGCGCAGCACAACATCAAGCCCGCGCCCAACGCGGGCTTGATGCTTTTCGTCGCCGAAAGCCAGCTTGGCAGCGACTGGGCGCGGCTGGTGCTGGCGGAAAAGGACGTGGACAGCGCCCAGGTCCGGCTGATCCGCGCCGGCACGGTCGACGAGGATTTCGTCGTGCTCAATCCGGCGCAATCGCTGCCTACCCTGGCCGACCGCGAGGGCGTGGTGATCGGCGCGCGGGTCATCGTCGAATACCTCGACGAGCGCTATCCGCATCCCCCGCTGATGCCGCTGTCCCCGGCGGCGCGCGCCCGGGTGCGGATGGCCCTGCACGGGCTGGAGCACGAGCTGCTGCCGCGCCTGGAAGCCCTGGAGGCGGCGTCGCCGCGCAGCCAGGCGGCGGCGCGTGAGGAGCTGCTGCGCCACCTGCTGGCCGGCGGGCGGCACTTCGCCGCTCAAGGTTATATCCTTGGGCGGGAGTACACTCTGGCGGACAGTGGCTGGGCCGCGCTGCTGCACCAGCTCCGGCGCCTCGGCGTCGAGCTGCCGGCCCAGGCCGAGCCGCTGCGCCGGTACGCCGCCCGGTTGGTGGCGCGGCCGGCGCACCAGAAATGCTTCGAGCAGCAACCGGGCAGGAAGCCGAAATGACCTCACGCTCACGCCGTCCCTACCTGATCCGCGCCATCCACGCCTGGGCGGTGGACAACGGCTATGCGCCGCACCTGCTGGTGGCGGCGGACTACCCCGGGGTCAGCGTGCCGCAGGCTTTCGTCAAGGACGGTCGCATCGTGCTCGATGTCAGCCCGATGGCGGTGCGCGAGCTCAACCTGGAGAGCGAGCCGATCTTCTTCTCGGCCCGCTTCGGCGGCCGGCCGTTCGATATCCTGATCCCCAGCGGCGCGGTGCTGGCGATCTACGCCCGCGAGAACGGCGACGGCATCATGTTCGGCGAGCCCGAGCCGCTCGACCCCGCGGCGCCCGCCGTGCGCGCGCCGGGCGAGGAGCCGCCGCAGCCGCCCAAGCCGGGCGGGCGGCCGAAGCTGCGGGTGGTGAAGTAGGTCGCAGGGCGGGCCGTGCCCGCCGTCGCACTTTCAAAGTGTGGCGCTGCGGCGGCCACGGGCCCGCCCTACTACTTCGGAAACAGGATCTCGTCGGTCAGGTCGCACAGGCAGTGCAGGAAGACGAGGTGCGTCTCCTGGATGCGCGCCGTGACATTGCTGGCCGAGCGTAGCTCGAAATCCCCTTCTTTGAGCATCTTGCCCATCTTGCCGCCGTCGCGGCCGGTCAGGGCGATGATGCTGGCGCCACCGGCGTGGGCCGCCTCGATGGCGCGCACCACGTTGCCGGAATTGCCGGAGGTGGAGATCGCCAGCAACAGGTCGCCGGGGCGCACCAGCGCCTGCACCTGCTTGGAGAAGATCTGCTCGAAGGCGTAATCGTTGCCGATCGCGGTCAGCGCCGAGGTATCGGTGGTGAGGGCAATGCCCGCCAGCCCGGGACGTTCACGTTCGTAACGCCCCGTCAGTTCGGCGGCGAAGTGCTGTGCGTCGGCGGCGGAACCGCCGTTGCCGCAGGCCAGGACCTTGTTGCCGGCCTTGAGCACCGCGGCCATCTGCCGCGAGGCGCCCAGGATCGCCGGCAGCATGGTCGCCAGCGTCTTCTGCTTGGTTTCGATGCTCGCCTCGAAGTGCGAGCGGATGCGGCTTTCCAGGTCGGTCGTCATGGTCGTTGCTCCTGAATCCTAAATGACAACTCCCCTCTCCCGCTTGCGGGAGAGGGGATAGCAGCTGTGTGATCCTAGCCTTCGGCAGTGAACGCCGCCTCCAGCCATTCCACTGCATCGGCGCCGTCCACCGCTACCACATCGAAGCGGATCGCATCGCCAGCGTACTGCGGGTGCGCCGCCAGGAACATCTTGGCGGCGTGGATCACGCGGCCGCGCTTGCGCCCGTGCACCGAGGCGAAGGCGTCGCCGTAGTCGCTGCGCGAGCGCTTGCGCACTTCGACCATCACCAAGGTATTGGTCCGGGGATCCGGCTGGCGCATCACCAGGTCCAGCTCGCCGCCGGCGCAGCGCCAGTTGCGGGCCACCAGTTTCAGGCCGTGCCGCTCCAGGTGCCGTTGCGCCAGGGCCTCGGCGGCGGCGCCGCGCTCGGTCTTGTTGGCGAACAGGCGCAGCTTACTGGGCTCCCGCGCCGGGCGGCTCCAGCACCTGCGGCTCACCTTCGGTGGTGCGGGCGCAGACCAGGCCGCGATGCACGGCGCCGTCGTCGCCCACCCGCAAGGTGCCGCTGGCGCCGGGCAACTCGTCCAGCGGATGCAGGCTGTTCTGCGCCAGGCGCTGGGCCAGCTGGAACGCGTCGTCGCCGAGGGCGTAGAAGCGCGCCTGCTCGGGGCGGCGGCCGTTGAGCGCCTCGCCGTGCAGCGCCGCCCAGGTGCTGCCCTCGTCCAGCATCCACGGCGCGTCGCAGAAGCGGATGCCGGCCAGGTCCTGGTCGCCGTGGCCCTCGTTCACTCCGGCCGTGTCGTAGATCGGCATGCGCTCGGCGTGGTAGAAGCGGAACAGCGGCCACAGCTGGCGCGCCTGCCCGGCGCCGGCGTCCATGAAGATGAAGTCGAAGTCGTGGCGGCGCTGCGGGTCCACCCCGGGATTGGCGGCGCGCAGCTCGGCCAGCTTCTTCTTGTCATCGATCCTCTGGTAGTGCAGCAGGCTGGCGATCGGCGCCTGCCAGTCCTTGAACTCGCCGGAATAGCGGCGCGACTCGCGGACCTCGCCGCCGAGCTCGCGCAGGCGCTGCTCGAAGGCCGCTTCAACGCGGTTGCCGCGCTCGTTGTCGGGCACCAGCACCAGGGCGCGGCGCAGGCCGCGCGACACGGCGTCCTCGGCGGCGGCACGAGCCTCGTCCTCCGGCGCCAGGCCGAGCTGGTAGAGGCCCGGCGCCGCCGCATGGCCGGCGTCGAGGTAGTTCAGGGCCAGCACCGGGGTGCGCAGGCCGCCGGCCTGGCTGAGGGAGCCGACGTCGTTCTTCAGCAGCGGCCCCACCACCACGCCGGCGCCGTCGCTGACCGCCTGGTTGTAGGCGTTCACGGTCGCCGCCGGATTACCGGCGGCATCGTAGATGCGCACGTCGACGGAGTTGCCGGAGCGGGCCGCGGCGGCGGCGAAGCCGGCGTGCAGGCTCTCGGCGTAAGCCGCCAGCCCGCCGCTCTGCGGCAGCAGCAGGGCATAGAAGCCGGGGCGAGCCGGCACGGTGCTAAGGGCGGGCGATGGCAACGGCGAGGGGCCGTTGGGCTGCACGTAAGCGGGCGCCGGCTGCTGGCCCTGCATCATCACGCTGGCCAGGCGGTCCTGGGCCGGGTGGCCCGGATAGCGTTGGCGCCAGCCTTCGTACTGGTCCAGCGAGGCATTGCGGTGCACCAGGTTGGCCAGTTCGATCCAGCCGCGGGTCACGGCGTCGGCGCTGCCGGCGTGGGCGAGCGCCGCGCTGTCGAGGGTTGCGGCGCCGAGGCCGGACCAGATCGCATCGCGGTTCTCGCCGGCCTGGCCGGGAGGCAGCAGGTGCTCGCGCTGCACCAGCGCCTCAGTGGCGGCCACCGGGTCGCCGACCCGGAACAGGGCGCGGCCGCGCAGCAGCAGCACCCGCTCGGCCAGCGGGGTGCCGCTGGCATTGTCGGCCGGCAGCAGGCGTAGCGCGCCGGCGGCGTCGTTGCGGGCTAGGGCGATGCGGGCGCGCACGATGCGCCAGCGCTGCTGCTGCGCGGCATCCAGGCCGTTCATTGGCAGCGCATCGAGAATGCCGCTGGCGTAGGTGTAATCGTTGCCATCCGCGGCCGCCTCGGCGGCGCGCAGGTGGTAGTCCGCGGCCTGCGTCCCGGTTGCCTGCGTCGCCGCCTGTTCGTAAGCGCGCGAGGCGCGGTAGCTGTCGTTGCGCGCCTGCGCCCGCTCGGCATTGTCCAGGCTGGCGCCGGACTCGCCGGTGGAGGCGGAATAGGAAGGGGCGGACCCGACGGCGCAGCCGGCGAGCGCAGCCAGGAGCAGGGCGGCGGGAGGTGTCAGTCGGCGGGGCTTCATCCGCTAAAGTATGACATGGCCACCCCCACCCCGGATGACAGCTCCACTCCCGAACCGGCCACGGCCGCCGGCCATACGGTGCGCCCGGGCGCCCTCTACGTGGTCGCCACCCCCATCGGCAACCTCGGCGACCTGTCGCCGCGCGCCCGCGAGGTGCTGGCGGCGGTGGACCGGATCGCTGCCGAGGACACCCGCACCAGCGGCCAGCTGCTGGCCCACTTCGGCATCCAGCGCCCGCTGGTGGCGCTACATGAGCACAACGAGGATCGCATCGCCGCCGAGCTGGTGCGCCAGCTCCAGGCCGGCCAGTCCCTGGCCCTGGTCTCCGATGCGGGCACCCCGCTGATCTCCGACCCCGGCTTCGCCCTGGTGCGGGCCGCCCGTGCCGCCGGGGTGCCAGCCTATGCGGTGCCGGGGCCCTGCGCCGCCATCGCCGCCCTGTCGGTATCCGGCTTGCCCAGCGATGCTTTCGTCTTCGCCGGCTTCCTGCCGCCGAAACAGGCCGCGCGCCGCGCCCGGCTGGAAGAGCTGGGCCGTGACAGCCGCACCGTGATCGTCTACGAGTCGGCGCACCGCATCGCCGAATCGCTCGCCGACCTCGTCGCCGTGCTCGGCCCGCAACGGCCAGCGGCCCTGTCGCGCGAGCTGTCCAAGCGCTTCGAGGAAAGCTTCAGCGGCAGCGCCGCCGAACTCGTCGCCTGGCAGGCAGCCGACCCCAACCGCGGCCGCGGCGAATTCGTGCTGCTGATCGGCGCCGCGGAGAAAGCCGTCGATGCCGCCGAGGGCGAACGCGTGCTGCGCCTGCTGCTGCGCGAGCTGCCGCCTTCCGCCGCGGCGCGGCTGGCGGCCGAAATCACCGGGGCGCCGCGCAAGGCGCTGTATGCCGCGGCGCTGCGCCTGGGCGGCGCCGGCGAGGATGAAAACGGGGACAATAGCGTCCCCGATAGTGTTAGCAAGCCCTAACTCCCCCGCCTGATGACCGAGCCCGCCACCCCGCCGCCTGAAGACGCGGCCGCCGAGATGGCGCCCGCGCCGCGTCACGATACCTTCGCCGCGCTGCGCTATCCCGAATTCCGCAACCTCACCTTCGGCATCTTCCTGTTCACCATCGCCATCCTGGCGCAGGAGGTGGTGCTGGGCTATGAGCTGTACCGGCTGACCCGCGACCCGCTGGTGCTCGGCTTCACCGGCCTGGCCGAGGCCGTCCCGTTCATCGCCCTGGCCCTGGTCGGCGGCCATCTCGCCGACCGCGGCGACCGGCGCCGCATCATGCTGGCCGCCACGCTGTTCATCGCCTTGGGCTCCTGCGTGCTGCTGTGGATCACCCTGCCGCAGACCCAGGCGCGCATCTCGCAGCACACCCTGCTGCTGGTCATCTACGGGGTGATCGCCGCGCTAGGCCTGGCGCGCGGCTTTTTCTCGCCCGCCGCCAGCTCGCTCACCGCGTTCATCGTGCCGCGCGAGATCTACGCCAACGCCGCCGCCTGGCGCAGCAGCGGCTGGCAGGGCGGGGCGATCCTCGGCCCGGTCTGCGCCGGCTTCCTCTACGCCGCATTCGGACTTACCGGTACCCTGCTGGTGGTGATCGCGCTGATACTCGGCGCGCTGCTGCTGTTCCACGGTCTGAAGCGGCGCCCGCCGCCTCCGCCGAGGCAGGGTTCGGCCGAGGCCGGCTTGTGGCTGAGCCTGCGCGAGGGCATCGACTTCGTCTTCAAGACGCCGATCATCCTCTACTCGATCTCGCTGGACCTGTTCTCGGTGCTGTTCGGCGGCGTCACCGCGATTCTGCCGATCTTCGCCACCGACATCCTGCACGTCGGCGCCGAAGGCCTGGGTGTGCTGCGCGCCGCGCCGGCGATCGGCGCGATGCTGACCCTGCTGGTCTGCACCCGCTACCCGCCGACGCACCAGGCCTGGCGCAACCTGCTGGTGGTGGTCGCCTGCTTCGGCCTGTCGATCCTGCTGTTCGGCGTGTCGCAGAGCTTCTGGCTGTCGGCGACGGCGCTGTTCCTCACCGGCGCCTTCGACAGTGTCAGCGTGGTGATCCGCGGCACCATCCTGCAGGTGATGCCGCCGGATCATCTGCGCGGCCGGGTGGTCTCGGTCAACGGCATCTTCCTCGCCGCCTCCAACGAGCTCGGCGCTTTCGAGTCCGGCCTGGCCGCGCGCCTGCTCGGCACCGTGCCCTCGGTGCTGTTCGGCGGCAGCCTGACCCTGCTCACCGTGCTCTACGTCTGGCGCCGCTCGCGCGAGCTGTTCAAGGTCAAGCTGGTCTAGGTTGCCTAAGACCGAATCGGTCTGGTCAAAGAAGCGCAGGCTGCTTCCACCGCGCCCCGGCGGGAATTAACTTGGGGGCGTATCACTCCTCCGAGGCTTTTGGGCCCGCCCTTGCGGCGGGCCTTTTTGTTTCCGGTCAGAACGAGCGGCCGTCCACCGGCACGCGGATAACGGCGCCCAGGTCCACGCCCTCCAGGCAGCGCACGTTCACTGCCGCCATCGCGTTGCCGGCGCGGTCGCGGCCATAGGCGAAGGGGGCGCAGCCGCAGTCCGGACAGAAGCGGTGCTGGATCAAGTGCTTGTTGAAGGTATAGGTCCGCAGCTCGGCCTCGCCGCTGTCGAGCCGGAACTGCGCCTGGGGCACGAACCACAGCAGGTAGCCCTTGCGGCTGCAATGCGAGCAGTTGCACTCCATCGCCCGCTCCAGCGTGCCCTCGACCGCGAACCTGACTTTGCCGCAGTGGCAGCTGCCTTGGTACTGCATGGTTTCCCCTTAAAAGGCGGCCCGTCCGGAACGCGGCTACGTCAGCGGACCGGCTCGGAGGCGGCCTGCTTTAGGGGTTTTTTACCACAGGCTTTGACGTAGGACCTCCTGGGTTTTTGTGGCATTCCGCTTGCGAGTATCGGCTTCCAGCTACCGTCAATCGTTCACTGCGGCTTCATCACTTGACCCTATCGTCAGGTCCTCAGACGATGCGCAGCAGGCCGATCGCGGCACGTGTTCAGAAGGGCGCCGGTCCCCGGCACAAGGATTAGAATGAAACTCCGCAACGTCTACCTCGGGTTTTCCGTCGGGATGCTCGCCTTGAGCGTGCTGTCCGCGGCCCATGCGGCCGGCAGGCCAGCGGCGATGACGGCCACCGCCTCCAGCCTCACCGCCAGCAGCAGCGGCACGGTGAGCGGCACCCTGACCAGCGGCGGCAAGGTCGTGGCCAATGCCACCCTCAGCGCCTACGCGCTGGACGTGACCGCGCGTACCGGCATGAGCTGGCGCACGCTGACCGGTACCGTGCCGGTTGGCGCGGCCAGCGCGGTCATCGCCGTGCGCGGCGGCATCGAGGGCGCCTGCATCTGCGCCGGCGCCGGCGGCGCCACGGTCGGCGACGTCTGGTACGTCGAAACGTACACCGGCATCACCAAGGACATCTCCCCGGTGACGGTGCCGGTGGCCAACGCGCCGGCCAGCGTGCGCACCTATGCGCTGGTGCCGGGGCAGACGGTCTCCTCCAACCTGGGCCAGTTCGCCGTGACTTCCGGCACCCCCTACGCGGCCTACGTCGCGATCGCCGCCACCGGCAGCGCCTCCAGCGCCGGCTATGTCGGCGTCATCTTCCTCGACGCCAGCGGGCGCGAGCTGCGCCGCGACAGGATCTGGTTCACGCCGACCCAGCTGAGCCTGCCCAACGCCACCACCAACGCCAGCGGCCAGTACCAGCTGAGCGTGCCGGCCGCTGTCGCCGCGGTGTGGCCGGAAATCCACGTCAGCTATGCCGGCGGCGGCACCACCCAGGCCGCAACCGCCGTCGTCGCAAGCACCGCCACCGCGGCGCAGGCGCAGATGCCGGCGCTGGCGCAGCAGCTGCCGACGGCAACCCAGCTGGCCGGAGCCAAGCTCGGCTGGTTCTCGCCGCGCGAGGACTTCTTCAACGCGATCGCCCAGGGCCAGACCTGGGACCAGCTGCTGCCGCAATGGAGCAGCTCGGCCCAGCACATCCAGGCGATCCGCATCCCGAGCAACGTGCTGCTGGCGATCCCCGACAGCGTGCTGCCCGGCATCCTCCGCTCCATGGACGCCCATGGCCTGGCACTGGGCCTGGAGATCGGCGTTGCCAACAACTACAACGAGGTGTCCTGCGGCGCCGGCGTGGAAAGTTATTCCGATCCCGGCACCGCCAACCAGGTGGTGCAGAAGGTGCTCAATGCCGGCGGCAAGGTCAGCGCCCTGCTGATGGACGAGCCGCTGTGGTACGGCCACTATTACACCGGCGCCAATGCCTGCAACAGCACCATCCAGGACGAGGCGCGCCGCTCGGCCGTGGTCACCAAGATCTACACCGCGGCCTTCCCGAACGTGGTGGTGGGCGACATCGAGCCGTTCCCGGAAATGCCGCTGCAGCCGACCTGGCAGGCCGACTACGCCAGCTGGGTGCAGGCGTTCTACGCCGCCACCGGCACCGCGATTTCCTTCCTGCACGTCGACTTCGACTGGGGCAATCCGGCCATGTACCAGTACACCGCCTATCCCAGCGTGCCGGCCATCCAGTACGTGGCCCAGCTCGCCGCCAACGCGGCGCGCAGCAACGGCCTGGGCATCGGCTTCATCCTCAACGGCAGCCAGGGCACCACCAGCGACGCGGTCTACGCTTACACCGCGCAGTTCCACATGGATGCGCTGGCGGGGGCGGGCGTCAATCCCGACCAGCTGGCCTTCGAGACCTGGGACACCTATCCCACGCACACCCTGCCGGAAACCGACCTAACCTCGCTGAGCGGCGAGATCTACTACTACTTCTCCAAGTACAACTAGGCTCGAACTACAACCAGGCGTGGCGCGGCATCCTGCCGCCGGCTTTTTTCTACCGGATTCTAGACGTCCAGATCCAGCGCCCCGCAGAGCCAGTCGATCATCGGCAGCGCCGCGCGGTAGTGGCGCACCAGCAGCTTGACCAGCCCGGGCGAGCACAGGGCCGCGTCGTCGAGCCGGGCGCTGCACACGTAGTCCTTGCGCTTGAGGTCTTCGATCAGCTCGTGCTCCGGCTCATAGCCGCGCGGCGGCCGGCTCAGGCTCTCGCCGCCCAGTTCGCCGAAGACCTTGGTGAAAGCCGGCGCGCGCGTCGCCTTTTTCCAGCTGGCGGGGTTGCCCAGCATGTAGCCGCGCACCCGCTTCACCGTCTCCGGCATCGGGTGCCACAGGCCGCCGCCGGCGAAACACTCGCCCGGCTGCACGTGCAGGTAGAACACCGGCGCGTCGAGCCGGCCCATCATGCCGCTGTTGCCGTCGGCGCCGCGCACGATCGCGCGCGTCGCCTCGTGATAGAAGCTGGCGCCGGCCCAGGGCTTGTACGGAGTCTTGTCGCCGGAGAAGCGGGTGTCGCGGTAGATGCGGAACAGCGAGCCGCCCACCGGCTTGGGATTGGCCACGTAGTGCGGGCTCAAGTCGCGCAGCGGCTCGGCCAGGTCGCCGATCAGGCGCAGGAAGGGCTGACGCAGGTGATCCTCGTAATCCTGCTTGTGCGCGGCGAACCATTCGCGGTTGTTGTTGCGCGCCAGGCCGCGCAGGAACTTGAAGCTGGCCGGGGTGAAGTACACTGTGCCCTGCTGCGCCATGCGAAATCCCTTGAGAAGGATGAATGGCGCCAAGCATAACCAAGGGGAAGGGGTCGATGACACCGACATTCGAGTCCTGGCGCGCAGGCGGGCGGCGCTATTCCCACCGTGGCCACGACATCTTCTGGCAGGTCGGCGGCGAGGGCGCCGGCGGCACCTTGCTCTGCGCCCACGGCTTTCCCACCGCGTCCTGGGACTGGGCGGCGATCTGGCCTGAGCTGTGCCGGCATTTCAACCGCGTCATCGCGCCCGACATGATCGGCTTCGGCTGGTCCGACAAGCCGCGGCGTTACCAGTACTCCATCTTCGACCAGGCCGACCTGCACGAGAACCTGCTGCGCGCCGAGGGCGTCAGCCGCTACCATCTGCTGGCCCACGATTACGGCGACACCGTGGCACAGGAGCTGCTGGCGCGGCACGAGCAGCGCCGCGCCGCGGGCGATACCTCGCTGGTGCTGGAGTCGCTGTGCCTGCTCAATGGCGGCCTGTTCCCCGAGACCCATCGCGCGCGCCGGGTGCAGAAGCTGCTGCTGACGCCGCTGGGCCCACTGCTGGCGGCGGCGATGAACGAGCGCAGCTTCGCCAAAAGCTTCTCGGTGGTGTTCGGCAAGGAAACCCGGCCGGACGTGGCGGAAATGCACCAGTTCTGGCAGCTGCTGGCCCATCAGCACGGCAACCGCATCGCCCACAAGCTGATCCGCTATATCCCGGAGCGGCGCGCCAATCGCGCGCGCTGGGTCGGCGCGCTGCAGACCACCACGGTACCGCTGCGCCTGATCAACGGCCCGGTCGATCCCATCTCCGGCGAGCACATGGTCGAGCGCTATCGCGAGCTGGTGCCTCATCCGGACACCGTGCTGCTGCCCGGGATCGGCCACTATCCCCAGGTGGAGGACCCGGCCGGCACGCTCAAGGCCTTCCTCGCCTTCCAGCGAGCCCTGCCCAGGACCGCCTGACCGGCTTTGCGTACACTGGCGGCATGAGCACCCCGCAGTCCGCCGAGGAGCCCGTCACCTTCAAGCGCTGGTACGAGCGCGGCCGGCACTATTCCCACCGCGGCCACACGGTGTTCTACCAGGCCGGCGGTCGCGGCGGCGAGGGGCCGGCGCTGCTGCTGCTGCACGGTGCACCGAGCGCATCCTGGGACTGGCACCTGCTGTGGCCGGTGCTGTGCCGCTCCTTCGCCCACGTCGTCGCCGCCGACATGCTCGGCTATGGCTATTCCGCCAAGCCGCGCGACTACACCTACAGCATCATGGACCAGGCCGATCTGCAGCAGGGCCTGCTCGAGTCGCTGGGCCTGCGCCGCTGCCACGTCATCGGCCACGGCTACGGCGACACCGTGGCCCAGGAGCTGCTGGCGCGGCAGGAAGCGCGTGACGGCGCGCCCGGCCTGGTGCTGGAATCGGTCTGCCTGCTCAACGGCGGCCTGTTTCCCGAGGCCTTCCGCCCCACTTTCCTGCAGAAGCTGCTGCTGTCGCGGGTCGGCCCGCTGGTCAGCAAGATGCTGACCGAGCATGGCTTCCGCACCAGTTTCAGCCGCGTCTTCGGCCCCAACACCCAGCCCACCTTCGACGAGCTGGCCGAGTTCTGGCAGCTGGTGACCTACAACGGCGGCGCCGACCTGGCCTACCGGCAGATGCGCTACCTGAAGGAGCGCGAGCTGTGCCGCGAGCGCTGGGTCGAAGCCCTGCAGCGCAGCCGCGTGCCGCTGCGCTTCGTCTGCGGCCGGCTCGACCCGGTGTCGGGCCTGCCCATGGTGCAGCGCTACCGCGAGCTGGTGCCGAATCCGGACGTGGTGGTGATCCAGGGCGTGGGGCACTATCCGCACCTGGAGGCGCCGGACGAGACCCTGCGGGCGATCGGCGAATTCCAGCGACGCGTTGGTGCAATCAACTGAACAACAAGCGCCCCGCTACGGGGAGGGCGCGAAGGAAGGGTGATGAGCAGCCAGTTTGGCCTGTTGCGGCAGCGCCGCTTCGTGCCGTTCTTCGTGACCCAGGCGCTGACCGCGTTCAACGACAACGTGTTCAAGAACGCCCTGGCGCTGCTGGTGGCGTTCGGCGCCATGCACCTGGCGGCGGAAAAGGTGGACTTTTACCAGAACATCGCCGCGGTGGTGTTCATCCTGCCGTTCTTCCTGTTCTCCGCCACCGCCGGCCAGATCGCCGAGAAGTACGAGAAGTCCGCGCTGATCCGCAAGGTCAAGCTGCTCGAGATCGGCCTGGCTGTACTCGCCGCCGCGGGCCTGTATCTGCATAGCATGCCGTTCCTGCTGGCGGTGCTGTTCGGCCTGGGCCTCCAGGCCACCCTGCTCGGCCCGGTCAAGTACTCGATTCTGCCGCAGGCCCTGCGCGAGGACGAGCTGGTCGGCGGCAACGCCCTGGTCGAGAGCGCCACCTCGCTCGCCATCCTGCTCGGCCTGATGGCCGGCGGCCTGCTGATGGCCCTGCCCAGCGGGCCCAGCGCGGTGAGCATCGCAGTGCTGGCGGTGGCCGTGCTCGGCTACCTCGCTTCGCGCGCCATCCCGCCGGCGCCGCCCAGCTCGCCGGAGCTGCGCATCAACTGGAACCCGGTCACCGAGACTTGGCGCAACATCCAGTTCATGCGCGGCAACCGCAGCGTGTTCCTGTCGGTGCTGGGCATCTCCTGGTTCTGGTTCTACGGCGCCACCTTCATCACCCAGCTGCCGCACTACACCCAGGCCTATCTCGGCGGCAACGACCACGTCTTCACCCTGCTGCTCGGCATCTTTTGCGTCGGCACCGGCATCGGCTCGCTGCTGTGCGAGCGCCTGTCCGGCCACAAGGTGGAGATTGGCCTGGTGCCGTTCGGCTCGATCGGCATGACCATTTTCGGCATCGATCTGTACTTCGCCCAGCCGGACCTGGCCGCGGCGCAGAACCTCGGCATCGCCGACTTCATGCACCAGCTGCGCAGCCACCGCGTGATGTGGGACCTGCTGCTGATCGGCGCCTTCGCCGGCTTCTATATCGTGCCGCTCTACGCCCTGATCCAGACCCGCTCCGCGGCCAGTCACCGTTCGCGCATCATCGCCGGCAACAACATCCTCAACGCCGTGTTCATGGTGGCCTCGGCGGTGCTGGCGCTGGTCCTGCTCAAGGCCGGCCTCAGCATCCCGCAGCTGCTGCTGGTCACCGCCCTGATGAACGCCGCCGTGGCCCTGTTCATCTACTCGCTGGTGCCCGAGTTCCTGATGCGTTTCCTGGTCTGGCTGCTGATCAGCCTGCTCTACCGCATCGACAGACGAGGCCTGGAACACATCCCCGACGAGGGCGCCGCGGTGGTCGCCTGCAACCACGTCAGCTTTGTCGACGCCGTGATCCTCGGCGGCAGCGTGCGCCGGCCGGTGCGCTTCGTCATGTACCACACCATCTTCAAGATCCCGGTGCTGAGCTTCATCTTCCGCACCGCGCGCTGCATTCCCATTGCGCCGGCCAGGGAGAACGCGGCCCTGCTCAATGCGGCTTACGCCGAGATCGAGAAGGCCCTGGCCGAAGGCGAGCTCATCGGCATCTTCCCCGAAGGCGGCCTGACCCCGGACGGCAGCATCCAGCCGTTCAAGACCGGCATCGAGCGCATGATCGAAAAGAGCCCGGTGCCGGTGATCCCGCTGGCGGTGCGCGGCCTTTGGGCCAGCATGTGGTCGCGGCGCGACTCGCGGCTGCGGCGGATGCGGATGCCGCGGCGGTTCCGGGCGCGGATTGAGTTGATTGCGGATGCGCCGATTCAGCCGCAGGAGCTCAGCGCGGCGGTGTTGGAGGCGAAGGTGCGGGAGTTGCGGGGGGATTTTCCCTAGCGTGACTCGTCGTCCCCGCGCAGGCGGGGATCCAGTTTTGCTTTCCTCCGAAGAACCACCCGTTCGCTCCGAGTGACGCCGCGAAGCGGCGTTGTATCGAGGGGTTGCGCTGTCCCTTCAATCTCGTCATTCCGGCGAAAGCCGGAATCCAGGGCGCATCACGTGCTGCTCTGCCTTCGCGGAATGAAGCCGTGGGTTTTCGCCTACAGGCGAGTTACTTTTTGGCAGCAGCGCCAAAAAGTAAC
>CAYWPB010000050.1:0-15828 GCA_964458725.1 uncultured Nevskia sp. | reverse complement strand
CCGTGGCCGATCGCCTGGCGTCGGGCCTTCTGGTGGCGTGGGTTTGGCACTTCCGGCTGCGGCACCAGAACCGCCCAGGCCTCCATCCGCTCCAGCAGCGCTGCGCCGTCCGGCACCAGCTTCTCGGTCCAGTAGACGCTGCCGTCCTTGTCCACCGCGATGGTGATGTTCTCGGGCTTGGTCTGGGTCGGCTGGTTGCGCTCGGCCGGCAGCTTCACCGGCACGGTGTGGGTCACCACCGGGATGGTGATGAGGAAGATGATGAGGAGCACCAGCATGATGTCCACCAGCGGCGTGGTGTTGATGCTGGAAACCAGATCGTCGTCCGCGTCGGCGGCGCCGAGCTGCATGGCCATGGCGTACCCGGCCTCAGGCGGCGCGGCGCGGCGCTTCGCCGACGCGGGTGCCGGAGAGCAGGACCGAGTGCAGATCGGAGGAGAACGCGCGCACGGCGTCGAGTGCCGCCTTGTTGCGGCGGACCAGCCAGTTGTAACCCATCACCGCCGGCACGGCGACGGCCAGCCCGAGCGCGGTCATGATCAGCGCTTCGCCGACCGGTCCGGCGACCTTGTCGATCGAGGCCTGGCCGGCGATGCCGATCGCGGTCAGCGCGTGATAGATGCCCCACACCGTGCCGAACAGTCCCACGAACGGCGCCGTGGAGCCGACCGTCGCCAGCACCGCCAGGCCGGCCTGCAGCCGCCCTTGGATCTCCTCCACGGCGCGGCCGATGGTCATGGTGATCCAGCTTGAAAGGTCGATCTGCTCGACCATGGTGCCTTCGTGATGCTGGCTGGCGCTGATGCCGCGGTCGGCGACGTACCAGAACGCGGTGCCGGCCTTGAGCGTGCCAATGCCATCCCGTACCGAGGCGCTCTTCCAGAAGGTCTGGTTGGCGCCACGTCCCTGCACCAACAGTTTCTGCTGCTCGATCAGCTTCAGTACCATGATGTACCAGGTCGAGCCGGACATGACCAGCATGATCATCAGCACGCCGCGCGCGACGGCGTCGCCCTGCCGCCACAGCGCCGACAGACCGTAAGGATTGGCCACCTCGGCGGTGGCCGCCGGGGAGGCCGCTTCGCCGGCGGGCGCCTGCGCAACGGCGGATGGCGGCGCCAAAAACACGCCAAGGGCGGACAGCAGGATCAGCGCAGCGGCAGCCAGGGCTTTGAGTCTCGCGTACGGCATATGAATCTCCGGCAACGGGTTGGGACGGATGCTCATTCGGGTATCTTCCAGACGTAGTTCATGCTGAACCACAGCGCCTGCGGCACGCCGTTGACGGTGCCGGGCTCGAAACTGCAGCGGCTCAGTGCCGCCAGCGCGGCTTCGTCCAGACGCTTGTAGCCGCTGGACTTGTCGACGCGGCTGTCGGCCACCCTGCCGTCGATGCCGATCAGGAACGAGAGCCGCACCGTGCCCTCTTCGCCCAGGTGCTCCGAGGCAGGCGGATATTCCGGGGTGCGGCAGCTGTGGCGTGCGCTCATCGACGGCGCGACGCGGGTGGCAGCGGCGGGAGCCGGCGCAGGTGGTGGTGGCGTGGTGGTGGTCGGGGTGATCGCGGTCGGGCGCGGCGGCGGCACGCGGATCACGATTTCCGGCGGCGGCACGAATGCGGTCGGCGGCGGCACGAACTTCGGTGGCGGGGGTGGCGGAGGCGGCGGTACCGGTGGCGGGATGTCGCGCAGGATGCGGGTTTCGATCGGCGGCGGCAGCAACTCCACCGACCGGTGCGCCAGTCCCGCCACCAGCACATAAACCACAGCCAGGTGCAGCACCACGACAAAGCCGATGCCAGCCAGCCTGCGGCCCGGATCCTGGTGCCGGCCAAATTCCATCACGCTCTCCTCCAACGGCGTGGAGCGGCAGGAAAGCGCTCCATTCGTATTGATCGCGCCGGATGCTCATTGTCAGCCGGTTACGCGCTTGTTCGATCAGAATACGTCAAATATGATCTATGTCAAGCGGAATTACGGCGCTTGTCGGTGCCTTTTGCGCGAACATGAATATAATTGCCTTTCGGTTGGTCAAGCCGTCTCAATGACCACAAGGCCCAATTCCTCGATCATCCGCTGGCGGATCAGAAACTTTTGCACCTTGCCGGTGACCGTGACCGGGAACGCCTCGACGAAGCGCACATAGCGCGGAACCTTGTAGTGCGCGATGGCGCCGCGGCAGTAGCCGTGCAGATCCTCCACCGTCATCGCCTCGCCGCTCTTCAACACCACCCAGGCGCACAGTTCCTCGCCGTACTTGCGGTCCGGCACCCCGACCACCTGCACGTCGCTGACCTTCGGGTGGCGGTGGAGAAACTCCTCGATCTCGCGCGGGTAGATGTTTTCGCCGCCGCGGATCACCATGTCCTTGATGCGGCCGACGATGTTGCAGTAACCCTGTTCGTCGAGGATCGCCAGATCGCCGGTGTGCATCCAGCCGTTGCGGTCCAGCACCTCGGCGGTCTTCTTCTCGTCGTCCCAGTAGCCGAGCATCACCGAGTAACCGCGCGTGCACAGCTCGCCGGTATTACCGCGCGGGACGATATGCCCCTGCGGATCGACGATCTTCACCTCGCAATGCGGATGGATGCGGCCGACGGTGGAAACGCGGCGCTCGAACGAATCGTCGGCCGAGCTCTGGAAGCTGATCGGCGAGGTTTCGGTCATGCCGTAGGCGATGGTCACTTCGCGCATGCCCATCCGGGCGATGACCTGCTTCATCACCTCCACCGGACAAGGACTGCCGGCCAAGATGCCGGTGCGCAGGCTGCCCAGATCGAATTCGCCGAATCGGGGATGGTCGAGCATGGCGATGAACATGGTCGGCACGCCGTACAGCGCGGCACAGCGATCCTCGGCAACGGCCGCCAGGCTGGCCAGCGGATCGAAGCTCTCCGCCGGGTACACCATGGTCGCGCCGTGGGTCAGGCAGGCGAGATTGCCCAGCACCATGCCGAAGCAGTGGTACAACGGCACGGGGATGCAAACACGCTCGCCGGCGGCCAGGCGCATCGCCGCGCCGCAGAAATAGCCGTTGTTGAGGATGTTGTGGTGCGACAGCGTGGCGCCCTTGGGGCTGCCGGTGGTGCCGGAGGTGAACTGGATGTTGACCGCGTCGTCGAACTGCAGGCTGGCGCCGATCTCCTCCAGACGCTCCAGCTCCGCCGGTTCGGGCGGCGTCAGCAGCTCGGCGAAGGCCAGCATGCCCGGTGCGCGTTTGGGCCCGATGCGGATCACTACTTCCAGACCCGGCAGCGCGGCGGCGCGCAGCCGGCCCGGCTCGGCCGAGGCCAGCTCAGGCGCCAGGCTGCCGAGGATCTCGACACAGTTGCTGGTCTTGATCACCGGCGCGAGCACCAGCGCGCGGCAACCCACCTTGTTGAGCGCGTACTGGAGCTCGCTGCGGCGGTAAGCCGGATTGATGGTCACCAGCACCAGGCCGGCCTTGGCTGCGGCGAACTGGGTCAATGCCCATTCCAGGTTGTTGGCCGACCAGATGCCGATGCGATCGCCCGGCCTCAGACCCAGACGCAGCAAGCCGCAGGCCAGCGCATCGACCCTGCGCCGCAATTCGGCGTAGCTCAGACGCGCATTCTGGTGGCGTACGACCAGCGCCTCGCGCTCGGCGTGTTCCGCACAGGCGGCGTCGAAGTAGCTGCCGATGGTCCGGCCGATCAAGGGCTGCGACGAGGTGCCGCAGACGTAACTGGGTTGCATGGGATTCTCCGCGATCGGGGTACGGCCAGCTAGCCGGCGGCAGCGTAGTTGCCGACGCCGATGATGACGGTGGAACCGACCAGGGCGGCGACGCCGGACCAGATCAGGAACCGGGTGTGGCGGCTGGCGCCGGCCCATTCCCTGAGCGCGAAGCCCCACAGGGTCGAGAACAGGATGATGCTGGCCATGTGCAGGGTCCAGGAGGAAAACTTGTAGCTCCCCATCTGGCTTTCGCCCATGGTGTAGAAGAAGAATTGGAAGTACCACAAGGTGCCGCCCAGCGCCGACAGCAGGTAGTTGCGCAGCAGCGGCGCCCCGCCGGTCTCGCCCGGCACCGGCGCGGCACCGCCGAGGAACTGGCCGCCCGAGCGGTTGCGCAGGATCAAGACCAGGCACCAGACGAAGTTGGTGGTGAAGCCTCCAGCCAACACCACGCACAGCACCGGCAGGCCCTGTGCCAGCGGGTCGGTGCCGGCCGCCAAGGTCAGCTCGCGGATCGGCTGGCCGGCGTCGAGCCCCCAGGCAAAGCAGCCCGACATGACGCCGGAAAACAGGGCGATCGCCAGCCCGCGGCGCAGGTCGAACTCGGCCACGCCCTGCGGCGCACCGCCGCCGAGCTCGCGCTCCTTGGCGCGGCCGGCCTGGGCCACCAGCACCATGCCGGCCAGCGTGACCAGGATACCGACGAAAGTGATGCGGCCGCTCGGCGTGGCAATGATCTCGCCGAGCGTGCCATGGAACAGCGGCGGCCCCAGCGTGCCGGTGACGGTGGTCAGGCCGAGCACCATCGCCATGCCCAGCGACAGGCCGAGGTAGCGCATGGTCAGGCCGAAAGTCAGGCCGCCGAAGCCCCAGGCCGCGCCCCACAGCCAGCACCACAGCAGCGCATGCGCCGGCGCGGCGCCGAGCACGCCAAGCAGGTCATGGGTGCGCAGCGCAGCGAAAGCCCAGGGCGCCAGCACCCACGAGAACACGCCCCCGGTAAGCCAGAAAATTTCCCAGGACCAGCGGCGTACCCGCTTGTACGGCACGTAGAAGCTTGCCGAAGCAAGGCCGCCCAGCCAGTGGAATACCACGCCCAGCGGCGGATTGGGGCTCAGCACTGTTTTCTCCTCCGGATTTTGAATCTGTCTCTTCGGACGTTCGGGCCGCTCAGGGCGGCGCTTCGAACAGGATGCGGCGGTCGATCTCGGCGATGCGGGTGCAACCGGTCAGCGACATCGCGACGCGCATTTCGGACGCAATCAACTGCAGCAGATGGGCCACGCCGGCCTCGCCGGCTCCGGCCAGCGCAAAAGCCCAGGCGCGCCCCAGCAGCACGCCGTGCGCGCCCAGCGCCAGCATGCGCACCACGTCCAGGCCGGAGCGCACGCCGCCGTCGGCCAGCACGGTCAGGCGCTGCCCCACCGCCTCCGCGATCGCCGGCAAGGCCCGCGCCGTGGAAGGTGTGCCGTCGAGCTGGCGGCCGCCGTGATTGGACACGACGATACCGTCGGCGCCGAGATCGGCGGCGGTGCGCGCATCCTCGGCGTCGAGGATGCCCTTGACGATCAGCGGCCCACGCCACTGCGCGCGCACCCACTCGAAATCCTTCCAGGTCACCGAGGGATCGAAGTTGTTGCGCATCCAGGCGAAGAAATCCTCCAGCCCGGTGCGGTCGCCGAGCACTGGCGCGACGTTGCCGAGCGCGTGCGGCCGTCCACGCACGCCGACGTCCCAGGCCCAGGCCGGGCGCAACAGGGCCTGGCCGAAACGGCGCAGCCCGCCGGCGAAGCCCGGCGCACCGGCTAGGCCGGAACGGTAGTCGCGGTAGCGCGAACCGGGCACCGGCATATCGACGGTGAACACCAGCGCCGAGCAGCCTGCCTGCCGCGCCTGCGCCAGCAGCTCGGACATGAAAGCGCGGTCGCGGATCATGTAGAGCTGGAACCAGAACGGCTGCGACACGCCCGCCGCGACCTCGCCCAGAGGGCAGGCCGAGACGGTGGACAGGCAGAACGGCACGCCTGCCGCCTCGGCCGCGCGCGCCGCCTGAACCTCCCCGCGGCGGGCGTTCATGCCGGCCAGGCCGATCGGGGCCAGCGCCACCGGCAGGGCCAGCTTCTGGCCCAGAACCTCGGTCGACAGGTCGATGCTCGAAACGTCACGCAGGATACGCTGGCGCAGCACCACCCCGGCAAGGTCCTCGAGATTGCGGCGCAAGGTCACTTCGGCGTAGGAGCCGCCGTCGATGTATTCGAACAGGAACCGCGGCAGACGCCGGCGCGCCAGTTCGCGATAGTCGATCGCAGCAGCCGCCTTCATCCGTGCTCCCCTGCGCCGCCGTGGTACAACCATTGTTGCCTGTAGCGTGCCATGTCACCGATGAGCGGTTCGACCCGGCGCAGCGCGCCGGGCGGCGCCAGCGCCGGATCCACCAGGCGCAGCGCGCCGCAGGGCACGCCCTCGTAGGCGCCGCAGGTGTAGACGGCGGCGTCAGGGCGCAGTGTAGCCAGCGCGCGCACGAACACCTCCGCCTCGGCGAAGCGGCCTTCGATCAGCACCCGCTCACGCGTGCCGATCAGGCCGAGCGCGGCATCGGTCATCAGGGCCAGGTACAGCCCCAGCGCGGCACGGCGGCTGGCCGCATCGACGGGCTCGCGGATCCAGCGGCCGCTGGCGCGCGGAAACGGCCCCACGCCCGGGGCCCAGCACGCCAGCACCATGCTGCCTGAGGCCAGCACCGCCGGCGCCATCGCCAGCGCCGACGCTTCGTCTGCGGGGCCGAAACCGCCGAGCATCTCGATCTCGCGACCGCCCATGAAGCGCGCCGAAGGCACCGGCCGGCCGTGGACATCGACGTTGACCAGGCAGTCGCGCGTCTCCGCCAGGGCCGGCAGGTCGAGCGCCACGCCCGGCGCCAGCGAGCGCATCGCCACGAACCAGGTGCCGGTGGAAACCACGGTGACCTCTTCTCCGCTCAGCTGTGGAAAGCCGCGCGCGGCGAGCAGCGCTGCGTTCGAGTCGTGCAGGCCGCAATAGACCTTTACTCCCGGATCAAGGCCGGCACGTTCGACCCACTCGGCAGTGACGCATCCCAGCACTTCATCGGCCAGGCGCAGCGGCGCCAGACGCGCGGCCCAGCCGCGCCGCTGCGCCAGGTTCGACGGCTTGCCGGCGGCGGGATGCCACAGATCGGTGTGGCAACCGAGGCTGGTCACCTCGGAGGCGGCGACGCCGGACAGACGCCAGGCCCAGTACTGCGGCCACGGCAGCAGCTGCGCATCGCCTTCGAACAGGTGCGGCCGAACGGTTTCAAGGCGGTGCAATTGGGCGCCGAGGTTGAGCCCATCGGGCAGGCAGGGCGAACCGGTCAGGGCAAAGGCATCGCGGCCGGCACGATAGGAAGCCATCAGCTCCGGCAGCAAAGGCTCCTCGTAGTCCGGCACCGGGTTGGCCAGACGGCCGCCGCTGATCACCGCGACCGCAGCGCCGTGGGCCACCGGCACGATCGCACTGACCGGCCCGATGCGCGCGAAGTCAGCCAATACACCGCTCATCCAGCCTTCGATTGCCGGCGCATTGAGCGCCTGGCAGGTGGGCATCAGCAGCGGCTGATTGGCGGTGACGCGCTGGGCCAACATGCGGCCGCGCTCATCCCACAGGCTCAATTTGGCCAGGGTTTTCCCCACATCGAGAACGACTACCCAGCCCGGGAGCATGTGCGCCTTCCCACTCTTGTCATGATCTAGTATTATCGATAATGATCGAAATATACAATAAATGACCAGAGGTGATTCATGCAGAACAAGGGAGCCGCAACACTGTTCGCCATTCCAGCCAATCGCTGGATGGAAGCGGTTGCGCGCGAAATGACGGCGGAACAGCTGCTGCTGTATCGCTCGAATCTGCTCGGCTCGGATCTCACCATCACTAATTTCGGCGGCGGCAATACCTCGGGCAAATTGCACGGCATCGATCCGCTCACCGGCCGCGGCACTACCGTGCTGTGGGTCAAAGGCTCGGGCGGCGACATCGGGTCCATGAAGCTCGACGGGTTCGCGACACTGTATATGGACAAGCTGCTGGGGCTGCAGCAACTGTATCGCGGCGTAGCGTACGAGGACGAGATGGTGGGTTACCTGCCGCACTGCACCTTCGGGCTGAACCCGCGAGCCGCCTCGATCGACACACCGCTGCACGCTTTCCTGCCGTTCGAACACGTCGACCATTTGCACCCCGATTCGGTCACGGCGCTGGCCGCCTGCGACCGCGGCGAGGCGCTCACCGCCGAGATCTACGGTGGCGAGGTCGGCTGGCTGCCGTGGAAACGTCCCGGCTTCGACCTGGGCCTGCGCCTGCGCGACTACGTCGCCTCCCACCCCGGCCTGCGCGGGGTGGTACTGGCCGGTCACGGCCTGATCTGCTGGGGCGACAGCGCCCGCAGCTGCTACGACAACTCGGTGGAGTTGATCGCCACTGCCGCGCAGCATCTCAACCACCGGCTGGCCGGCTCACCGGCCTTTGGCGGCCCGGTGTGCGCGGAACTGCCGCCGGCCGAGCGTGCCCGCATCGCCGCCGGCCTGATGCCGCGACTGCGCGCCATCATGAGCCAGGAACGGCCCAAGCTCGGCCACTTCAGTGACGACGAGGCCGCGCTCGAGTTCTCCTGCAGCCGTGATTTCGTGCGCCTGGCCCACATCGGCACTTCCTGCCCCGACCACTTCCTGCGCACCAAGATTTCGCCTCTGCCGCTGGATCCGGACAAGGTCGGCGACGATGCCTATCTCGAGGCGGAGATCGCCGCTTACCGCGAGCGCTACGCCGCCTATTACCAGCGCTGCGCCCGTCCCGGCGACCCGCCGATGCGCGACGCCAATCCGGTGGTGGTGATGCTGCCCGGCGTCGGCCGCTTCAGCTTTGCCGCGGACAAAACCACCGCGCGGCTCGCTGGAGAATTCTATGGCAACGCCATCAATGTCATGCGCGGCGCCTGTGCGCTCGGCGAATACGTCGGCCTGGACGAGCGCGAGGCCTTTGGTATCGAGTACTGGGCGCTGGAGGAAGCGAAGCTGCGGCGCCTGCCGCCACCCCGGCCGCTGGCAGGCCGGATCGCCCTCATCACCGGGGCAGCCGGTGGCATCGGAGCCGCCGCGGCGGCACGGCTGCTGGTCGAGGGCGCGTGCGTGATGCTGACCGACCGCGACCAGGCCAGCCTGGAGGAAACGCGGCGCAGCTTTGCCACGCGTTTCGGCGCCGACTCCGTCCGCGCGGCGGTCTGCGACGTCACCAGCGAAGCCGCCGTCGAGGAAGCCTTCGCCGCCTGCGCCCGCGAGTTCGGCGGACTCGACTTCCTGGTCGCGAATGCCGGCCTGGCTTCCGCAGCGACCATCGAACAGACCACGGTCAGCCTGTGGGAGCAAAACCACGAGGTGCTGGCCAAGGGCTACTTCCTCAGTGCGCGCGCGGCCTTCCCGCTGCTGCGGCGCCAGGGCGGCTCGATCGTTTTCATCGGCTCGAAGAACGCGCTGGCGGCCACCCCGGGCGGCTCCGCCTACGCCTCGGCCAAGGCTGCTTCGCTGCACCTGGCACGCTGCCTGGCGTTGGAGGGAGCGCCCAGCGGCATCCGCGTCAACGTGGTCAATCCCGACGCGGTGATCCGCGGCTCGCGCATCTGGAGCGGCAACTGGCGGCAGGAACGAGCCCAGGCCCACGGCGTCGACTCGGGCGCAGCCCTGGAGCAGCACTACAAGGACCGCAGCCTGCTGAAGCGCGAGGTGCTGCCGGAGGACGTGGCGGAGGCGGTACTGTTCTTCGTTTCCGAGTCCTCGGCAAAATGCACCGGCAACATCATCAACGTAGACGCGGGCAACGCGCAGGCGTTCACCCGCTAGGAGCAGCCATGAGCATCGGCCCGATCGATACCGGTCTGGTGGAGGAGCACAACCGGCGGCGCGCCACCGCGCTGCAGGATGAATACGACAGCCTCGGCCGGGTGCTGGCCCGCCGCGGCATCGCCATTGACGTGGTGCGGCAACGGGTGGCGGCGCTGCGATTGGCCCTGCCGTCCTGGGGCGTGGGCGTCGGCGGCACCCGCTTCGCCCGCTTCCCGATCCCCGGTGAACCTGGCAACGTGCACGAGAAGCTGGAGGATTGCGCAGTGGTGCAGCAACTCTGCCGCATCACGCCCGGCGTATCGCCGCACCTGCCCTGGGACAAGGTGGACGAGCCGCGCGCGCTGCGAGAGTATGCCGCCGGGCTGGGCCTGCACTTCGACGCGGTGAACTCCAATACCTTCCAGGATGCCGCGGGCCAGGCGCTGAGCTATCGCCATGGCTCGCTCGCCCACACCGATCCGGCGGTGCGCCGCCAGGCGGTGGAGCACAACATCGAATGCATCCGCATCGGCCAGGGCCTCGGCTCGAAAGCGATCACGGTGTGGATCGGCGACGGCAGCAACTTCCCCGGCCAGCAATCGCTGGCCGGCGCGCTGGACCGCTATCTCGACTCGGCCGCGCAGATCTACGCGGCGTTGCCGGAAGGCTGGCGCATGCTGCTGGAGCACAAGCTGTACGAACCGGCGTTCTACTCGACGGTGATCTCCGACTGGGGCACCAGCATCCTGGCGGCGCGCGAGCTGGGGCCGCAGGCGCACTGCCTGGTCGACCTGGGCCACCACGCGCCGAGCGTCAATATCGAACAGATCGTGGCCCGGCTGCACCGCTTCGGCAAGCTCGGCGGTTTCCACTTCAACGATTCCAAGTACGGCGACGACGACCTCGACTCCGGCTCGATCAATCCGCACCAGCTGTTCCTGGTGTTCAACGAGCTGGTGGAGGCGGAGCGGTCGAGCCCGGGTGGCTTCGATCCGGCCTACATGATCGACCAGTCCCACAACGTCACCGACCCGGTGGAAAGCCTGCTTTCCAGCGCCGAAGCCATCGCCGGAGCCCATGCGCGAGCCCTGCTGATCGACCGCGAGGCCCTGGCCGAATACCAGCGCGGCAACGATGTGATGATGGCGTTCCAAACCCTGCGTCGCGCTTACAATACGGATGTCGGGCCGATCCTGGCGATGGCCCGCCGTGAAGCCGGGGGTGCGATCGATCCGATCGCGGTGTACCGCGAAACCGGCTGGAGGGCAGGCAAGGCGCGCGAGCGCCGGCCCACGGCGGCCCATGCCGGAATCGTCTGACTTCACTTTCCGGGAAAAACCATGCACGCAGCCGAACGCGAACAGATGATCCTGCAGTTGATCCAGCAACGCGGCTTCATCGCGTTCCAGGAGCTGGACAGCCAGCTGGACGCTTCGCCCGCCACCCTGCGCCGCGATCTGGACAAGCTCGAGAGCGCCGGGCGCATCGTCCGCGTGCGCGGCGGCGCCCGCCTGGCGGGAACGCCGGACAACGAGATCGGCGATGTGCAGCATCTGCGCGGCGTGCCGTTCCATCAGAACATCGCCCGCAACGACGAAGCCAAGCGTGCCATCGGCCGCGCCGCGGCGGCGCTGTGCCGGCGCCATGAGTCGGTGATCATCGACGGCGGCTCGACCACCTTGCAGATGTGCCCGCACCTCGAATCGCTGGAGCTGCAGGTGCTGAGCAACTCGCTGCACATCATCAACGCGCTGCTGCCGCAGCCCGGCACGCGCATCGCCATCCCCGCCGGCACCGTGTTCCGCGAGCAGAATATCGTGCTGTCGCCGTTCGACAACGACGGCATGGACCGCTACCGGGCCTCGCGCATGTTCATGGGCGCGGCTGCGCTCGGCCGGCATGGGGTAATGCAGGCGGACCTGATCCTGGCCCAGGCCGAACAACGGCTGCTGGAGCGCGCCGACGAGCTGATCCTGCTGGTCGACAGCAGCAAGTTCGAAGCGCCGGCCGGTCATGTGGTGTGCGCGCTGCAGGACGTGGACACCGTGGTCACCGATGCCGGTATCCGCGAGGAACACGCCCGTCTGATCCGGGACAGCGGCGTCAAGCTGATCGTCGCCAAGCCCTGACCGCATGTCCATCCCGTCGCGCCGGCGGCGTGCCCGTCTGCGCGGTGCAGTCCTGCTCGCCGCGTCCCTGCTGCTGCCCGGCTGTTCCCGCCCTCCGCTCACCCCTGAGCAGTCCGCCCTGGTCGAAGCCGCGGGGCAAGCCGGCGCCGCCGACCTCAAGGCCGAACGGCTCGACGACGGCGGCCTGTTGCTCAACGGCAAGCTCGAAGGCCGGCATTTCAGCCTGGCCTTTCCATGGCGCTGGAACCACCAGGCGATGTTGTTCGCCGCGGGGTACCGCCCTCCGGGCCTGCCGACCTGGATTCCGGACAACCCGCTGGCCGACGATGGCGGCGGCGCCTTCTACCGCATCCCCTACGCCCAGGGCTTCGCTGCCGGGCGCAGCGCCTACGACAAGCCCGGCATGGGAGTGCAGACCGGCGCGGAGAACACCTACCGGCTGAAGCGCCTCCTCGACCGCCTCGGCACACGGCGCACCTACGTGCAGGGCGCATCGATGGGTGGCGACATCACCTTGGCGCTGATCGAGAAGCACCCGCAGGACTTCGCCGGCGCCATCGCCTGGTGCGGCGCCGTCGGCGGGTGGCCGGCCGAGCTCGGCTGGGCCACGGACATCCGCGCCGCCTACAACTATTTCACCCGCGGCACCGGTTACGAACTACCCGGTGAAAAGAGCCTGGAAAAGTCCGCGCTCGGCGTACCGCCACAAGGCCTGCCCAAGGAGATCGCGCTGCCGCTGATGCTGATCCAGTCCAAGCGGGTGATGAATCCAGTGCTGCGCCTGTTCGCCGCCGCTGCGGCCGCTCCCGATGGCCCCGAAAGCCGCATCATCGACAACATCGCCGCCGTCACCGGCATCGAAAAGGACCCGGCCGCTTTCATATTGCCACTGAGCCTGCTCGCGCTGGGCACCGGGGATCTCAATGAAACCTTTGGCGGTTCGGTCTACGACAACAGTGCGAAGGCCTATTCCAGCTCCTATCTCTCGGCCGAGGGAAACGCAGCGCTCAACATGGGTATACAGCGGATTCATGCTGTCCCCGCGGCGCTGGAAAAAGCCAGGGCCTGGTACCAGCCCACCGGTCGCTTCGACGCGAAGCTGCTGACCGTCTACAACAGCATCGACCCAATGGCACCGAGCACGATCCACGAACCCTTGCTCCGCCTGGCGGTGGCACAGGCCGGAAACCTCGATCGCCTGAGACAACAGAGCGTGCCGCCCCAGCGCGCAATGCTGCCCGGCAGCAAGACCGAGGGCTACGCGCACTGCGGCTTCTCCGCCGATCAGGTCGAAGCCAGCTGGAATGAGCTTCGCAGCTGGGTGGAACAGGGAACAAGCCCGACTGACCACCCCGTGAACTGAGGCCACAGCGGGCAGGCAGCGCGTTCAGCCGCCCTCGGCCACGATCAGGCGGGCACCGCTATCGCGGATCATGCGCGCGTCGGCCTCCGCGATACCGGCGTCGGTCACCACCACATCCACCTCGCGCAGCGCGCAGATGACGTGGCCGGCCGGCGCCTGGAACTTGCTGCTGTCCACCAGGAGCACCAGCTCGTCGGCCCGTGCCAGCAGGCGCTGCTCGGTCTGGACCAGGATCGGATTGGACTGCATCACGCCGTGGCGCCCCACCGCGGCGGCGCCCATGAAGATGCGCGAGGCGCGATAGGTGCCCATGCCGTCGTTCTCGAACGGTGAAAGGATGATGTTCTGCTCGCGGCACACGGCGCCGGCGGGGATGGCGACGCGGGTGGTCGGCTGGGCCAGCAAGGCGTTGATGACACGCAGGCAGTTACTCAGCACCTGCAGCTGCAGCGATGCAAGGTGCGGGCACATCTGCAAGGTGGTGGAGCCGCCGTCGATGATCACGGACTCGCCATGCCGGCACAGCGCCGCCGCGGCGAGGCCGATGGCGCGCTTGGCGGCCGCGTTCTGCAGGCTGCGCCCGGGCGCCGGCTCGCGCAGCCCCGTATCCGGCCGCTCCGGAAGACGGCTCCAGCCGCGCACCGGCACGACACAACCGGCGTGCTTGAGCTCGTTGAGATCGCGGCGCAGCGTGGTCGGCGAAGCCTCGAGATGATGGCCAAGCTCGCGGAATACCACGAAGCCGCGCTGCCGCAGCAGGCGCAGGATCATCTGCTGCCGCTCCGCCGCGTGCATGACCCGGCGTGGCTGGCTCAGACAGCACCGCCGGTCGCAGGAGCAAGGCGCGGCGTCATGCCCGGCTCCTGCTCAAGGCGCGGTGTCCATGCTTTCGAAGTGGTAGGAACCCGGCCCGGCGCCGTATACGGCGTAGCCCCCTTCGATCCGCTGGAACACCGCTCCCGACGGCTCCGGGGCGGCGCGCACGCTGCCGGGTACGTGAATCTCGGCGATGGCGCCTCGCGGAATCTGCACGTCCAGCAGCAAGCGGCCCTGCGTGCGCCGCCATGCGGACTTGACCGTGCCTTGCGGCAGCTCGACCTCGGCCTTGGCCCACTCCAGCCCCTTGGGCGGACAGGGCTTGATCAGGATGCCAGCATAGCCGGGGCCGCTCGGGCGGATGCCGGCAAGGCTCTGGATGAAATAGGAACTCACGGAAGCCCAGTAGTGGTGATCCCAGGAGCGGGAACTCAGTTCCCAGCCTTCGGCCATCGTCGACAGGCCGTTCTCCAGCCAGTAGCCCCAGCCGGGGAAGCCGGTCGAGGCGGCGACGGAATAGGCGGTATTGGCGTAGCCGTAGTCGGCCAGCAGGGTCATGACGTAGCGGCCGGCGTAGACGCCGGTGCCAAGATGGTAGCCACGCGCGACAATGTCCTCGTTGACGCTGCGCATCACCGCGGCGCCCTCGCCGTCCGGCACGATGCCGAAGGCCACCGCCAGCACGTTCGGCGTCTCGGCATAGACGCGCAGCTCGCCGCTGTCGCTGTGGCTGCGGTAACAATGCTGCTCGACGTTCCAGTAGCGCTTGTTGTAAGCGGCACGCAGCCGCTGGGCCAGTCCATAGTAGCGGTCGCGGTCGGCGCTCTTGCCAAGCAGGTCCGCGCTGCGCGACAGCAGATCCAGCATGTGGAAATAGTAGGCCGCCGCGGTGGCATCGACCGGCCCGCTGGGCTGCTTCATCACCGCTTCCATCAGGCCGCCGGGCGGCAGCGCCGCGGCGTACTCGCCGAGGAACGGATTATTGGGGTTGTTATAGACCAGGCTGTCGGGGCTGAAATAGCCGGCGGTGTAGTCGACCAGTTTTTTCTGCGTCTCGTACATTTTCTCGAGGATGGTGCGGTCGCCCAGGGCCTGGTACATCTCCCACGGCAGCACCAGCGTCGCCGCGTCCCACGACGGCACCGCGCCCCAGATCATGTTCCAGCCTGGCGTGTTCTCGTAGCCGTAGTACGGCGTGGACGGCACGATCTTGGGCATCTCGCCCCTGGGCGACTGCGCGTCGCGGAAGTCGGCCAGCCACTTGGTCCAGACCCGCGCCACGTCGAAGTTCAGCACCGAGGCCAGGGCCGAGGCCTGGGCATCGCCGGTCCAGCCGTTCTTCTCGTAGGTTGGCGTGTCGGTCTGGTTGCCGTACATATTGTTGAGCAGGGTGTTGCGGGCCGCCTCCTGGATGCGGTTGAGCAAGGGGTTGGCGCTCTCGAACGTCGCACGCGAAGCCACCGCCGAGTGCATCAGCTCGCCGCGCAGCGCCCCGGTGGTGGGCGTGCCCGGATAGCCGCTGACCTGCACGTAGCGGAAGCCGCGGTAGCCGAAGGACGGCGCCCAGGACTCAGCGCCGCCGCCGGCAAGTGTGTACTGGTCGGTCTGCAGCTGCGTGTCGACCAGGCCGCTGGCCACGGCCACGGTGCCGTCCGCATTGAGCTTCTCGGTCTGCAGCAGCGTGACCGTGGTACCGGCAGGCCCGGCAACGTTCAGGCGCAACCGGCCGGCGAAGATGCGGCCGAAGTCGAAGACATGGATCCCCGGGCGCGGCTGGGTTACGGCCACCGGCTGCAGGACGCCGGTGACGGCGATCGGCGGCTGAGCCGCGGCGTGCATCTCGCCCGGCGGCCCCGGCACCAGGTTGGCGGCGGCCCAGGCGGAATCGTCGAAGCCGGCGCGGTCCCAACCCGCCCGCCGGCCCCGGGCGGCCTCACGCCCGCCCGCCC
>CAYWPB010000049.1:0-15882 GCA_964458725.1 uncultured Nevskia sp. | reverse complement strand
CTGCCGCCGCGCGGCGCCAAGCGAATCCGGGAGCGGGTCGATCACGGGATCATGGGGATCTTCTACGGGCGCAATATCCAGCGCTGAAGTCGCTGGCGGCGGTACCAAGGAGGGCGGCTACAGGCTGCCCTCTTTCGTTTGAGCGCCGGGCCCCGACGGCCGCCCGCCGGCCCTCATGAAGCGCCTCCCGGCTGCAACTCCCAACTCACTCTCTCGCCGCTGCGCACCGGAAGCGGGAAGCTGGCTTCACCGTTGGTGATGGATGCGGCGGCTGGAATGCCGTTGACGAAAACGCTGGCGCTGTTCACTCCGTCCGGCAGCTGCACGCGCAGTTGCACCACCGTGTCGGCCTCGAGACGGAAGTATCCGCGCAGACGTGAACCGCGCCGTTCCAGGCCGACCCGGGGCAAGGCCAGTGCGAAGTCCCGGAACGGGTAATGCGGCGCGATGCGAAACCCTTCGCGTGTGGCGCTCACCCCGGCCAGATTGAGAGCATTCATCACCACCCAGGTCGGGTGCTCGGTGACTTGCCCGTCGTAGACCTTGCTGTAGCCGCCGCAGCGTACCGGGTCATGCGCATACCAGGCATTGCACAGGTCGTCGACGCTGATCGTCCCAGCCCAATGATCGGGAAATGCGGTCGCATGCGCCGCCAGCGTATTGCGCGTGTACTCGTCCCAGGCATAGTCGCGCGCATCGGGGACGGTGCCGTCGAGCGAAGCCAGCGCCCAGGCCAGGTGACCGTTGAGGTCGTACCACACGTCGCCGGGCCACACAGCGGAGTCGGTGCGTTGCGCAATGGTGCCAAGCAGCGAGGGCAGCTGCAGCAGCAGCGGCCGCGCCGCGTCGAGCAGCTGCGCGGCGGCGAGGCCATGTTCGGTCACGTCCGGATCGTTGCGGCCGGGCGACTCGGCCGAGCCGATCGGGCTGGGACCGCCCGGCGCGCCCACGCCGGTGAGGAAGCGCCGGACGTTGGAGACCAGGGTCGCCGCCTGCGGCGCCGTGGGGGCTCCGGCCAGGATGGCCCAGGGCTGTGGCTCCTCGAAGATCACGCCCTGGCCGACCTGCTGGTCCAGACGATAGCCACGCGAGTACCAGCCCTTGCCGGTCCATTCCCGCCGCAGTGTCTCCAGGTTGCGGGCCGCCGCCGAGCGCAGGCGGCTGGCGAACTCCGTGTCGCCGCGCAGCTCGGCGAGGTCCGCCAGCTGCGGGTAGGCATAAGCGAGCTGCGCCGTCACCAGCATCGACTCGCTCAGCCCGACCAGCACGGTCGAGAAGTCGGTCCAGTCGCCGGTGCCCAGCATCAGGTAGCCGCCGTGGGGGCCGAGCAAGGTCTCCTGGTGGGCGAAGGCATCCTTCAGATGTTCCCAGGCGCTGACCGTCTGCGGGCTGTCCCAGTACGGAATCGGTTCGTCGAAGAACGCCAGATCGCGCATGCCCAGCCCGTATTCCGAGGCGGCGAGCAGCAGCCAGAAGTCGAGATCGATCGACACGCCGATCGGCAGCGGCAAGCATAGCGGCCCGACGCCGTAGGGATTGGTCTGCAAGGCCGGCGGCGGCGGCGGCTGCAGGCGGATCGAATAGCGCAGGATCTCGCGGGCCAGGTCCGGGTCGGTATAGGTGATCGGCAACAGGTAATGCAGCCAGCTGCGGTAGCCCAGATTGGCGCCAGTGTCGTATTGGTAGTACCCGCCCTGGGTGATGGTGTGGTGACCGCAGACCTCCTCCCTGACCGTGGCGGCGCGCAGCAGGTAGGCCGACCAGGCCAGCTCACGCGCCACCCAGCGATATTCCTCGCCATAGTCCGCATGCGGTACCCAGCCGGCCCAGGCATGTTCGCTGGCGCTGAACGGATCCTCCGCCTCGGAGTAGCGCGCAACCAGCGCCGCGATGTCGGCGGCATGCGCCATGCCATAGGCGTAACGCAGATGCACGGTTTCTCCGGGGGCGAGCAGCAGGGGCGCGCGCAGCACCAGCACGGTCTGGTTCGGCAGCAGCGGCGGTGACGGCGGAGCAATGGAATCGCCGAGATGGTCCGCCAGCACGGCCGCCGGCTGCTGGCGCGAGGCCGGCTGGCCGAAGAACGCGCCCTGCATGGTCTCGAAGCCTTCGACAGGCCCCTGCAGCGCGCTGGCGAAAATGCTGTAGGGATTGAGGTCGATGTCAGGCAGCTGGGCCACGCTGAGCGTGCGTGTCGCCGCATCCCAGCGCGGCGCGGCGACGCCGCGATTCAGCGGTGCCTCGGTCTGGCTGACTGGATTCACGTCCCAGTATTCGAACCAGGACACCCGGCGCGTACGGTTGCCTTGGTTGGTGATGTGCACATCGTGCAGCAGCAGGGGATCGTCACCGAACGGCGCATACAATTCCTCGCGCACCTCCAGATCCCTGCTGCGCAGCCAACGCCGTCCATAGCCGAGGCCGAAGTCGCGTCCGCCCTGCGCGTCGGACGGGCGGTCCAGGTACAGCGTGCTGAGCGCCGCGCCGTCGACGTACAGATAGCCGTAGCCACCGGACCACTTGCCAGTCTGCGGATTCCACTGGTTGGCCCACTGCGACAGGCGCCCTTGGCTCCACAACGTCGTGTAGCCGTCGTTCCAGAACATGCCCTTGACGTTGTCGTTGCCGAGCGCGTGCTGGGCTTGGGTGGCGCCGGCCAGCTCGGTCTGCGCCGCGCGCGGATCGCGCGCCTGATCGACCCGGTAATGGAATACCGGCAGCCCGAACTCGTCCACGTCCCAGCGGCCGAAGTTGCCGCTGCCGTAAGCCGAGCGCAACTCCAACGGCACCGTGTCCATCGAGAACGGCGGCGCAGCCGTGGCCGCCGGTGCCGTGCTGTCGCCACAGCCGGCGAGCGCGAGCAGGCCCAAGCCGCACAGCGGGATCCGGGCGCTCCGCCGGAAGGCATCGGTCATGGCGTCTACGGCGCCCCGATCGTCACCGTGGTGACGAAGACCTTGGCGGTGCTGGCGGGTGTGTACTCGGCCTGGCGGTTGGCCGGCCCCAGCGGGACTTTGATCTGCAATCGCCCCTGGCCATCGGCCAACCGCAGTGAGCTCTCCTGCGGCTGCGACTGCGGCGTCACCGTGACTCGCAGTTCCTGGCCCGCCTTGAACAGCGGCGCCGTCGTAACCAGGGCATCACCGCTGCCCCACAGCGTGAAGCCGCCGCGGTCCGCATCCTGCAAGGTACTGAACTCATCGGCCAGCCGCGAGATGGCGACCTGCCAGCCGTCGATGCTGTAGGCGGCGTCGGTCGTCTCGAAGTTTACCGGCCCACTGGCCTCCGGCTCGGCGAAGGCCTGCATCAGTTGCGGCAAGGTCTGCTGCAGATCACGCTGCCAGTAAGGCCAGGCGTGGGTGCCAGGACCGTAGTCGACGAAGGTATGCGCGATGTCCAGCCAGATCAGCTCGTCGTGCAAGGCGATATTCACCTGCTCGATCACGTTCTCGCCGGCGATCGACGGCAGGGTACCCGGCGGGTCCAGCGGACCCGGCTGACCATTGCCGGTGTACAGCCAGATGTGCATGTTGCGCAGGTTGGTTGCCAAGGTCAGCGGATTGTGGGCCTTCCAGATCAGCTCATGGGACAGCCTGGAGCCGAAAATCGCGCCCGGCACTCCGCCGTCGATGGGCGGGCTGGCCATCACCACCCGCGCGACCTGGGGCTTGTCGATGTCGACGGCGCCCGAGAAACTCGCGACGGCGCCGAACAGCTGCGGGTGCCGTGCGGCATAGCTCACCGCGCCGAACCCGCCCATCGACAGGCCGGCGATGGCGCGTCCACTGCGGTTTCCCCGCGTCCGGAACCGCGTATCGACCCACTGGATCAGCTGGTCGATGTGGTAGGTCTCCCATCGCGGCGTTCCGCCCGTGCCGAAGTTGAACCAATCGCTATACCAGCCGCCTCTGCCGCCGTCCGGCATGACGATGATCAGCGGATAGGGCGCGGAAAGGGCCTCCACGTTGCCGGACTCGGTCCAATCCAGGTAGGAGCCATAGCCGCCATTGAGCAGGTACAGCACCGGATAGCGCCGCGGGCCGCTGGCATTGTAGTTCGCCGGCAGCAGCACCCGCACGTGGGTCTGGGTGGAAAGCGCCGGCGTATCGAGACTGTACTCATACAGTCGCGGTGAGAGCTGCGCGACACCAACCGTGGTGATGCCGTCCGCTCGCGCCGGCGCCAGGGCGCCGTAGCTGCACAGGGCAGCGGCAGCAAAGAACCACAGCCGATGCAATCTCAAAGCATCGCTACCGCGCAAGAATTCCCCAAGCATGTCCCCTCCGCACAGTTCACGCTCCGCAGACAGCTGTCAGCGGTCAGAACTATTCGTCATACCCTAGACAGGGACTGGCGCCGAAAAAAGGCCTGAGATCGGCCAGGCCATGGGTCTGAATGGGACACCCCGGCGCAGTACTCGTTCATCACCTCACGCCAGTGATGGTCAGGGCCATGAAGTCAGCGCCACTGGCTGCGTCGCCACGGCTGCCGCGGGCAGCGCGGAGCATGGCCGCCTTTTTTGGTTATTGAGACACTGCAGGGAAGCCTGGCCAATCCCAGGCAACCCTTTCAGGGCGCGCAGCCGCCTGAAGTGCGACCTGCACAACGATCAGCCCGGCGGCGCCATCAGCAGATGCTCGGCCAGGTTGCCCTGGAAATCCAGCATCGAGTAGTCACGCGCGGCGAAGCGCCACTGGCCATCCACACGCTCGAACTCGTCGTGGTAGCGCCCTGCGGCGATAACCTGCAGCGGCAGGCCCGGAGCCGCCTGCAGCACGGTGTAGTAGGAGCGGCAACGGGCGCGGCCAGTGGCCTCGTCGATGTCGAGAATCGGATTGGTGACGATGTGTTTGGTGCGAGGCGTGCCGTCGCGGTGGATCTTGACGTACTGCCGCCACACGGCGAGCAGGCCGGCGCCGTCGATCCGCTCCCCGCCGGGCAGCAGGACGCGGGCGTGGCGGAACAGCGCAGCCGTGCCCTCGAGGTCGCCGCCGTCCAGCAGCTCGGCGTAGCGGTACAGCAGGTTGGCGATCTCCACCGCGCTGTCGGCCATGCAAGGTCCTCGTCGACGCCGCTCGGCCATGAGCCGGTGCCGGCAGCTTGGGATACGGGCGAAAGAGCTGTCAATCAGCCATGAACGGACGGCAGCGCACCCGCCAGTCCCGGCGTGGCGCCGGATTAAACTTTTTTCCTGTTCCGGGCATCGAAGATCCGAGAGTCCGGCGGGAACGCCCGGCCATCAAAATCAGCCGGAGCGCTGGCGCAGCCGCGCTTCGCGCTTCAAGATCTAAGGGAGTCAAGATGACATCGTCCAAGCTGCCGTACGCGGCATTCGCCCTGCTATTGACCACGGGAACCGGCATGGTCGCCTGCAACAACAAATCCGCGGCACCCGCCACCCCGGCCGCGCAGCCCGCGGCCACCGCTCCGGCGCCTTCGCCGTTCGCGCAGGACAGCACCCTGCCCTTCAACCTGCCGCCGTTCGACAAGATCAAGGAGACCGACTTCGCGCCGGGCTTCGAGCAGGGCATGGCCGAGCAGCGCAAGGAAGTGGACGCCATCGCGCACAACGCCGAGGCGCCGAGCTTCGACAACACCATCATCGCGCTGGAACGCAGCGGCCGCCTGCTCGGCCGCGTCTCGCAGACCTTCTTCAACCTGACCTCCTCCAACACCAGCGACACGCTGGACAAGGTGCAGGCGGACATGGCGCCCAAGCTGTCGGCGCACCAGGACGCGATCTACCTCGACCCGGCGCTGTATGCGCGCATCGACAAGCTCTACCAGGACCGTGCCAGCCTCGGTCTCGACGCCGAAGGCCTGCGCCTGCTGGAGCGTTACCACACCCTGTTCGTGCGCGCCGGCGCCAAGCTGTCCGACGCCGACAAGAACCAGCTGCGCAAGCTCAACGAGCAGACCTCCTCGCTCACCACCCAGTTCCAGCAGACCGTGCTGAAGGGGACCAATGACGGCGCCGTGGTGGTGGACAGCAAGGAAGACCTCGACGGCCTGCCGGACGACCGCATCGCCGCCGCTGCGCAGGCGGCCAAGACCCGCAAGCTCGACGGCAAGTGGGTGCTGACCCTGCAGAACACCACCGGCCAGGGCGCCCTGGCGCAGCTGAAGAACCGCGCGCTGCGCGAGAAGCTTTACAAGGCCTCAATCGCCCGCGGCGACGGCGGCGCCGACGACAACACCGCTGCCGTGGCGCAGATCGTCAAGCTGCGCGCGCAGAAGGCCGAGCTGCTGGGCTACAAGGATTTCGCCGCCTACGCGCTGGAGGACGAGACCGCCAAGACGCCGGAAGCGGTGAACAAGATGCTGGCCGAGCTGGCCGCCGGCGCGCTGGCCAACGCGCGCAAGGATGCCGCCGAGTTGCAGAAGCTGGCCGATGCCGACGCCAAGGCCAGCCACCAGCCGAAGTTCCAGCTGCAGCCCTGGGACTGGGCCTACTACGCCGAACAGCTGCGCAAACAGCGCTACGCCTTCGACGAGGCGCAGGTGAAGCCCTACTTCGAGCTGAACCACGTGCTGCAGGATGGCGTGTTCTATGCCGCGCACCAGCTCTACGGCCTGAACTTCAAAGAGCGCAAGGATCTGCCGGTGTACCAGAAGGACGTGCGCGTGTTCGAGGTGTCGAACGAGGACGGCACGCCGCTGGCGCTGTTCCTGGCGGACTACTACGCCCGCGACAACAAGCAGGGCGGCGCCTGGATGAGCGAGTACGTCAGCCAGTCGAAACTGCTCGGCCTCAAGCCGGTGGTGGTCAACAACCTCAACATCCCCAAGCCGCCGGAGGGCCAGCCGACACTGCTGAGCTTCGACGACGTCAACGGCATGTTCCACGAGTTCGGCCACGCCATCCACGGCATGTTCTCCAACGTGCAGTACCCCCTGTTCGCCGGCACTTCGGTGCCGCCGGACTTCGTCGAGTATCCCTCGCAGTACAACGAGATGTGGTCGCACGACCCGCAGGTGCTGGCCAACTACGCCAAGCATTACCAGACCGGCGAGCCGATGCCCAAGGAGCTGCTCGACAAGGTGCTGGCGGCACGCAAGTTCAATGAAGGCTTCACCACCGGCGAGTACCTGGCGGCGGCGATCCTCGACCAGTCCTGGCACCAGATCGGCTCCGACAAGACCCCGGAAGCGAAGGACGTGATGGCGTTCGAGGCCAAGGCGCTGAAGGACCAGAAGGTCGACTACGCGCTGGTGCCGCCACGCTACCACACGCCGTACTTCTCGCACGTCTTCGCCAACCAGTACGCGGCCGGCTACTACGCCTACATCTGGAGCGACGTGCTGGCCAAGGACACCGAGCACTGGATGAACACGCACGGCGCCCTGAAGCGCGAGAACGGCGACCTGCTGCGCGCCAAGGTGCTGTCGCGCGGCTTCAGCGCCGACCCGGGCGCGCTGTTCAAGGACTTCTACGGCAAAGACCCGGAAGTCGGCCCGCTGCTGGAAGCGCGCGGGCTGACCGGCGCCAAGAAGTAGTACCCCGCAGTCTGCAGTGAAGCCGGGCCGCCGCGAGGCGGCCCGGCTTTTTGTTTGCGCTCTTGCAAGCGGGGTTCAGCCCGACACCTTGTCGGTCTGAAGGCCGACCTGCAAACGTACTCGCGCGGAGACGTGGCTTGACAAACGTCTTGCGCGCCGCAAAGCGCAGGCGTATAGTCCGCGCCGCTCGCATCAGACGATGCGATTTTTCGACACGAAGAGTTCCATGACACCAGCCATCGCACATCACAGCTACGCGCTGCGGCCCGAAAGCCGCGGTACGGCAGTGTTCTGCCTGGCGATGTCCCAGGCCAGGAACGACCTGCGCCCGCAACCGGCCTGACCTGATCAAATCCAGGAGGTCGGTCGCCCGACCTCCCGTGTACAACGAACGCCCCGGGAGGCTGCCTCCCGGGGCGTTTTTGTTTTCACGGCGTTCGCGAACAGGAGACGGAACAGGGCGGCTGTGCCGCCGCAGGAATTGGCGCCTGGCAGCAGGCGCCAATCGGGAACCGAAACACGGCGTTTCGCAGCGGTACCGGCTCGCAAGTCCGGTCCGGTGCGCCTGGCTCTGCCACGGCGTATGCCGCGGGCGCACGGCGTCGGTTCCGCACGTGCCTATTAGCTCAGTCCGGTAGAGCGGCGGCGCGAGCCGCAGGTCGCGGGTTCGAATCCCGTATGGGCAGCCATGAGATAGCTCAGGTGGGTAGAGCGGATGACTGGTAATCATCTTGTCGCGGGTTCGAATCCCGCTCTCAAACAGGGGACGCAAGTCCCTGTTGCATCCGGGGGCACCCCGTGTGACGGCGCGGGGAGCGTCATGGCTTGGGCCGTGACGCGAAGCGCGCCGGCACAGCGGCGAAGCGGGCCGAGGTCCCGCCTTCCATCGCGGCGGGCGGCAATTGCGGCGCGGGATCGGCACGGCGCGTTTGGCCGGGTCCATCCCGCGAAACAGCTGCCGCCTCCCGCGCCGGAACGCGCTTCCTCCCCCGCTGCGCCGTAAGGGGTGTCTTCTTTTGAATTGGACTGGCACGCGCACGGGCGTGTGCAACTCCTCCGGCCAGGGGAGTTGGGAAGGCGGAGCCGCGGTCGCGAACGTGCCCGCCTTCCCCGGGACGGCAGTTTAGAGCAGTGAAGCAAACCTGCGCGCCAGTGCGGCGAGCGCGCAGGGGCAGTACCGCCGCGAACAGCCGCAACGAGGAGGATAGAACCATGTTCGGCATGAAGCGGGTCGTGATCGGTGACGGCGAGCGCGGCCTGCTGTACGAGAACCGTCGTTTCGAGCGCGTGCTGGCGCCGGGCGTGTACCGGCTGTGGGACGTGTTCGGCAAGCTGGAGGTGCGTTGCTTCGAACTGGCGCGCCCGGAGTACGAGGGCAAGGACACCGACGTGCTGGTGGAGCGCCTGGGCGATGCGCTGGCGCGCGACTTCGTGCTGGCCGACATCGGTACCGGCGAGGTCGGCCTGGTGGCGAAGAACGGCAAGCTGGAAGACGTGCTGGCGCCGGGCAGCCGCAAGCTGTACTGGAAGGGCGCGGTCGCGGTGAGCGTGGACAAGCTGCCGCTGGGCGAGAGCCTGGAGGTGCCGGCCGCGGTAGCCAAGCGCCTGCGGCAGCTCGGCACGCTGGAGCGTGTCGCGGTGACGGTGACCGTGCCGGCGGAATCGGCCGGCCTGCTATTCATCGACGGCAAGCTGGCGCGCCGGCTCGAGCCGGGCGCTTACGCCTTCTGGAACTTCCAGAAGAACGTGAGTGCCGAGGTGATGGAGCTGCGCGTGCAGACCGTCGAGGTCTCGGGCCAGGAGCTGCTGACCCGCGACAAGGTCAGCCTGCGCGTCAACCTGGGCGCCAGCGTGCGCGTGACCGACCCGGTCGCCGCGCGCACCAAGGTGGCCAAGTACGGCGACTACCTGTACCGCGAACTGCAGTTCGGCCTGCGCAAGGCGGTGAGCGCCAAGACGCTGGACGAGCTGCTCGGCGACAAGGCCTCGCTGGACGGCGACATCTACGGCTATGTGCGCGGCCGCATGAACGAGCTGGGCGTGGAGGTGCTCGGTGTCGGCGTCAAGGACGTGATCCTGCCGGGCGAGATGAAGGAGATCCTCAACAGCGTGGTGCAGGCGGAGAAGGCGGCCCAGGCCAACGTGATCCGCCGCCGTGAGGAGGCCAACGCGATGCGTTCGGCGCTCAACACCGCCCGCCTGATGGAGGAGAGCCCGACCTTGCTGCGCCTGAAGGAGCTGGAGACGCTGGAGAAGGTGACCGAGAAGATCGACAAGCTGACGGTCTTCGGCGGCCTCGAGGGCGTGCTGGGCCAGCTGGTGAAGCCGGCGAAGAGCGCCTGATGGTTGGGCGCAACGTTGTAATGTAGGCGCCGTCCGCAAGGGCGGGCGGCGCCTCTTTTTGAAAGGAGCCGCCCCAAGAGGGCGAAGGAACCATGGGTATCAAGCAGACCATCGAAACCGGCAGCGTGCCGGTGAAGATCTGGACCGACGAGGTGGACGAGGCTTCGCGCAAGCAGCTGTCCAACATCGCGGCGCTGCCGTTCGTTCACCACCACGTCGCGGCCATGCCCGACGTGCACCTGGGCATCGGCGCCACGGTGGGCTCGGTCATCGCCACCCGCCAGGCCATCGTGCCGGCGGCGGTGGGCGTGGACATCGGCTGCGGCATGTGCGCGGCGCGCACCACCCTGCGCGCCGAGGATCTGGACGACAAGCGCCTGAAGACGGTGTTCGCGCAGATTTCGCGCGACGTGCCGGTGGGCCGCGAGCAGCACCGTGGCGAGCGCGCGCCAGAGGCCGCGGCGCAGCGTTTCGCGCCGGGGCTGGAGGCGATCCTAGCCAAGCATCCGAAGCTGAAGGCCAAGCCGGACCGGGCGCTGGACTGGGTCTGCCAGCTCGGCAGCCTGGGCGGCGGCAACCACTTCATCGAGCTGTGCCTGGACCAGGACGGCCGCGTCTGGGTGATGCTGCACTCCGGCAGCCGCGGCATCGGCAATCGCATCGGCACCTACTTCATCGAGCGGGCGCGGGAGCGCGCGCTGCGCATGAACCGCGAGTTGCCCGATCGCGACCTGGCCTGGCTCGACGAGGGCTCGCCCGAGTTCGCCGACTACATGGAGGCGGTGGGCTGGGCGCAGGATTACGCGCGCACCAACCGCGAGCTGATGCTGGCGCTGGTTCTCGGTGCGATGCGCCGCCACCTGCGACCGTTCGAGCTGACCGAGGAGGCGGTGAACTGCCACCACAACTACATCTCGCGCGAGCATCACTTCGAGGCGGACGTGTGGGTCACCCGCAAGGGCGCGATCCGCGCCGGCGCGGGCGAGCTGGGCATTGTCCCGGGCAGCATGGGCGCGCGCAGCTACATCGTGCGCGGCAAGGGCAGCGCCGAGAGCTTCCACTCCTGCGCGCACGGCGCCGGCCGCAAGATGAGCCGCACCGCGGCGCAGAAGCGTTTCACCGCCGCCGACCTGGCGCAACAGACCGAGGGCGTGGTCTGCCGCAAGGACAGCGGCGTGGTGGACGAGATTCCCGGCGCCTACAAGGACATCGACCAGGTCATGGCCAACCAGGCCGACCTGGTGGAAGTGGTCCACACCCTGAAGCAGGTGCTGTGCGTGAAGGGCTGAGCAGTACGCTTGAGCCGGATGGCATTCCATCCGGCTCTTTTTGAGGGGGAACCATGAACGAAATCGACCATCCGGTAAACCCGGAAGCACGTGTGCGCTTCGCTGCCGCGCTGGCGACGATCGAAGCCAACCATCGCGTGAGAGTGCTCTACGCTTGCGAATCGGGCAGCCGCGCCTGGGGTTTCGCCTCTCCGGATTCGGACTACGACGTGCGGTTCATCTATGCACACCGGCGCGACTGGTACCTGTCCGTGTTCGAGGAGCGCGACGTAATCGAGCTGCCGCTGGAGGGCGATGAGGACATCAACGGCTGGGATCTGCGCAAGGCCCTGCGGCTGATGGCCAAGTCCAATCCTGTGCTGCTGGAGTGGTTGCAATCACCGATCGTCTACAGGAGCGACCCCGAGTTTCACGCGGGGTTGCGCGAGCTGGCCAGCCGTTTCCACTCCCCCAAGGCGCTGCACTATCACTACTTCCACATGGCGCGGAAGAATTTCCGCGAGCACCTGCTCGGCGAGCAGGTGAAGCTGAAGAAGTATTTTTACGTGCTTCGACCCATGCTGGCCTGTCAGTGGATAGAGCTCGGCTACGGTGTACCGCCGATGGCGTTCATGCAGCTGGTGGAGCGTCTGCTGCCGGCCGGCACGCTTTTCGATACGATCGCAGAACTGCGGCGCCGCAAGATGGTGACGGCGGAATTCGGCTCTTCGGCACGCGTGCCGGAGATTCACGACTTCCTGGAGTCCGAATTGCTGCGTCTGGGCAGGAGTGCGCCGCAGCGGCCTGAAGAGCCGGTACGCCACGATGCGCTGGACGCTTTCCTGAGGAATTGGGCGGTGGCGGCATAGAACCGGCGGCGCGGCGTGCGCTGCGTCACACCGGCGCCGCAGTTGCGCGATCCGCCGTCATCGCCCGGTAGTACAGTCGGTCCATCGTTCGTCCGGTGAAGTACGGGCCGCTACGGCCAAGGGGGATACGATGGCGATCGAGATCAGGGCCTACGTCAATTCCGACAGCGCCACCGTGGTCTGGCGCACCGATGTACGCATTCCGAACTGCCTCGGTTTCGCGCTGCACCGCCGCGCCACCGATGCGCAGGGCAAAACGACGGAGACGGTGCTGGAGAACCGCATCGGCTTCGCCAGCGATCCCCACGCAAAGCCGGGCTCGCACGCCAGCAGCGAGCAGTGGCCGATCCAGCGCTTCATCTGGAACGATTACGCCGCGGCCGGCACCGGCCAGGTGAGCTACCGCGCCGTGGCGCGCGTCGGCAAACCCGGTCAGCTCGGCGACGGCCCGGCCAGCGGCTGGAGCACGCCGTGCAGCGTCGGCACCGGCCAGACGCCGGGTTTCAGCGCCTACTTCAACCGCGGCATGATCGCCTCGCAGTGGGTGGCGCGGGCACTGGCCACGCCGCAGGCCGGCGGACCGGCGGCGGCGCTGAAGCAGGACATCGCCGATCCGGCCAATCCGCTGCGCCAGGACCTGGGCGGCGTGCTGCGCACGGCGATGCTGGACCTGCTGGCCAAGTCCAACGCCGCGGGCGAGACCATCTACCTGGCGCTGTACGAGCTGAACGACCCCGAGCTGCTCAAGGCGATGCAGGCCTACGGCAAGCGCTGCAACCTGCTGCTCGGCTCCGGCGCCTTCAAGTCGCCGAGCAAGGACGAGAATGCCGACATCCGCCAGCAGCTCAACACCGCCGGCACGATCAACGTCTACGACCGCATCGTCGGCGGCAACCACTTCGCGCATAACAAATTCGTGGTGTTCTGCGACACGCAGGGCAAACCGCAACGTGTCTGGACCGGCAGCACCAACTGGACCGTGACCGGCTTGTGCACCCAGGTCAACAACGGCATCCTGGTGCAGAGTGCGGACCTGGCGGAGGCCTATCTCAAGCGCTGGAACACGCTGAAGGCCGCCGGCGGCGCCTATCCGCCGAACGTGGCGCAGGAAGGCTCGACCCCGGCGCATGCCGCGCTGGGCAGCGCCACCCTGACCGCCTGGAACGTGCCGGTTCTGAACCTGGTGGACCTGGCCGACGCGCGCCGGCTCATCCAGGGCGCGCGCCAGGGCGTGCTGTTTCTGTTCTTCAATCCCGGCCCCAAGGGCACCCTGCTCAACGACATCCTGGCGCTGAACCAGGACAACCTGTTCATCCACGGCGTGGTCAACCAGGACCCTGGCGGCAAGACGCCGATCCTGACCCTGCACGACCGCGGCACGCCGATCGACGCGGCGCCGGAAGCGGTGATCCCGACGCCGATCGCCAACCAGATGCAGTCCTGGTTCGGCAACGAGTACCGCGGCAACATGGTGATGATCCACTCCAAGGTGGTGCTGATCGATCCGTTCGGCCCGCATCCGGTGCTGATGACCGGCTCGCACAACCTCGGCCCCAAGGCCAGCGGCTTCAACGACGACAACCTGCTGATCGTGGAGAACGCGCCGGGCCTGGCCGCCGAGTACGCCGTGAACATGCTCGGCGTGTACGACCACTACAAGTTCCGTGCCTCGCAGCAAGCCGCCGCGCCGGCCGCCGGCGCGAAGCCCGCCGCCGCGAGCACCGGCTACAAGGGCCTGGCCGACGTCGACACCTGGCAGGACGGCTACTACCAGGCGGCGCGCAAGCGCGAGATCGACTTCTGGTTTGGCGGTCTGGCGCCGGTCACGCCGGGGGTGCGGCCGCAGAGCACGCTCGAACCGGAGGATGCGGATCACCCGACGGTGAACAGCACGGTGCCTGGGGCGGCGGCTCCGGCAGCAACGCCCGTGCCCGTCGCGGCGGGATCTGCCGTGAAGAAGAAGCCGGTGAGCAGGAAAGCCGCGGCCAAGAAGCCGGCGGCAAGGAAGAGCGCCGTGAAAAAGCCAGCGAAGAAAGCCCCGGTGGCGCGCCGCGCCGCGCGCGGGCGCGCCAGCGGCGCACAACCGGGCGGACGAACAACGCACGCCGGCACCGGCAAGCGGCGGGGCACGGCGAAGCGCAAGTCGGGATAGCGGCGGCACTCGGCCGCCGGATCACAACCGATACGCCCCGAACTTTATTATCTGAGTCGCAGCGCAGAAGCAGTTCATCCTAGCGGACTTGAGCTATACGACAAGCCCAATTCCGGCTAGGCCTGTTTGTTGGAGCGATTCCATGTTCTAGAGATTCTAGATACGCGCGCTGCAATGCCCGAATCCCACCCCTCATCAAGCAGATCAGCTATTTCAATTTTCTCTGAAAACGCACCAATAAGAATCAACAAGCATACAAACTCAGGGCTCACTTCCCAGCGTCTACCGCCTACGCTTTTTGAAAATTGCGCATGTAAGTACATATGCGCCCATTCGATCGAATTTTTCAGAATACGATCAAGTTCGGAAATCATATTGATCTTGAGGTGCTTCGTCATTCTGACAATCGAGGAAATAGCTCCATCCGCATCTTCGTCCGAATCCATGGAAAATCCAACTTCCGAAGCTATGCTTGCAAGCCTAGCAACATCGGGCGACAGAGCCATAAACTCTTTGAGGGACACAAAATCAATTGCAAAATCCGCATTGCCCTCGGAAAAACCAAGGCCAATAGTCCTTGCAAGCGCATCAGTTTCGTTTCGAATTGAAACAAACTCGTCGTCTGCCAGTTCGAATAGAGCCGAGAGGCGAAATAACTTTCTTCTCAATACAACAGGAACATCATCTTCACGCTTGTATTGAAGCTTGTGCGAAATTGCGGCCCAAGCGTGCTGCAGTACGGTCCGAACTTGAATTTCGACCTGCAAGTCCGAGAACTGCGCCCATTCTCGCAGCTTTGCTCTCATCGAAGGGAGCTTAACGATGTAATGAGATGACTTGTATCCGAATGAACTCGGCTCAGATTCTTTGCCCGTCGAGTTTTCCTTATCTACATCAAATTCCGACTCTACTAGGCTACAAATCGCATCTACATCTTTTTGGTAGTAAGCAATGATTCTTACACCGGCAAGATCGGTAATCTCCGAAAGTGGAGCCGCATAATTCTTCCCTGGTCTAAGCAGCTTCTCTCTGAAGCTATGAACGTCCTTTGCTCTACTCTCAAGAAGATGAACTTCTAGGCTTCCATTTAGCATGTCTCTAAATAGAGATTCGATCTTTGCTGCGAATTGGACATACCGCGGCCTATGATTCGCATATTCGTTCGTCCAGTCATCGACAGAACGACCAGAGATCGCTGCATTTTTTGAACCGATGCTCTTTGTTGTTTCAGCCATTTCCCGCCTCTCTGGCTAAACCCGGTAGGCTCCGAACTTCATCACCTTCGCCACCCGCCGCATCAGCGCCTTGATCGGCGGCGGCAGCACGTGCGCCCCTGCGGCTGCGGCCTCATCGCCGTGGCGGGCCTCGTCCTGCTTCATCGCCTCGACGATGGCGCGGCTGCGCTGGTCTTCGCGCGGCAGCTGTTCCAGGTGGTCCTCCAGGTGCTCGACCACCTGGCGCTCGGTCTCCTCGACGAAGCCGAGGTTCCAGCGGTCGCCGGCCAGGCCGGCGAAAGCGCCGATGGCGAAGGAGCCGACGTACCAGAACGGGCTGAGCCGGCTCGGCCGTTCGCCCAGCTCGGTCAGGCGGGCCTCGCACCACTGCAGGTGGGCGCGCTCTTCCTGCGCCGCCTGCAGCAGATGCTGGCGGATCCTGGGGTCGCGCGACACCAGGGCCTGGCCCGGATAAAGGGCCTGGGCCGAGACCTCGCCGGCATGGTTGACCCGCACCAGGCCGGCCGCATGCCGGCGCC
>CAYWPB010000048.1:0-15909 GCA_964458725.1 uncultured Nevskia sp. | reverse complement strand
GGGACAAGCTCGACGGCGACCGCTACCGCTCCGCCTCGCTGCCCACCACCTACGCGCGCTGGAAAGAGTACGCGCGGCTCAACCGGATCCTGCGCCGCCGCGGCCGCATCCACCAGGGCGCGCCGAACATCGTTACCAAGGTCAACACCTTCCTGTTCCTCGGCGCCAGCCTCGGCCTGTTTCGCAAGAAGCTGAAGACCACCCTGATTACCCTGGCCGACGCCAAGGCCGACGGCTTCACCCACCGCGTCGTCGGCAAGCTGGCGCACTTCTGCAACCGCTTCCTCGGCGGCGACTTCCGCTGGCAGGCCCTGCCCGTCCCGTTCGAAGTCCACGCCGACGGCATCGACCTGGTGGTGTTCGAGGAGTTCGGCGCCGGCCAGGCCGCGCTGCACCTGAAAGACGAGATGCAGCGCAACCAGCTGATGCTGGACCCGAGCTACCGCCGCTGGTTCCGCAAGAACTACGAGAAGCGCTTCGGCCCGCGCGTGTGGCAGCGCGACTTCCACGACGCCTTCATCGTCGGTTGCCCGGACGCAAGCCTGGTCGGCAAGAGCTTCGGCGAGGTGGCGGACGCGCGCGGCATCCATCCGGTGGACTGCTTCCTCGACCTCGTCGTCGAGCATGGCCGCGGCTTGCGCTGGCGCACCCTGATCGCCAACCACCGCCCGCACCGTCTGAAGAAGATCGTGCAGGACCGCGGCGCGGTGCTGAGCTTCTCCGACGCCGGCGCGCACATCCGCAACATGGCCTTCTACAACTTCCCGCTGCGCATGCTCAAGCTGGTGCGCGACGCCGAGCAGGAGGGCCGCCCCTTCATGAGCATCGAGAAGGCGGTGTGGCGCCTCACCGGCGAGCTGGCCGACTGGTTTGACCTCGATGCCGGCCACTTGCGCCAGGGCGACCGCGCCGACCTGGTGATCGTCGACCCGCAGGGCCTGGACGAGTCGCTGGGCCGCTATGCCGAGGCGCCGATTCCCGAATTCAACGGCCTGATGCGCATGGTCAACCGCAACGACGGCGCCGTCGCCGCCACCGTGATCAACGGCCGCATGGCGTTCCGCGACGGGCAGTTCGCCGCGGACTACGGGCTGGCGCAGGGCTATGGGCGCTTCCTGCGGGCGGGGGAACATCCAGCGCGGGAGGTACGCCAGGAATCGATGGCACGGGCTGCCTGAGTCCTTTCAATTACAGCTCCCGTTCGCCCCGAGTAGATCCGAAGGATCGTATCGAGGGGCTATGCCTCGATACGCACCGCGTTGCGGTGCTACTCGGCACGAACGGGAATCAAGGAATTCCATGAAAGGCACCCTACCCACCCGCCGCACCCAGCAGGAGCGCCGCGAAGCCACCGTGCGCAAGCTGCTCGATGCCGCCACCGAGGCGCTGATCGAGGTCGGCTACAGCAGCGCCAGCGTGCAGGAGATTTGCCAGCGCGCCGGCGTCTCGCATGGCGGCCTGTTCCGTCACTTCAGCTCGCGCATCGAGCTGTTGATCCGCGTTGCCGACGACGTCGGCGACGGCCTGCTGGAGCTGTATCGCCGCGACTTCGAGCGCCTGCGTCGGTCGACGCCGGACGAACTGGTGCTGGCGCTGAAGCTGCTGCGCACCAATACCCAGTCGCGCCTGCACCAGGCCTGGTTCGAACTGCAACTGGCGGCGCGCACCGATCGCCAGCTGCACGAGGCCCTGCTGCCGATCTGGAAGCGCCGTTACGAAACCACTCAGCAGCTGGCCCTGACGCTGCTGCCTGATGCGGCGCGCGACATCCCGGACTTCACCGTGATCGTCGACACCATGGTCACCCTCTTCCACGGTGAGGCGATGGACGGCTTCCTGCGCGAGGATGCCCAGGCGGAAAAGCGGCGCATGGACTGGCTGATCAGGCTGATGGAACTGGTGCTGACAAAAAAGTAAGGAGCACGCTGGCGCGATGGAAACCCTGGTCCAGGATCACAAGGTCTACTACCACCGCGCCGGCAAGGGCCCGCCGGCGCTGTTCGTCCACGGCGTACCGGACACCGCCGACATCTGGCAGGAAGTCATCGCCGGCGTGCAGGACCGCTACACCTGCTACGCCCCGGACTTCATGGGCATCCACCGCTCGCAGGACAACCCGCGCTTCGACTACAGCTTCGAAGGCTACGCCGACTGGATAGAGGCCTTCGTAGTCGCGGCCGGCATCACCGAGCCGGTGACCCTGGTGGTCCACGACTGGGGCTTCATGGGCCTGGCCTGGGCCTGCAAGTACCCGCAACGCATCTCGCGCATGGTGATCTGCAACACCGTGTTCAACCACATGTACCGGTGGCATTTCGCGGCGCGGGTCTGGCGCACGCCGCTACTGGGCGAACTATCGATGTTGTTGATGAACCGCTGGGCTTTCAGGCGCGGCGTGCGGGAAGGCACGCTGAAGCTGACCGGGGCGCAGATCGATCACCAGTATCGCAGCGCCTTCGGCCGACTCAGCTCCCGCTTCGTGGTGCTGCGGATGTACCGCTCCGCCAACCCGGCCGGCCTGATCGGCTGGGAAGCGAAGCTGGAAGCGCTGGCGCAGCGCGTGCCGGTGAAGGTGCTATGGGGCGAGCACGATCCGTACGTACCGCGCTGGGTCTCGACCTGCTTCTATACCCAGGACGTCGAGCTGATCGAGAACTGCGGCCACTGGGTACCGGCGGAGGCGCCCGAACGGGTGATCGCGGCGCTGCCGCAGCCAGCCTAGCCGGCCACCACTGGTCCGGCCGGTTCACGCCCGCCCGCTTGACAAGGTGCCCTTGCGAGCGTACTTTTAACACTGTTAATTTAACAGTGTTAATGAATCATGCCCCGCGCCATGCTGTCGGAAAGCGAGCTGGATCAGATGCGGCAGCGCCTGGCGCAGGCCGCGCTGGAGCTGTACGCCGAACAGGGCTACGAAGCGGTCAGCTTCCGCGAGCTGGCGCAGCGCCTGGGCATCAGCCACACCCTGCCCTACCGCTACTTCGACAACAAGGAGGCGCTGTTCGCGCAGGTGCGCATACTCGGCTTCCGCAGCATCCTGGCGATGCTGGAGGAGCAGGACCCGCGCCATCTCGACGCGCCGGCGCGCCTGTTCGCGCTGGGCCAAGCCACGGTGGACTGGGTCAAGGCGCACGCCGCCGAGTACCGCCTGATGTTCTCGATGCAGCAGCCGCCGCTGGAGCAGTACCCGGAGCTGCTGCAGGCGCGGCGCGCGGCCTTCGGCTACCTGGTCGACGTGGTGCGCGACGGCGTGCGCGAAGGCAGCATGCAGGGCGAGCCGCTGACCGTGATGCACCTCGCCTGGGTTTCGGTGCACGGCCTGCTGACCCTGCACGCCGCCGATCAGCTGGTGCATGGACGCACGCTCGACGAATTGATGCAGCCGTTGCTGCAAACCGTGATCGGCCAGCACCTGCGCCCCGCCGCGCAACAGCCGGCCAGGACCCGCGCAGGCTTCGCCCCGCGCAGCCGCCGTGGAGGAAAGCACACATGAGCACCGTCGCCGCAGAGAACATCACCGTCCCGCGCCAGGCAACGGAGCTGCGCAGCCTGACCCAGGCGCCGCCGCTGGCCCTGCCCACCGTGACGATCTTCGCCTGCGCCGTGGCGGCGATCGCCGCCAGCGACCTGCTGGCACTGTCCGGCCTGCTGCCGCCATGGTTGGCCTGCCTATGCAACAGCCTGGCCGGCTACAGCCTGTTCAGCGTGGTGCATGACTCGATCCACCGCGCCATCTCCACCGACACGCGCCTCAACGACCGGTTCGGGCGGCTGGCCCTGCTCGCCGTCTCGCCGATGGTGACTCTGGGGCTGTTCCGCTGGGGCCATATCCAGCACCACCGCTTTGCCAACGGCCCGCGCGACCCCGACCGCTGGCTGCACGGCCCGGCCTGGTCGCTGCCGCTGCGCTGGCTGCTGATCGACGCCTGGTACTTCGTCTACATCCTCAACGCGGTTCGCGTCGGCGACAAGCTGGCGCGCAAGCACCTGAAGCCGACGCTGGTCGCCACCTCCCTCACCGTCGTCGCGGCGGCGGCCATCACCTGGGCCGGCTACGGCTGGCCGCTGCTGGTGCTGTACTTCCTGCCGGCGCGCCTGACTCTGCTGCTGCTCGGCTTCTCGTTCTTCTGGCTGCCGCATGTGCCGCACGACACGCCGCAGGAGCTTGACCTGCACCGCGCCACCACCGTGCGCGTCGGCCACGAATGGCTGCTGACCCCACTGCTGCAGAACCAGAACTACCATCTGCTGCACCACCTCTACCCTTCGGCGCCGTTCTACAACAACGGCCGCCTGTGGCGCCTGCTGCAGCCCGAGCTGCGCCGGCACCACACGCTGGCGATCCAGCATGGTTTCGCCATCCAGCCGACCATCCACGCGCCGCAGGCGGCGCCGGAGCGCGGCCATGCGTAAGTGGCGCTGCCGTTTCTGCTCCCACGTCTACGACGAAGCCAAGGGCGATCCCGACAGCGGCATCGCCCCGGGCACCCGTTTCGAGGATCTCCCGGCCGACTGGGCCTGCCCCGAGTGCGGCGCCGGCAAGGCCGACTACGAGCTGGACGGCTAAGGCCCATCCCGGCAAGCTGCGCGGATCGTCTAATCCAAAAGCCGCCGCCGCTGCATCCAAGCGGCAACGGCTTCCTCAAGAGACCCGCGCATGTCACTGCAACACCGCTTCGCCTCTACCGTCCTCGCCACCCTGGCCCTGGCCGCCGCTTTGCCGGCTTCCGCCGGTACCGTCGACGAAATCGTCCACGACCTGATGGGCCCCAGGGTGGTCGGTTCGGGCGTGATCAAGACCCAGGCACGCAAGCTCGATGATTTCGACGTGATCGAGTCCAAGGGCAGCATGGACCTCGACGTCAAGCTCGGCAGCGAATACTCGGTGGTGGTCGAGGCCGACGACAACCTGTTCGACGTGATTCGCACCGAAGTGCACGGCAGGTCGCTGGTGGTCGACAGCAAGGGCAGCTGGACCAGCAAGCACGACACCGTGGTGCACGTCACGCTGCCGAAGCTGATGGCCCTGGGCCTGCAGGGCAGTGGCGACGTGCGCATCCACGACTATTCCGGCGACCATCTCGGCGTGAAGATCCAGGGCTCCGGCGACATCGTAGCCAACGGCCATACGGCCAAGCTGCATGTGGTGATCCAGGGCTCCGGCGACGCCGACTTCAGCAAGCTGCCCGCCGACGAGGTCAAGGTGCGGGTCGACGGCAGCGGCGATGCCGAGGTCAACGCCGCCAAGTCGATCGAGGCCACCATCCACGGCAGCGGCGACGTGACCTGGAGCGGCAGCGCCAAGGATGTCGACTCGCAGGTCTACGGCAGCGGCGAGCTGATCCATCGCTGAGGGCCCCGGTTCCCCTCGCCCGCTTGCGGGAGAGGAACAGCAGGGTGCACCTGGCTATTTGGATCGTTTACCGGGCTTTCCGGACGGCTTCCTCGCCGGCTTGCGCTTCGGCGGCAGCGCCGCCGCGTATTCCAGACCGTGCTCCAGCCAGGCGCGCAGCTCCGCCGGCCTGGCGATGACCGTCGGCGGCAGACTGACGTATTCGCGCATCGGCCGGCCGGCCATCGGCTCGAAGGTTTTCGCCCCCGGCAGCGCCAGGGCCTGCGCGCGATGTGCCTCGCCCAGGCGCACCTGCAGTTCCTGCTGGAACAGGCCGCAGAACATCTGGCCCTGAACGAAGGCGCAGGGAAAGCCGAACATCTGGCGCCGCTCGACGCGCGGGTCGTCCGGCAGTGCGGCGTCAAACCGCTGGATCAGCTCCGGCGAGGATTTTTCCCAGGCCATGGCCTGCCTCCCTCAAAACGCCGACAGCGGCATGCTCAGCGTCGTATCGTCCAGCTTCTGCAGCAGATCGGCGCAGCGCTGCGCGCGCGGCAGCTCGTAGCGGAAGAAGTAGCGGCAGGCGCGCAGCTTGCCCTCGTAGAAATCCACCTCGTTGCCGGCGGCTGCGGCGCGCGCCTTGCGCGCCACCGAGGCCTGCTCCAACCAGATCCAGGCCAACACGACCTGGCCGAGCATGTCGAGATAGTAGGCGGCGTTGGCCAGGAACAGGTCGACCTGACCCTGCAGCGCCGCGCCGGCCAGCACCTGCGTGGTCTTGGCGGCGAGCTGCGCCGCGTCGTTCAGTGCCTGGGCATATTCAGCCAGTTCCGCGTCGGCGGACGCGGCCTGCGCGGTGGCGCCGATCTTGGCCAGCAGCAGGCGCAGCGCGGCGCCATTGTGCATCGTCACCTTGCGGCCCAGCAGGTCCAATGCCTGGATGCCGTTGGTGCCTTCGTGGATCGGGTTGAGGCGGTTGTCGCGGTAATAGCGCTCCACCGGGTAGTCGCGGGTATAGCCGTAGCCGCCGAGCACCTGGATCGCCAGCTTGTTCGCCTCCAGGCACCACTCGCTGGGCCAGGCCTTGGCGATGGGGGTGAGGATCTCCAGCAGCAAATGAATCTCTTCCTTGCGCTTCGGATCGGCCCCATCCATGGATTGGGTCTCCATCGCGTCGACCAGCTTCGCGCAGTACAGGCCCAGGCCCAGCGCGCCTTCGACCCAGGCCTTCTGCGCCAGCAGCATGCGGCGCACGTCGGCATGCTCGATGATTGGTACCGGTTTGCTGGCCGGGTCCTTGTTCGAGGCGGGGCGGCCCTGCGCCCGGGTGCGGGCATAGTCCAGCGAGTAGCGGTAGCCGGCGATGCCCAGCGCGGTGGCGCCGAGGCCGACGCCGATGCGCGCCTCGTTCATCATATGGAACATACAGGCCAGGCCGTTGTGCTCGCGGCCGACCAGCTCGCCCACCGCCGGCTCGCGCTCGCCGAAGTTGAGCGCGCAGTTGGTGGTGCCGCGATAGCCCATCTTGTGGTTGAGGCCGGCCAGGCGCACGCCGTTGCGCTGCACCGGCTTGCCCGCCGCATCGAGCCGGAACTTGGGCACGATGAACAGGGAGATGCCCTTGGTCCCGGCCGGCGCGCCTTCGATGCGCGCCAGCACCAGGTGCACGATGTTCTCCGACAATTCGTGCTCGCCGCCGGAAATCCACATCTTGTTGCCGACGAGGTGATAGCTGCCATCGTCCTGCGGCACGGCGCGGGTCTTGATGTCGGCCAGCGAGGAACCGGCCTGCGGCTCGGACAGGCACATGGTGCCGAAGAAGCGCCCTTCCAGCATCGGCTGCATGTAGCGCGCCTTCTGCGAGGCGCTGCCATGGACGCGCAGCAGGTTGGCCGCCGCGGCGGTCAGGAAGGAATAGCCGGCGGTGCCGACGTTGGCCGCGCTGAACTGCGCGTTGGCCGCCGCCACCACGGTGTACGGCAGGCCCAAGCCGCCGTCCTCCTGCGGGAAGGCGGCGCTGAGGAAGCCGCCGGCGATGTAGGCGTCGATGGCCTGCTTCACCTCGGGGATCATGTGGACCCGCTCGCCGTCGAAGTGTGGCTCGTTGGCGTCGGCCTTGGCCGCGTGCGGCAGGAACTGTTGCTCGGCCAGCCGGGCGGCCGCATCGAGCACCTGGTCGAAGGTGCTGCGATCATGCCCCGAGAAGCGTCCAGTCCGGCATAGCGCGGGCAGGTCCAGCCATTCGTAAAGCAGGAAATCGAGGTCGCGGCGGGGGATCAGGGACACGGCGGCTCCGGTTGAACTGGCGGCGGTGCGACTATTAGACCACGCGCACCGGCGTCCGCCCGGAAAGCGGCCTTACCCATGCACGCGGACCACCGCGGCGGTATCCTTGCGCCCTTCCTGTCACCGCTTCCGGAGTGCCGATGTCCGCCGCCGCCCGCCCCGTTCACCCCGCCGCTGACCCCGCCGAACTGGAACTGTTCCGCGACAACGTGCGCCGCTTCTTTGCCGCCGAAGTCGAGCCGCACATCGAGAAGTGGGAGAAGAACGGCCGCGTGCCGCGCGAGTTCTACTACAAGATGGGCGAGGCCGGCCTGCTCTGCGTCGATGTGCCGGAGCAATACGGCGGCAGCGGCGCCAGCTTCGAGTTCTCGATGATCGTGCTGGAGGAAGCCGGGCGCATGGGCTTTCTGGCCCTGTCCTCAAATCTCACGGTGCATTCCGATATCTGCGCGCCCTACATCCTCCATCTCGGCACCGAGGAGCAGAAGCAGCACTGGCTGCCGAAGATGGTTAGCGGCGAGGCGATCGGCGCCATTGCCATGACCGAGCCGGCCGCCGGCTCCGACCTGCAGGGCATCAAGACCAACGCGCTGCCCGACGGTGAAGGCCACTATCTGATCAACGGCTCCAAGACCTTCATCACTAACGGCCAGAACGCCGACGTCATCATCTGCGCCACCAAGACCGACCCGAAAGCCGGCGCCAAAGGCACCACCTTGTTCCTGGTCGACGCCAAGCTGCCCGGCTTCAAGCGCGGCCGCAATCTTGAGAAGATCGGCCAGCACAGCGCCGACACCTCCGAGCTGTTCTTCGACAACGTCAAGGTGCCGGCCAGCGCCGTGCTCGGCCGCGTCGGCAACGGCTTCGGCCACCTGGTCGACGAGCTGCCGCGCGAGCGCCTGGGCCTGGCGGTGACCGCCATCGGCCACTCGCGCGGCGCGCTGGAGAAGACCATCGACTACGTCACCACGCGCAAGGCCTTTGGCACCGCCATCGCCAGCTTCCAGAACACCCGCTTCAAGCTGGCCGAGATGAAGACCGAGATCGAGGTGCACCAGGCCTTCGTCGAGAAGTGTATCCGCAAGTACGCGGAAGGTCGGCTCGACGTGCCGACCGCGGCGATGGTCAAGCTCTCCACCACCGAGCTGGAGGCGCGCGTCACTGACGGTTGCCTGCAGCTGTTCGGCGGCTACGGCTACATGGTCGAGTACCCGATCTCGCGCTACTACGTCGACGCCCGGATCCAGCGCATCTACGGCGGCACCAGCGAGATCATGAAGGAAGTGATCGCGCGCTCGATCGTGGGCCGCGGCGCGTAAGCGGCCGTCCATGCGGCCCGGCCTGAGGCTGCTGGTCCTGGTCGTCGTTCTGACAGCGGGCCCCTCGGCGGCCGGCCAGGCCGTCGCTGCGCCGGCGGCCTGCGGCAAACCGGCCGCATCGGCCTACCTCAAGCTGCCGCTGCCGCCGGTGCAGTGCGAGGACCGCGGCGGACTGGCCTGCGGCGACGCCGGACTGTCTGCCGATGGCAAGGCGGCCTGCGCGGCGGCAGGGCCGGCCTACGCCACAGTGCTGCGGCGCAAGCTGCGGCCGGAGTGGTGGACCGCACCTGCGGAAGAGCTGGAAGCCTGCCGCGCACAGAAAGAAAGCGAATCCGCCGACACCAGCCCCGGTGAAGGCATCCAGGGCAGCGACCGGGTGCGGCTGCTGGTGCTGGGCAGCCGCTGCGAGGGAACCGGCGGCATGTACAACGTGATGCTGGCGGTGAGGTCCGATCACGGTATCGCCGTCACCGCCCTGGAGCTGAACTACTACGATCAGCACGAGGAGTCGCCTTTCTCCCTGGAAGTGGTGCACAACGGCGCCGACACGCTGGCCCTGTTCGGCGTCCACGGACACGACAATCACGAAGCGTTCACCGTCACCACCGCCTACAAGGTCGATCTCGCCTCGGGCGGCATCAGCGCCTACCCGCTGTATCAGACAGAGTCGGGCCCGCGCAGCGCGCTGGAAAGCACCGAGCCCACGCTCAATTTCGACGAGGACGAGAGCTCGGCGCAGGTGCGCAACGGCAGGCTGGTCGACCGGTTCGTGCAGTACAGCTACATCAAGGACTGCGAGGAAGACAGCTGTGTGGCGGGTGAGGTGGCCAGCAAGCGCGCTTATCGCTGGAATGGCAGTACGTTCGTCGCCGACAAGTCCCTTGAAGCGAATCCGGCGGACCGCAGCCAATTGGCGGCGCACCGCGCCTGCCTCAAGGCAAAGTTCGATCCGCAGACCGGCACCGCAGACTGCCCCGGCGACTACGCCGACAACTGCGAGAGCAACAACGACCTGTCCTACCTCAACTACAAGGCCGGCAAGCTCGACCGTGCCCGGGACTACGCCGCAAGGGCACTAGAGGAATGCAAGGACGATCCCCGCCAGCTCAAGGCGGCACAGTACAACGCGCAACGGGCCCGCGGCCGGTAGCCGCCCCTCTCACTGCGGCTATGAAACAGACTCCAAAGCAGCGCGACGAAGGCCTCGGCGGACGCATTGCCGTCGGCTTCGGCGGCGCGGTGCTCGGCTTCGTCACTGCCTTGCTGGTGTTTCTGCTGGTCAACGCGATCGCCCTGAATTTCCAGGCCAAGGCACAGGTGGACAGTGAAAGCTGGGCCCTGATGCCGTTCCGCTGGGTCTGGTGGAGCACTGGCGCCAGCGCCGTATTCGCGTTCCTCGCGCCGGACACCTTCGTCGACGTCATCGGCGCAATCTGGCGAACCGTCTACGGCGTGGTCAGCGGCTGGGCCGGCGCCATAAGGGAAAGGGATCGCTGGCCGTTCTGAGACAGATGCCGCCAGTGCCGACCCCAGGTGGGCCGGCAATGACGGTCAAGTGCGGACTCAGTGCGTGCTGGTGGTGCTGGTGGTGCTGCTACTGCCCTTGTTGTCGGAGGTGCCGGCGATGATGCCGCCGATCACCGCGGCAGTGACCACCCCGGCTACGATCTCGGTCGTGGTCGAACCCGCGGCCGCGGAGGAAGCGTTGGCGGTGGAACCCGCGGCTACGCCGGTGTCGTTGTTCTGATCGGCAAGCACTGCTGGGACACTGAAAGCAGCAACGAGAAGCAGACACACCCCGGAAGCTTTTTTCATCGCACTTCCCTCCGTTGGAATAATTTGCAGTGCAACCCCAACGGGAGAATACGCCTACCGCAGCCCGCTCAACAAGATCGGCGCTGGGACGGGAGCGATTTGCTGCAATGCGATAAGGTAGCGCGCAGCCTTCATCGCTTGTGCCGCTCGATCAGGCGCTTGCGCTTCTTGATCTGCCGGCCGGTCAGCTCGTTCTTTTTGTCCTTGAAGGGGTTGTCGCCGGTCTTGAACTCCAGGCGCAGCGGCACGCCCTTGAGCCTGAAGGCGTCACGGAAGACGTTGGCGAGGTAGCTCTTGTAGGCATCCTTGAGCTTGTCGGTCTGGTTGCCGTGGATCATGATCGAAGGCGGGTTGCGGCCCGACTGGTGGGCGTAGCGCAGCTTGATGCGGCGGCCCAGCACGGCGTGAGGCGCGTGCCGCTCCACCGCCTGCTCCAGCACCCGGTTCAGCTCCGGCGTCGGCAGCTCGCACGTCGTCGCCTCGTAGGCCACCACCACGTCCTCCATCAGCTCGCGCAGACCCGAGCCGTGCAGCGCGGCGATGAAGTGCAGCGGTACGAAGTCGAGGAAGGGGAGGCGGAAGTCGACCTGGTCCTTGACGGTGCGGCGCTGGTCGCCGGGCAGGCTGTCCCACTTGTTCACCGCCAGCACCATGGCGCGGCCGTGATGGGCGATCAGGCCCATCAAGCGCGCGTCCTGCATGCCGATCTCCTCGCGTGCATCGACCATGGCGATGACCACGTGGGCGCGCTCGATCGCCTGCAATGCCTTGACGATGGAGAACTTCTCGATCACCTCGGTGACGCGCGAGCGGCGGCGGATGCCGGCAGTGTCGATCAGCTCGAACGGATGACCGTCCCAGCTGAAGCGCACGCTGATCGCGTCGCGGGTAGTGCCCGGTGTATCCGAAGCCAGCACCCGGTCCTCGCCGAGCAGGCGGTTGACCAGGGTCGACTTACCGGCGTTGGGGCGGCCCACCACGGCAACGCGGATGGTGCCGTCGTCGTCCTCGCGCGGCGTCGGCTCGGTGTTGGCCAGCAGCGCGCGCAGCAGCGGCGGGATGCCGTCGCCGTGCTCGGCCGAGACCGGCTGCGGCTCGCCCAGGCCCAGGGCGAAGAAATCGGCGACCGTGGCCTTGCCCATACCTTCGGCCTTGTTGGCCAGCAGCCGCACCTTCTTGCCGAGCTTGCGCAGGTATTCGGCGATGTCGCGGTCCGAGGGCAGCAGGCCGGCCTGGGCGTCGACGATGAACAGCACCTCGTCCGCCTCCTCGATGGCGGTGCGCGCCTGCGCTTCCGCCAGCGCCGCCAGCGCGTCGCTGGACTCCGGGCTGAGGCCGCCGGTGTCGACGACGATGAAGCGCTTGCCCTCGAACTCGCCGCGGCCGTACTGGCGGTCGCGGGTCAGGCCCGGGAAATCCGCCACCAGCGCATCACGCGTGCCGGTGAAACGGTTGAACAGGGTCGATTTGCCGACGTTGGGGCGGCCGACCAGGGCGAAAACGGGCGTGGACATGGGCGAATTGTAGACAATGCCGGCTTCCGCCATCGGAAGCCTTAAAAAACGAAGCCCCCTCTTCCCGGCGGAAGAGGGGGCGGAAATACTGGAATGTCGGCTACCTGGCCGGCTGACTGTCGTAGGCGCGCAGCTTGCCATCAACGTCCATGACGTAGAGCAGGTCATTGGTGGCCACCGGCGGCGCGGCGATCGGCTCGCCGCCGAGGCGGGTGCGGGCGACAATCTTGCCGTCGCCGGGCGAGAGCCAGTGCAGGTAGCCCTTGTAGTCGCCGACCACCACGTAGCCCTTGTAGAAGGCCGGCGGCGAGAGGCGGCGATACTTCAGGTCCTGCTGCTTCCAGGCGGCGGCGCCGGTGGCGGCGTCCAGCGCCCACACCGTGCCGTCGTCGTCGGTGACGAACAGCTTGTCGCCGCCCAGCGCCATGCCGGTATAGCTCTTGATGCTGCGGCGCCAGCGGCTGTCGCCGGTGTTGTAGTCGACCAGGGTCAGGTCGCCGCCGTAGGTGACGACGAACAGTCCGTCGTTGCCCGGCAGCAGGTCAGCGTCGATGTCGATGACGCGGTCCAGCTCGCTGCGGCCGGTGGGCACGGAAATGGTCTGCTCCCACACCTGGGTGCCGTCGGTGAGATTCAGGACCGAGAGCTTGCCGTTGTCCAGGCCGGTATAGACGCGGTTGCCGACGATCAAGGGCATCGACAGGCCGCGCAGGGTCAGATTGGGCTCGTTGCGGTCAAAGGCCCAGCGGCGCTCGCCGGTGGGGGCGTCGAGACCGTATACGCGGCCGTCCACCGCCTTGGCCACCACGGTGTTGCCGGAACCGACCGGCGCCGCCAAGGCCTCGCTCGGCGCGCGCGTGCGCCACAGCTCGCTGCCGTCGGCGCGCTTGAGCGCGATGACTTCGCCGTCGAGCGTGCCGACCAGCACCTGGTCGCCGTTGATGCTGGGGCCGGAGATGACGCGCGCCCGGGTCTTGACCCGCCAGACCAGGTTGCCGTTCTTCGGGTTGAGTGCGTAGACCTTGCCGTCGATCGACGCCGCGAACACGGCATCCTCGGCCACAGCCACGCGGAAGCCGGAGACGTAGCCGTCGCTGCCGTCGCCGATGTGGCGCGACCAGACGTCGTCCAGCCGCAGCTCTTCCTTGGCGATCGAGACCAGCTTGGCCGGCTCGCGCGTCTTGCCCTTGCTGGAGCAGCCGGCGACGGCGGCGGCCGCCAGTGCCACGGCCAGCGCGAAGCGCAGACCGGTACGGGAACCGCCCGCGCCGGCCATCAGGACTTCACCGCCGGCGCGTCGGCGATGTCGTCGAGCTTGTGCTGCAGGCCCTCGCGGTTCACCGCGTCGGGGCCGAGCGTCTGCAGCGCCTGCTGGTAGGCGCCGCGGGCGGCGTTGCGGTCGCCCTGCGACAGCTTGATGTCGCCGCGCAGCTCGTCGAACAGCGCGGCATAGCTGCCGGCGTCGCCGTCGAGCTGCTTGAGGGCTTCGTCGGCCTTGTTCTGCTGCCACAGCACCTGGGCCAGGCGCAGCCGCGCCAGCGGCAGCAGGCCCGGGTCATAGGCGCGCGCACGCAGGTGCAGCATCGCGCCGAGCCGCGCCACCAGGGACGGGCTCTGCTCATACTGGGCGACCCACTGCAAGCGCGCCGCGGCGTCGTCGAGCTTGTTGCTGTTCACCGCCAGGGCGGCCAGCTTGAGCGAGGCGGCGGCGGCGTAAGGAGTGTCGCTGAAGTCCTTGACCAGGCGGTCGGTCATGGCCTTGGCGTCGTCGTACTTGTTTTCGGTGGCGGCACGGCTCAGGTCCTCGAACACATGCGAGGCCTCGCCGGCGTGGGCGTCCTGATGCTGGCCCCAGGACTGCCAGCCGAAGATCGCCGCCAGGCCCAGCGCCAGGCCGGAGGCCAGAGGGAACCAGTTTTCACGCAGCCACTTGCGCAGTTCTTCGACTTGCGCTTCTTCGTCGTAATGATCGGTCACAGCATCTTCTCGCTTTTAAGAGGCGCAGAGTAACAGAGGATTTGTCCGTAAATATGCTTATGGGGCGGGCCTTAGAGGCCCAGCAGGTGCACAAGTTTCGCCGGCAGCTCGTCCCAGGGGCAGCTGAAGGGCTCGCCCTCGCCGCGCAGGGATTTTACTTGAACCACGGCCTGGGCCGCCTCGTCGTCGCCCAGGATCAGGGCGTAGCGGGCGCCGGAGTTGTCGGCGCGCTTGAGCTGGGACTTGAGGCCGCCGCCGCCGGCGTTGAGGGTCAGGCGCAGCCTTGGCGCGTGGGCACGCAGCCGTTCCGCCAGCTTCGCCGCGGCGGCATCGGCGGCCGCGCCGAAGCGGCAGAAATAGACATGGCTGGCGTTGCCCGGCACCGGCGCCTGCTGCAGACCGATCAGGGCGATCAGCCGCTCGATGCCGAGGCCGAAGCCCACGCCCGGAGTGGCCGGGCCGCCGAGCTGTTCCACCAGGCCGTCGTAGCGGCCACCGGCGCAGACCGCGTCCTGCGCGCCGAGCTGGGAGGTGGTCCACTCGAACACGGTGTGAGTGTAGTAGTCCAGGCCGCGCACCAGGCGCTGGTTGATCACGTAATCGATGCCCAGATCGGACAGCCCGCGCTGCACCGCCTCGAAATGGGCGGCCGAGGCGGCGTCGAGGTGGTCCAGCAGCTGCGGCGCGCCGGCGACGATGGCGCGGGTCGTCTCCACCTTGCTGTCCAGCACGCGTAGCGGATTGCTGCCGAGGCGGCGCTTCGAGTCCTCGTCCAGGGAAGACTCGTATTGCAACAGATACTCGACCAGGGCCGCGCGATAGGCCGCGCGCGAGGCCGGTGTGCCGAGGGAGTTGATCTGCAGCTTGAAGCCGGACACACCGAGCCGGCGCCACAGCTGGGCGGCGATGGCGATGACCTCGACGTCGATATCCGGCGTGGCGATGCCGAAGGCCTCGACGTCGAGCTGGTGGAACTGGCGGTAGCGTCCGGCCTGCGGGCGCTCATAGCGGAATACCGGGCCGGTGCACCAGACGCGCTGCTGCTGGTTGTAGAGCAGGCCGTGCTCGATACCGGCGCGGACGACGCCGGCGGTCAGCTCCGGGCGCAGGCTGAGGTTTTCGCCGCCGCGGTCCTCGAAGCTGTACATCTCCTTCTCGACCACGTCGGTGACTTCGCCCACCGCGCGCTTGAACAGCTCGGTGCGCTCCACCACCGGCAGGCGCAGCTCGCCGTAGCCGTAGGCGGCGAATACCTCGGCGGCGACGGCGTACAGGTGCTGCCAGGCCGCGGCATCGGCCGGCAACACATCGTTCATGCCGCGGACGGCTTGCAGCTTCTGGCTCATGGCGACGCGCTTTTCAGTCGGAGGACGGCACGTTCAGGCGCGCGGTGTTGTCCTTGGCGCGCGTGTAAGGGCCGAGGTCCACCGCCTTGCCGTGGTAGTTCACGGCGACACCGGGGGCATTGCCCAGGAACAGCGAATACGGCGGCTTGCCGGACAGGACCTGGTGGTCGCCCTGCTGGATCACGCCGGCCAGCAGCACCTTGCCGCCGGCATCCTCGATGCGGACCCAGGAGGTGGCCCTGAAATCCAGGCTGAGGGCATCGGACGAAGCCGCGGCGGCAGCCGGAGCGGTCGCGGCGGGTGCGACTGTCGCGGCCGCG
>CAYWPB010000047.1:0-16227 GCA_964458725.1 uncultured Nevskia sp. | reverse complement strand
GATGACGTCGCGCGCCTGCTCGATCGCCTCGCGCGTGCTGCGGCGCCGGGCGCTGGACAGCGCGCTCCACTGCGTGCTGTCGCTGCCGCCGCCGCGCAGCAGCTGCGACAGCGCCGCCGCGTACTCGGCCAGATCGAGCCAGCAGCGCGCCACCGCCCTCACCGCCGGGCCGTACGGCTGCAGGCGCCACAGCACCAGCGCCAGGAACATCGCCCACAGGCCGCCGGCAATGGTCAGGCCGGCCAGCCGCAGGGCTTCGTCCAGGCCGCCGGCCGGCACACCCAGGGTGACCAGGATGGCACTATTGAGCAGCAAGCCAACCGTTGCGGCGGCATTGCCGTAGACCCGCGCCAGGCTGCACAGGAAGCACCACAGCAGGGTGAAGCCGACCGCCGCGCCGGCGTAAGGGTCGACCAGGGTGCCGAGGAAGCAGCCGACGGCTCCGATCAGGGTGAACGCGCCCATCGCCAGCACGCGGTCGCTCCAGGCGCCGCCGGTGTCGGCCAGACAGCCCCAGAACGCGGCGATAGCGATCCAGCTGAGCTGGTTGTTTCCGGTGAGTTCGCCGATCAGTACCGGCAGGGCGCAGGCGAAGGCGGCACGCACACCGGCCATGATGCTGACCGCGCCGAGATCGAGCGGCACGAAGCGGTTGATCCGCTCCAGCAGCGGTGCCGCCCAGGCCAGGCGGCGTGCGGTGGTGACGGGGAGCGGGCTCGACATGACCCGCCTAGTTTAGTGGTGCGGCGCCCTTGGGGCCTGCCAACAGGGCTTAGCCGAAATGCTCGCGCACCATCGTTGCGAAGCGCTGCGGCGCCTCTAGCTCGGGGAAGTGTCCCGCCTCCGGCAGGTCGATCAGCTTCGCCCCGGGGACGTAGCGCAGGATCGAGGCGCGGTCAGTGTGCGCATGCGAGCGGTCCGCCCCGCCCCACACCACCAGTGCCGGTTGGCTGATGGTGCCGAAGTCTGGTTCCGGACCGGCCAGGTGCTTCTGGTAGGCCGAGGCCAGGGCGAAGCCGCCACCATGGTCGAAGGAGCACTGCGTGACTTCAGTGAACGGCTCTAGCAGCTCGCGCCGTCCCAGCGCCAGGCGGTACCACATTCCGGCACGACTGCGGCGCAGCAGCCGCAGCAGCAGCTGGCCGACATACGGACGCGCCAGGATCTTCTTCGGGTCGCGGCCGTCCTTCCAGCGCAGCTCCTGCTCCCAGTCCGGCGCCTGCATCAGCACCAGCCCGGAGACGAGTTCCGGATGATGTCCGGCGATCCACAAGGCCGAGTAGGCCGGCACGCAGGGAAAGGCCAGCAGCGCCGGTCCCAGCGCCAGGCGCCGCAGGAATTCGGCGATCACCTGCGCCACCCCGCTGAGCGAGAAGTCCAGGCCCAGCCGCGGCAACGACAGGCCGTAGGCCGGCATCTCGAGGACGATGACGCGGAAATCCGGCGTCAGCTCACGCAGCAGCGCATCGTACAACTCCAGCACCACCGGCGGGTCGGCGCAGAACACGATGCTGCGCGCGCCCTGCCCGCTGTCGCGGTAGCGGATACTGGCCTGCGGCAGGTGCATGAAACGCAGATCCGGCCGCGTGCGCGAGCCCGCGCCGCGGGTGACGCGGACGCGGCGCCATGGCGTGACGATGGTGTCGAGCCAGGTGGCATCCACGGCGCGGGTCAGTCCTGCTTCTTCGGCGAGACGTACATACTGATGTCCGCTTCCATCACCACCTGCCCCGCGGCATCGGACACTTTTACCGGCAGCACCACGTCGCCGCGGAAGTCAGCGGGGAAGTCCAGCGCCGCCTCCACCACCGCGTTCAGATCGGTCTCGGCCTTCTTCAAATAGCGCACCGTCATGCCGCGCGGGATCCAGCGCAGCTCGCGCGGCAGGCTGGAGTCGATCATCAGCCCCGCCGCCAGTTCGCACATGTTGCACATGGCGATGGCATGCACCGTGCCGATGTGATTGCGCACCGCGCGGCGGTTGCGCACGCGGATCTCGCAACGCCCTGGGCGCAGCTCCTGGATCAGCGGCGAAACGGATGCGAAGTACGGGGCGCGCCGCGTCACCGCACGCGAGAACAGCTGGCGGCCGAGGGGGTAGCGGGAGAAGGACTGGAACAGCTGGGCAGGGGTGGCCATGAGCGGGGTGGTTGGGGGAACCCGCGCAGGCTAGGGGTTGGAAGCTGACCTGACAAACGAAATGGTGCCCTTCTTCAGATGAAGGAGATTCACCCACCCGCTTCGCTTCGTCATTCCCGCGAAAGCGGGAATCCAGCGCGGCTTCCACCGCGCAGCAATATCACACCTCGCGTCGCAACAGCCGCAGATTCCCGCTTTCGCGGGAATGACGTCCCCAAGGGCCTAGCTGCAGCTCTGTTGCGTAGTCCCGTTACGACTGACGCTCACCGTGACTTCCGAAACCCCGGCGCAGGACTGCAGCCGCAGCATCTCTTCCCCCGGAGCCGAAACGATGCTCGCTCCATGCACCGCCACCGCGTACCCCTGCGGATACTGCCGTGACGGCAGCACCACCAGGGTCTCCGAGCCGGCCGGGAACACGCCGGCGCCGTCGGCGCGCGCGGTGCTGTAGTCCAGCGTGAACGTGCCGCTGCCTGAATCGAAGTCGAAGCTCAGCGGCGTGCCGGCCACGGCGCGCGGATGCGGGCGCGAGAGGATCGCCAGCTTGGCGGTCTTGAGGTTGTCGCCCACCGGGGGCTTGGCTGGGTCGAGCACGATGGCCTGGGTGTCGCCGGGGCCGGTGGTGGTGGGGTCGTCACAGCCGCAGTAGTGCCATTCCTGCCAGCCGACCATGAAGCGGTCGGCACGATCGACCATGGCCTGGAGATTGGAGGCGTCGTCGGTGGCGCCGAACTCGGTCAGCAGCAAGGTGTCGCCGGTACCGGCGACGTGCGACTCGGCGTTGTCGAAGACCAGGTCGTCGAAGGGATCGCAGGCCAGGTTGCTGCCGGTGATGGGCTCGATCAGGCAGTAGTCGTGGAAGGAAAAACCGGCGTGGGCATCGCCCCCGGTATTGACGTAGGTGGCGGCGCCATTGTTGAAGATCACGTTGGGCTCGTACCAGACCAGGCCCTTGGTATCGGCCTGGCGGATGGCGGCCACGGCGCGCCGGGTGAAGGCGGCGAGACTGGAGTCGAACAGCGGGCAGCCCAGCGGCGTCAGGCAGGTCGCCGCCTGAAGCGCCGGCCAGGGCTCGTTGAACAGATCGTAGCCCATGACATAGGGACTGCCGCCGAAACGCGCGGCGACATGGCGCCAGGCGGCGGCGTAGTGGTCCTGCAGGCCAACACCGTCGGCGGCGGCATCGTTGTTCCAGAAATGGGTGAAGGCAGCGTTGAGGCCGGGCTCGAGGAAATAGTCGAGGGTGAAGTCGAGCTGCGGCTGGTCGGGCAGGCCGTCGTCCTGCACCGCCCAATCGGGCAGGCCTTCACCGCCGAACTTTTCGTTGTACAGGTCCTGGTGGAAGTCGAGCAGCGAAACGATGCCGTGGCGGCCAAGCGTGTCAACGGTAGCGGCGATGCGCGACAGGTAGGCCTCGTCGTAAGCTCCCAGTTGCGGCTCCACTGCCTTGTAGATCAGGCCGAGCCGCACTGTGTCGTAGCCCTCCGCGGCGAGGAAGGCCGCGTCGTCCTCGTCGAAGCCGACGGCGTCGGGCGCGTAGGGCGGGCGCTTGTAAACCATGTTCAGCCCGTGGAGGATCACCACCCGGCCCTGCGCGTCGGTGACCCAGCGGCCGGCGTGGTTCAGCGGCAGGCTGAAATTCGCCCGCGCATCTTCCGCCACGGCCGCCGCGTCCGGCGGCGTGCTCGAGCTGCCGCAGGCAGCGAGGACAGCGCACAGCAACAGGGCGGCGATGGAATGGACGGGCTTCATGATTCTCCCTGAACCGGCCAGGCGGTATTGGTGTTATGTCCTCACCCTAGGCCGGCGCGCGCGGCGGCGCTTGACCGGCGGCGACAGTGTCGGATTTCTCGCCCCTTTGGCGTAGGTCCGGACCGCCCCGCCCCGCTAGGATGCCGGGCAAGCACAGTCCGGAACATATCCGCATGGCCTTCGTCATCGACGCCACCCTGGAAATCGACGCCCCCGCCGAACTGGTGTGGCAGGTGATCACCGACTTCCCGCGCTACGCCGAGTGGAACCCCTTCCTCAGCGAGTGCCGCACCACGCTCAAGCCGGGCGATCCGATCGACCTGCAGGTGAACCTGTTCGCCGGCGGGCCGCGGCCGCAGCGCGAGTGGATGCTGACCCACACCCCGGGCAAGGAATTCAGCTACCGCATGAAGCCGGCGCCGGCCGGCGCGCTGCGCAGCCGGCGTTCGCACACGGTGACCGCACTGGGCCAGAACCGCTGCCGCTACGACTCGCATTTCGAGTTGGCCGGCTGGATGCAGCCGCTGGTGGCGGGCCTGCTCGGTGCCAAGCTGAAGACCGGCTTTGCCGGGATGACGGCGGGGATCAAGCAGCAAGCGGAGAAGCTGCGGAAGCAGGCTTGAACGACTAGGCCGCGTCCGCCGCGCTCCTGCCGCGCATCCGCCGCGCCGCTTCCACCATCAGCGCCAACGCGGCGCGGGTCTCGGGCCAGCCGCGGGTCTTGAGGCCGCAGTCCGGGTTGACCCACAGGCGCCGCGGCGGGATCACCTGGGCGGCCTTACCGAGCAGGCGCGTCATCTCGTCCAGCGCCGGCACCCGCGGCGAATGGATGTCGTAGACGCCAGGACCGATGTCGTTGGGGTAGCGGAACTCGGCGAAGGCTTCGAGCAGCTCCATGTCCGAGCGCGAGGTCTCGATGGTGATGACGTCGGCATCCATCGCGGCGATGCTCGGCAGGATGTCGTGGAACTCCGAGTAGCACATGTGGGTGTGAATCTGGGTGGCGTCACCGACGCCGGTGCTGCTGACGCGGAACACGCGCACCGCCCAGGCCAGGTACTCGCTCCATTCGATCCGGCGCAGCGGCAACCCCTCACGGATCGCCGGCTCGTCGATCTGGATCACGCGGATGCCGGCGGCCTCCAGGTCCGCCACCTCGTCGCGCACCGCCAGGGCCAGCTGCAGCGCGCTGTCGGCGCCCGGCTGGTCGTCGCGCACGAAGGCCCACTGCAGCAAGGTCACCGGCCCGGTCAGCATGCCCTTCATCGGCTTGCGCGTCAGCGACTGTGCGTAAACCGTCCACTCCACCGTCATCGGCGCGGGACGCGCCACGTCGCCGTACAGGATCGGCGGCTTGACGCAGCGCGAGCCGTAGCTCTGCACCCAGCCGTGCCGGGTCACGGCGAAGCCCTGCAACAGCTCGGCGAAGTATTCGACCATGTCGTTGCGCTCGGCCTCGCCGTGCACCAGGACGTCCAGGCCCAGGCTTTCCTGCTCGCGCACCGCGTGGGCGATCTCGGCGCGCATCGCCACGGCGTAGTCCTCCGCCGTCAGCATGCCGGCGCGATGGCGCGCCCGGGCCTGGCGGATCCCGGCGGTCTGCGGGAAGGAGCCGATGGTGGTGGTGGGATACAGCGGCAGGTCCAGCGCGGCCTGCTGCCGCTCGATGCGCTGCGCGAAAGGCGAGCGGCGCCGCTCGTCGTCCGGTGTCAGCGCGGCGATGCGTGCGCGCACCTGCGGGTTGCGGGTCAGCGGCGAAGCAGCGCGCTGCGCCGCCGCAGTGGCACTGGCCTGGAGCTGGCGCCATACCGCGTCCTCGCCCTGGTCCAGCGCGCGCGCCACCACCACGGTCTCGCGCAGCTTCTCGCGGGCGAAGGCCAGCCACTCGCGCACCTGCGGATCGATCGCGGATTCGGCCGAAAGATCATGCGGCACATGCAGCAGCGAGCAGCTCGGCGCCAGCCACAGGCGCTCGCCCAATTGCGCATGCGCCGCGCGCACCAGGTCGAGCGAGCGCGCCAGGTGGTTGCGCCAGATGTTGCGGCCGTCGACCACGCCGGCCGAGAGCACGCGCCCTTCGGGCCAGCCACGCAGGAAGGCGCCAAGTTGTTCCGGCGCGCGCACCAGGTCCAGGTGCAGGCCCTGCACCGGCAGCGCGCGCAGCAGCGGCGCATGCCGCTCCACCGAACCGAAATAGGTGGCGAGCAGCAAACGTGGACCGGCGCTGGCCAGCTCGGCGTAACAGCCGGCATAGGCGTCGAGCCAGGCCTGCGGCAGGTCCAGGCACAGCACCGGCTCGTCGAGCTGCACCCAGTCCACCTGCAGTTCGGCCAGCTTCTGCAGCAGCGCCCAGTACGAATTGAGCAGCAAGGGCAACAACGACAGCCGCTCGAACACCTCGCCGCGGGTTTTGGCCAGGTACAGGTAGGACAGCGGCCCGAGCAACGCCACCTTGACCCGGTGGCCGTCGGCCTGCGCTTCCCGCACCTCGGGTAGCAGCCATTCCGGATTGAGGCGGAACACGGTGTCGCGGTCCAGCTCCGGCACCAGGTAGTGGTAGTTGGTGTCGAACCACTTGGTCATTTCCAGCGCCGGCTGCTGCGCGTCGCCGCGCGCCATGCGGAAGTAGTCGGCCAGGCCCACCGTGCGGCCGGCGCCGAAGCGCGGCGCTACGACGCCGAACAGCGCGCTGTGATTGTGGACCTGGTCGTACCAGGCGAAATCGCCGACCGTTACCCAGTCCAGCCCGGCCTCGCGCTGCTCGCGCCAGTGGCGCCGGCGCAGGATTTCACCGGTGGCGCGCAGCGTGTCTTCCTGGCTGTGGCCCTTCCAGTACGACTCGAGCGCGACCTTCAGCTCGCGGCGGGCGCCGATGCGGGGAAAGCCGAGGACATGGGTGGCGGTCATGGGGCGGATCGATGGCATTCGGGGGAGGTGCGAGCAGGTTGCGCCCCGGCGGCTTAGTATTCAATCTCATCTTTTTCACGCTTTTCATGAGGATTTCTCATGCCGCAGCCGCGCGTCGACCTCCGCCACCTTGCCATGCTCCAGGCCATTGCCGACAGCGGCAACCTGACCCGCGCCGCCGGGCGCATGTTCGTCACGCAGTCAGCGCTGTCGCACCAGCTCAAAGGGCTGGAGGGCGCCTATGGCACCGAGCTGGTGGAGCGCGAGTCGCGGCCGCTGCGCTTCACTCCGGCCGGCCAGCGCCTGCTCGGCCTGGCGCGCAGCGTGCTACCGCAGGTGGCCGACGCCGAGCGCGACCTGGCGCGCCTGCTCGAAGGCCGCAGCGGCGCGCTGCGGGTGGCGGTGGAATGCCATACCTGCTTCGACTGGCTGATGCCGGCGATGGACTGCTTCCGCCCACGCTGGCCGGAGGTGGAGCTGGACCTGGTGTCGGGCTTCCAGACCGACCCGCTGCCGCTGCTGCTCAAGGACCAGGCCGATTTCGCCGTGATCCACGATGAGCCGGCGCCGCGCAAGGGCCTCGTGTTCGAGCCGCTGTTCGAGTACGAGACGGTGGCCCTGGTGGCCAGGGACCATCGCCTGGCCGGGCGGACGCGGATCGAGGCGCGCGACTTCGCGCAGGAGACACTGATCACCTACCCCGTTGCGGACGCGATGCTGGACGTGATGAAGCACCTGCTGCTGCCGGCCGGCGTGCGACCGAAAGCCAGGCGCCAGGCCGAGCTGACCGTGGCGATCATCCAGCTCGTCGCCAGCGGCCGCGGCATCGCCGCCCTGCCCGCCTGGAGCGTGGCACCTTATCTGGAGCGCGGCTACGTGCTGGCCAAGCCGCTGGGCCGCAAGGGCCTGCGCTGCGCGCTGTACGGCGCCACCACCCCGCACCTGGCGCAGCTGGCCTACATGCGCGAGTTCGTCGAACTGATCCGAGAGGCCGGCAAGGAGTTTGGTGTTTGAAACAAACAACCTGCAAACTCATCCTTGTCGGCTGCAAGACCATAGGAATCGGAGGCTTCCAGTGCGGGTAATGACCCTGCTTCTGCTTGTGCTGATACCCGGCATGACGGCAACTTCAGCCAATGCAGACCCGCCAGTCGTGGCATCCGACAGCATGGTTTCCCAACCTTCTCCGACCTACATGCAACTGGTTGCGCGGAAAGTTTCTGCGGAATTCCGCTACCCTCAAAAGGCGCAATACGACGCAGAAGAAGGATATGTCGTGGTCAGGATACGGATCGCCCGTGACGGCAGCATCCTCGGCAAGGAACTTGCAACCCGGTGCAAGTGGGACCTGCTGAACGCCGAAGCACTCGACATATTTGATCGCATCGGTCACTTGCCACCCGTTCCGGATGACATCTACCCTCAAATCACCACATTCGAGTTCACGATTCCATTCAATTTCACGCTGAAGTAGCCGATTGGCAGGTCAGCAGTTCTAGATGTGCGCGTCGATCACCCGCACCAGCCTGGCGCCCTTGCTGTCGACGGCACCGTCCTTGACCGCCTGCGCCGGCGGCATGAGCAGGCGGGCCGACTCGAAACCGCTGCGCTTCAGCGCCGCCTGCGCCTGCGCGGCGGAGCCGAAATGCAGGTAGACCTTGCCGCGCACGAAGCGGCCGAGCATCCGGCCGAAGGCCCGGTTCTGCGCGCCGCGGTTGTCGGAACCCAGGTGCAGGTCGGAGTAGTAGGCGCCGGCTGGAAACTTCCGCAGCACGCCGGCGAAGCGCTGCCACATGCCGAGCACCGCTTCAGTGTCGAAGTAATTGAGCAGGCCTTCGGTGACGATGGCCAGGCCCTTCTTGCGATCCAGCGTTTTCACCAGAGCCGCCAGCGACAGCGCGCCGCCGTCGGCCAGGGCGTCGAGCGGCACCACACTGTGGCGGCGCGTCAGCAGGCCGGCAGCTTCCAGCCGCTCGCGCTTGCGGCGCGCCATCTCCGGCAGGTCGGCCTCGATGTAGCGCAGCTTGCGGCCGTAACGGCGGGCGAAGTCCCAGCCGCGCGGCGACGGGCGGGACGCGATCTGGATCACCTGGCCGATTCGGCCTTCCTGGATGGCAGGGTCGAGCAGGCCGTCGATGGCGCGTTGGCGGGCCAGCAGGAAGCCTTCCAGGGTCGGCCCGCCGAGGCGCTGCGAGCCGGCGTTGAACGGGCGCAGGCCGTGGTACAACGCCTTGCCCTGCGGCGTGACCAGCCCCGGATGGGACAGGCCGTTGCGGTACCAGACGTAACCGGTGTAGTGCGCCGTGGGGCTGATCGCATCGGAGCCGCGCGGCGCCAGCAGGGATTTCAGAACGGCATTCAAGGGATCACGTCCTGGGTGTTGAGTTTGGGATCGGGGTCCGCCAGCAAGCCCTTGCCGGGCACATGGTTCATCTCCAGTCGCACGCCGTCCGGGTCTTCGAACAGCACCGAGTAGTAGCCCGGTGCGAAACGGTCCTCGCGCGGTGGGTGCACCACCACAGCGCCGAGCTGCAGCAGCTTGTCGTGCAGCGCGTCGACATCGGCGCGCTCGCGGGCACGAAAGCAGACGTGATGCAGGCCGGTGCGCTGCTGGACGAAGCGCTCGCCGCCGTGCTCGGGCGCGCACTCGCGGATGCCGAAGGCGGTGCGGCCGCCGACGCAGTAATACCAGCCGGCGGTGTCAATCACCGGCTTCAGGCCGAGGAAAGGCAGCAGCTCCCGGTAGAACTCGCGCGAACGCGGGAAGTCGCCCGCCGTGAGCATGACGTGGGCGATGCCGTTGATTTCCATGATCTCCTCCCCTGGCGGTGGCCGTAGCGCAGGCTATGCCCCGGCGCCTGCGGTGAACCATGATCGCATGGCCGCAGCCGCGGGCGGTGCGGTCAATCCGCCCGGCGGGCAACCTTTGGCGGCGAGGACGGCACTCACGGCTGATGGCGTTCAGCGCCGCCCGGGAGAGTTCCGCATGAACACACATCCGCAACGGCTGTGCCTTGCCGCCAGCGTCCTGCTGCTGGCGGCCTGTACCGGCAGCAGCGCCCCGGACCCGTCCGGCGCCTCTTCCGGTGGCGCCGTTGCGGCAGGCGGCTACACCGTCAGCGCCCTGACCTCGGACGGCAAGGTGCCAGCGCCAAACAGCGACGCGCCGCTGGTCAACCCCTGGGGCATCGTGTTCAATCCGATCGGGCCGGTATGGATCGCCAACAATGGCAGCAGCACCTCGACCCTCTACATCAGCCAGGGCAGCAAGTTCCCGCTCACCGTGGCGATTCCAGCCGGCAGCAACGGACCGGCTGCGCCGACCGGCATCGTCTACAACGGCGGCGGCGGCTTCAACGTCAGCAATGGCCTGCTGTCCGGCTCGGCCCAGTTCATCTTCGACGGCGAAGGCGGCACCCTCACCGGCTGGTCAATGCTGGTCAACACAACCAACGCCATCCTCGCCTACGACGACGGCATGGGCGGTGCGGTGTACAAGGGCCTGGCCCTGGCCAGCAACAACGGCGCCGCCTTCCTCTACGCCACCGACTTCCACAACGGCAAGGTCGACGTGTTCGACAGCGGCTTCAACAAGCAGCCGGCCAACGGCGGCTTCACCGATCCGAACCTGCCGTCCGGCTACGCTCCGTTCGGCATCCAGAACATCGGCGGCATGCTCTACGTCAGCTATGCCATGCAGCAGACGCCGGAGCGGCACGACGAGGTGGATGGCCCAGGTCTGGGCCTGATCGACGTCTACGACCCGGCGGGCAAGCTGCAGCGTCGCCTCGTCAGCGGCAGTCCGCTCGACGCCCCCTGGGGCATGATGCAGGCGCCGGCCGGCTTCGGCCAGTTCAGCAACGCACTGCTGGTAGGCAATTTCGGCGACGGCCGGATCAACGCCTTTGACCTCAACTCCGGCGCGCTGCTCGGCGTTCTCGGCGACAGCAGCGGCAAGGCCATCGTCATCGACGGCCTGTGGGGCCTGGCCTTCGGCAACGGCCTGTTCGGCCAGCCGGCCACCAGCCTGTTCTTCACCGCGGGCAGCAACGACGAGGCGGATGGCCTGTACGGGCGAATCGACCCGCCGTAGAGCACTTTCGTTTTTGATGCAGCCATGCGGTCCCCTCTCCCGCACGCGGAGAGAGGAGCTCAGCTATTCCCCGCCCGGATGATTGCCGTGCGCCAGCCAGCGCATGGCGGCGCCCGCCTCGCTGGGGCGCATAGCGTGGATCTGGCGGTAGGTGCCCAATGCGATGTCGCAGATGGCGTCGTCGCCGATGCGGTTCTCCCGGCGCGCCGCCGGCACGTCGAACACCAGACGCCCGTACTTGAGGTAAGCCGGGCGCACCGCGCGGCCCATCAGGTCGGCGCCATCTTCATCGCTGGGCGGCGGGCGCGGGTCGTGCGCGGCGGAGACCAGCATGTCGCCCATGACGCGGGTATAGGCGCGCTGCTGCGCCGGCGTGAACCCGGCGCTGAGCGCGCCGGGGTTGTCGCCGGTCCAGATGGAATAGCACAGGCCCGGCGAGCGCTCGCTGAAATCGGCCAGCAGGTCCTCGATCAGGCCGGCGCGCTCCAGCTGCGCGCCGTCGTCGGCGCGCTGCAGGGCCAGCTGTTCGTCGGCGTCGATGGCGCCCAGCGTCGCCTGACCGACCCGCTCGCCGACCGCGCCCTGCCGCAGCAGCTCGGCCACGTCCGCGCGCAGCTTGAGCAGATGCTCCGGTGCGAATTCACGCAGGCCACGCGCCAGCGGCGCAAAGTCCGGCGCCTCGAAGTACTTGTCGACCACTGCCGGGAAGTACTCGTCGGCGCCCAGATCGCGGCCGTCGACGCGCACGCTGTCGATGACGTGATTGCGGAACAGCTCCGCGACGCCCGGGCGCCACAAAGTGCTGGCCGGAGTGCCGATGGCCTTGTCGACGAAGGCCCGCGGCACGCCGCGCGCACCGAACAGCTCCACGAAACTGTCGTTGTCGTCGTCGCCGCTGCCGGCCGCCCAGCTGAACTGATTGGACTCGGAGTGGAAGCCGAGCACGGCGTCGGCCGCGAGCACGCGCTGCGGCGCGCTTTCGAAGGCGAGAAGGCAGGCGCTGGCGCAAAGATGGCGCGCCACCGCGGTCTTGATGCCGGCTTCGTGCAACACGCGAGTCAGGCCGCGGCCGGAAACCATCCAGCCGCCGACGCTGTCGAGCACCACGGTGTCGACGCCCGGATGGCTCGCCAGCGCGGCGTGCAGGCTGGCGGGCGCGGCGTAGCCCAGCGGCCCCTGATAAACCACGGTGCGTCCGCCGTCCTCGAAGCGGATCACGAACTGGCCGTAGGGATCGGGCGCGGTGGCGATGCCGACCAGTGCCTTGAGCGGACGGTAGTTGATGGCGATCAGCGCCAGCAGCAGCAGGCCGAGACCGAGGATGGTGCCGCGCGACAGCAGGCGCTGCGAGGCGCCTTCGTGCTGGGTGCTGGCGTTCCAGAACCAGAAGGCGCCGCTCAGGTACCACAGCGGAATGACCAGGCTGATCGCGGCGAGCGCCATCCACCACGGCCGCGGATCAATGTCGTCGCGGACGCTGTAGATGACCCAGTAGAACGCGAATACCAGCAGCAGCAGCGGCAGCACATAGCCGAGCACGAACTGCCAGTGATAGGGATGCGGCGCCGCGAGCTCCACGGGCGAGGACGCCGACCCGGCGGTCGCGGGCGGCGCCGACTGCTCCGCCATGGCCTGGCGCAGCGGCATCCAGGGACCGCCTTCGGCACTCTGCACCTCGGCCTCGTCGGACAGCGAACCGCGGGCGTGCAGCATCAGCAGCAGCGGCCACGGATAAGGGCCGAGCGTGCGATCCCCGTGCCGGAAGCGCCAGTGCGTGTTCAAAAAATCCGCTCTTGGATGGTGCAACCCGGCCATTTTAACGCGGCGCGCGTCTGCACCGGGCAAGCGGACACCGCCATGCCCGCCTTGGGGTGGGCACGGCGTCAACGGCGGTGGAAACGGGAACCGTCCGCGGACGCCGCGGACGGTCCGCGACGGTCTTACTTGGCCTCGGGGTTGAGGACGCCGGTGAGCTGCGAGGAAGCGGAGAATTTCACGACTTTGCGGGCGGCGATCTGGATGGTTTCGCCAGTGCGGGGGTTGCGGCCGGTGCGCGCCTTGCGCACGCCGACGGACAGGGAACCCAGGCCCGGCAGGCTGACACGGTCACCGGCCAGCAGGGCGGAGGTGATCTGCTTGGTCAGCACATGCACCGCTTCGTGCGCCTGAACCTTGCTGATCGACAGCTGCTCGCTCAGATGGTCCGTCAACTGTTCCAAGGTCATGCTGCATCTCCTTTTTTATCTTGGGCAAACGCCGGTGAATTGTAGCCCCGGCCGCGCAGGCGCGCGCGGCCGGCTTTCACAGACCCTGGAACGGCACTTAAGTTCGGGCTAAAAGTTCCAGCGCGGCCCACAGTTGCGCGCGCATCGCGTCGTTGCGGGCACGCGCCTCGGTCTCCAGCTTGACCGTTTCGAGCACCATGCCGACGGCCAGGCGCGCGCTCTCCATCGGGTGCGGGCACTTCAGCGCGGAGAACTCCATCTGGATCATCAGCAGCACGCCATGGTTGCGGCGTCGCACTTCCTCGCGCAGGGTCGGAAAGCGCTGACGCGCGCGACGGCACCAGGCGAACAGCCCGGCGTGCTGTACCGAGTAGTCGAGGTAGCTGGCCCAGGCGGCGCGGATGCGGTCGAAGCCGGGTTTCATGGCGCCGGCCTTGCCGATGACCGCGTTAAGGCGCCCTTCGAAGAAGCGCATCTGCACGGCCGCGAGGTAGGCCTCGACGCCGTCGAACTCACGGCTGAACTCGTCGAGCGAGACGCCGACAGCCTGCGCCAGCTCGGCCTCGGTGAGGCTGAGGGGGTCGACCCGCTCGGCGAGCATGGTCGCTGCGGCCAGCAGCAAACCGCGGCGGTCCAGCGTGGTTTCGGTTGTCATGATGTTCCCCTCATCCCCTGCTTTGCCTGAGGTGTGAGATTACACAGGCGCGGGCCGGATCGGATGGGCAAAGTTGAGGCAAATTTGACCCAGTTCACGCCAAACCACCTGCGCCCCCCGTCTGGCGCGGCTTCCAACGAAGTCGCAAAATGTTCCCTATGGTCGCAGCCGGTCATAGCGGCAGGCGGACGCGGCGTCCTACAGTGGCACCATAAGCTGCGTATGGAGGATGAGGCGACATGGGTGAGATGGCCATCGTGCCGCGCGAAAAGCTCGATTTCGGGCTCGACGGCGACATTCCCAGGTACTGGTTCGGCGGCGATCCGTTCAAGACGCGCCTGTTCGACGCCATGTCGACGCTGTTCCCCGAGGGCGAGAAGTTCTTCATCACCTGCGTGCGCGACTACCGCGAGCAGGTCACCGACCCGGCCCTGCAGCAGGACGTGAAGGACTTCATCCGCCAGGAAGGCCAGCACGGCATGGTGCACACCCAGTTCAACAACCGCCTGGAGCAGCAGGGAGTGAACGTACCGCGCCTGCTGGAGCGGCAGAACCGCATCATGTACGGCGTGTTCCGCCGCTACTTCTCACGTGGCTACACCCTGGCCATGACCGCCGCGTCCGAGCACATGACGGCGATCATGGCGCACAGCTTCTTCGAGCGGCGCGAGGTGCTGCAGGACACCGACCCGCGCATCCGCGCCATGTATGCCTGGCACGCGATCGAGGAGATCGAGCACAAGGCGGTGGCCTACGACGTGATGCAAAAGGTGGCGAAGGTCGGCTACCTCACCCGCATCCTGGCGATGCTGCACGTGTCCTGGGGCCTGCCGCTGCATACCTTCCTGATCATGGGCCACATGTTCCGCGTCGACGGCTTCAGCTTCTTCCAGCGCGTGAAACTTTGGGCACGCGGGCTGTGGTGGCTGTACAAGCCGGGGGGGCTGTACATGCCGGTGCTGGGCCATTACTTCACCTATTACCGGCCCGGCTACCACCCGCACCAGGAAGGACAGATGCGGACCTACCGCAACTGGGTCGACACCTACGAGCGAACGCTCGACCCGATCGCGGCGGGCAATGCCTTGCACGCGGCCGGCGTCTAGCCCGTCAGGAAAAATTCACTGAAGCCCGGCTCCGGCCGGGCTTATTATTTTTAGGCACCATTTCCTCAGGGACTTCGCACATGACCAAGACCGCTTTTCTCACCGGCGCCAGCTCCGGCATCGGCCAGGCCCTCGCCCCGGAACTCGCCGCTCGCGGCTACGACCTGGTGCTGGCGGCGCGGCGCAGCGACAGCCTGGAACAGGTCAAGGCGTCGATCCTGGCCGCGCATCCCGGCCGCAAGGTCGAGGTGCGCGCGCTCGACGTGACCCGCTACGCCGACGTGGGCAAGGCCATCGCCGACGCCGCGCAAGCGCACGGCGGCCTCGACCTGATCATCGCCAACGCCGGGATCGGCAGCACCGGCCCGGTCGGTTCCGGTCATTTCGACGGGGACGTGGCGGTGATCGAGACCAACGTGATCGGTGCCATGGCCACGATCGACGCCGCGGTGGCGCTGTTCCGTGCCCAGAATCGCGGGCGCGTGGTGGTGATTTCCTCGGTCGCCGCCTTCCGCGGCCTGCCCGGCGCCGGCTCGTACAGCGCCTCGAAGGCGGCCATCGCGGTCTACGCCGATGCCGCGCGGGCCGAGCTGCACGGCACGCCGATCGGCGTCACCACCCTGTTCCCCGGCTACATCGACACGCCGATCAACCAGGACATGCCGAGCCGTCCCTTCCTGATCGACGTCGCCAAGGGTGCGCGCATCATCGCCGACCTGATCGAGCGCGGCGTGGGCAACTCCACCGTACCGGTATGGCCGTGGAACGTCGTCGGCAAGCTGCTGCGCGTGCTGCCGACCGGGGTACTGGCGAAGCAGGCCAAGGGCGCGATTCCCGGCAACCACTAGCGCGGGCCGTGCCGGCGCGGCCGGGACGCAATCCTGAAGGAGGCGCCGATGATCAAGCTGGTTTACTGCCTGACCCGGAAGAAGGACGTCGCCCCCGAAGCGTTCCATTCCTACTGGCTGGCGCAACATGCGCCGAAGGTCACCGAACGGCAGCAGGCCTTGCGTGCGACGAAGTACCTGCAGAGCCATACCGTCGAGCCGCAGCTGAACGAGCTGCTGCGGCAGTCACGCGGCCTCGAAGCGCCTTACGACGGGATCACCGAAGTATGGTGGGACAGCGCGGACGCGCTGCGCGCCGCCCTGGGCACGCCCGAGGGCCTCAAGGCGATGCAGGAGCTGCTCGAAGACGAATCCACTTTCATCGACTTCGCCCGCTCGCGAGTGTTCCTCACCGAGGAACACGCCATCTTCTGAAGATGGCGCAGACCAGCGCTTACTTGTTGGTCAGCTTCTGCACCGAGCCCGGCGTGAAGTCGTCGTCCGGCGGCGTCACCGACAGGTC
>CAYWPB010000046.1:0-16295 GCA_964458725.1 uncultured Nevskia sp. | reverse complement strand
CCGACAGCAACCTCAGCCGCTTCACCGTGGCCCAGGGCAAGGACATGATCGGCATCGTCACCGAGACCGACATCTTCAACGCCGTCGAGAAGTACGGCTGGGCGGTGGAGTAGGCGAACGGCATGCAGCTCGGCCTGCTGGTCATCGGCGACGAACTGTTGTCCGGCAAGCGGGTCGACCGGCACCTGCCGCACGTCATCGGCTTGCTCGCCGCGCGCGGCATGGCCCTCAACTGGGCGCACTTCCTCGGCGACGACGAGGCGCAAATCGCGGCGGCCATCGCCGCGGCGCAGGCGCGCGGCGACACCCTGCTGTCCTGCGGCGGCATCGGCGCCACCCCGGACGACTGCACCCGCCAGGCGGCGGCGCGGGCCTTCGGCGTGCCGTTGCTGGCGCACCCGGAAGGCGTGGCGCTGATCGAGGCCGAGTACGGCGAGCGCGCCCATCCCAACCGCGTGCTGATGGCGCATTTCCCGCAAGGCGCCGGCCTGATCCCCAATCCGGTGAACCGCGTCGCCGGCTTCTCGATCGGCCGCTGCTACTTCGTGCCCGGTTTCCCGGAGATGGCCTGGCCGATGCTGCAATGGGTGCTGGACGGCCCGCTGCGCGGCCTGCAGCGCGGAGACCCGCCGGTGGAATATTCCCTGCGCGCGCTGGGCTCGAGCGCCGAGGGCGACCTGCTCGACCTGATGGAGGCCACCCTGCGCGAGTTCCCGGCGGTGAAGCTGTCGAGCCTGCCGTATCGCGGCGACGGCAGCCGCCCGCGCCACATCGAGTTCGGCATCAAGGGGCCCGCCGCCCAGGCCGCGGCTGCTTTCAACTGGTTCCGCCAGCGCCTGGTGCAGCGCCCTGGTGTCGGCATCGAAGATCTGCGTGTGCCTTGAACTTCCCCTTCCTACCGTTCGTCCTCGCCTGGTTCCGGTGCGGCATGGTCCTGGCATAGGCTTCCCGTCATGAGGACTCCGGAGCTAGACTTGGACGGCAGGGAAGGCGAGTCCCATGGAACGGAGGATTCCGGTGTGCGCGTAGTCTTGCCCAGGTTTGCCCTGGCTTGCGCGCTGTTCGCGGCGGCCGCCGGCTGCGCCTTGCTCGGCGCCTGGCGCCTGGGTTGGAACTGGCTGATCCAGGTGGTGCCGAGCCAGCCGGCCGAAGTGCCGCTCACCGCCCTGTGCCTGTGCGTCTCAGCCGTGATCCTGCTGGCCTGCGCCGCTTGCACCAACCGCCAGTCGGTGCTGTTGCGGCGCGGCGGCCGCCTGCTGGCGATGCTGCTGGCCGCCGTCGGCGCGGTCGTCATGATCGAATACCTGCTTGGCTTCGACAGCAGCATCGGCAATCTGGTCTACCCCAGCCGCGTGCGCGCCGCCGACCTCGACTACGACGGCCGGCCCTCGCCGCAGACCGCGTTGACCTTCGTGCTGTTCGGCCTCGCTGCCTGGCTTTACTTCGGCCGCCGTCGTGACCGCTTCGACCTGGCCGACGTCGCCGCCGCCGCCAGCCTGTTCCTGCCCGCAGCGGCCTTACTCAGCTTCGTCTTCGATTTCGACCGTCTCGGCCAGCCCGAGGCCGGCGTGCGCTTCGGCATGCCGCCGCTGGCGGCGCTGAGCATGACCCTGCTCGCCGCCGGCCTGCAGAGCCTCCACCCCGGCCGCGGCCTGGCCAGCCTGATCCATGCCCAGCCAGATGGCGGTCTCGCCAGCCGGCGCCTGCTGCTAGCCGCGGTGCTGGTGCCGGTGTTGTTCGGCTATCTGCAGGTCTGGGCCATCCGCCAGGGCTACATCGACCTGTCGCTGGGCGTGGCCATCACCGTCGCTGCCAGCGTCATGGTGTTCATCGTGCTGCTGATCCGCAATGCCGAGCTGATCATGCGCCTGTACGTGGAGCAGCGGCACCAGCTCGCCCTGCGCGAGGAGCAGGCGCGCCGCGAGGCCGCCACCGATGCCCTGACCCTGCTCTACAACCGCCGCGGCTGGGAGCAGTGCCTGCTGATCGAGGAGCAGCGCAGCCAGCGCGAGAACCTTGACGCCGGCGTCTTCATCATCGACCTCGACGGCCTCAAAGCCATCAACGACCGCGAGGGCCATGCCGCCGGCGACGCCTTCCTGCAGCGTGCCGCCCAGGCCCTGCGCGGCTGCGTGCGCCGCCGCGATGTGGTGGCGCGCGTCGGCGGCGACGAATATGCGTTCCTCGCCACCGAGCTGGTGCCGGAAGTGGTGCCGGCGGTGGAGGAGCGGCTGCGCCGGTCCCTGCAGGCGGTGGGGGTGTCGGCGTCGATCGGCTACGCCCTGCGTAGTGCGCATGGCGGGCTTCCAGCCGCCGCCGAGGCGGCGGATCGGGCGATGTATCTGGACAAGCGGGCGCGCAAGCAGGGGAGGGAGTTCAGTGGGGGGATGCAGTCGCTGCACGGGACCTAATCGTCTCCCCTCACTCGTCATCCCCGCGAAGGCGGGGATCCATTTTTGCTTGTCATCCTGACCCTGGACTTGATCCGGGGGCAGGATCCGGTGCCGTGCAAAGCGTCACGCGCCGCGTCTGCCTTCCCGTAATGACGTCGTGGGTTTTCGCCTACAGGCGAGTTACTTTTTGGCAGCAGCGCCAAAAAGTAACCAAAAAGCGCCGCCCCGGAGGCGACGCCCTCTCACCGCAAAAGAAGAAGCGCGGTGAGAGGGTGCCCTGCGCTCCGCAGCCGGAGCGGGGTCCGCCGACAGGCCATCCCTGGCCTGACGTCGGACGCTTCGGCATCCTGCCTCGCCCGGCGCGAACAACACGCGCCGGCCCCTATCGCTCCGGCTTGCGGTGCTCGGCGCCGCCAACGGGGGGACATCAAAAACTGCTAGGTCGGAAGCGCTTCGCGCATCCGACTATCTCCCATGGAAAAGAGGTCCGATGGCCCGAAAGCTGTCGGTCGTGAATGACCGCTTTCGGCTAGGCTAGTTGCCTGAGCGTTCAGAGCAACCCAATGCATCTAATTGGCTACTGGATTGAGTCGCTTGCGGATACGAACTACTTTCCGCCACAGGAGTTGATTGGCGAACTCCCACCGGAGACCAAGCGCCGGATTGCCGAATACTTGGATGCTGGAAGTCTATTCGCAGAGTATCGCGGCCTTTCATGGTGTCGATTTGGCTGCATCCATGTTCATATGGGTTATAGAGAGTTGACGGATGGCTATTGGGTTTGGCCGGAAGGGCTTAGCCACTACATCCGAGATCACGCGGTCACTCTTCCCGATCAGTTCATCGAGCATGTCCTCTCCGGAGGAAGCAAGGTGTCATCGCCGGTTCAAAAAGGGGATCTGGATGATGGTCTTTGGATCAAATGGTGTCAGGCTCGATCCACAGGGCATCTGCGGGCAGCAATAGCAGACGCTCGCCGCTCAGCCAGCAGCCGTGCCGAAGAACTTAGAAACGCCTACTGGAAGCAAAAGGAGCTTCAGGTGGGCTTGTCCGCCACCAGGTGCTTGTATCAAGCTTGCTCAAGCATGGCTCTCATCGGGTTGGCCTTCTGCGCCAAACATGCAGCCGCCATGGAACATTCTGGTCCTGAGCGACTTGTTTACCATCAAGGTTTAGTTGAGCTGCTAAACACCTAAACCGGCACGCGACCGTTGGGGTTCGCTTCGCTCACCCCAACCTACGAGCTACCAATATGTAAGCTAAATGTCGGTTCGACGACACTCCTGGTCAGCCGAACGTGGCGGGGACGAAAATGAAAATTCTCTATTACATGCTTAGCTTGATGGTTCTAGCAGCCAGTTTTGCGTGGTTGTACCACGAGCCGGGTTGGGACTCGGGAGTTGCGACGCTAGCGGCTGTTGCGGCTGTTATCGGGGTCCACTTCGCTACCCGCGATTCCGCGCGTGCCGCTCAGAGTCAGTCGGTATCGAACGGCTCGATCGGCATCCAGGCTGGTCGCGACGCTAGTACTGGTGCGGTCAATGTACGGGGCAAAGGTAGAGCCGATGGGAATTAAAGATCAGGAACAGTCAGCGCAAAATGGCTCAACTGCGATCCAGGCGCAAGGCAACGTTACCGTCAACATAACCAATGGAATCTCGATTCAAGAGGCTCGGGACATTGCGATGGATGTCTTCCGCGCGAATTTCATGGAGATGCGAGGTACGGCTGCTTCAGTTGCTAGAGATCGCGGAGAGGAGATCACTGACAAGTTTCTGACAAAGCTCCAGGCCGAGCATCCTGAGGGGCTAAATCAGGCTGAGACACCGGCATTTCAGGACGCACTTTTTTCCGTTCAAAAGGAATATGCAAAGGCCGGCGATAAGAACCTAGGGGACTTGCTTGTCAGCATGCTAGTCGACCGAGCGAAACTTCCCAATCGTGACATTGAGCAACTCATCATAAGTGAAGCGCTGCTCGTGGCCCCCAAGCTGACCAACGAGCAAGTTGCGGCACTCACCACGATTTTCCTTACCATCAATACTCGAAATCTGAGCGTCGTAAGCCGGGAACGATTTGCAGAGTTCGTCAAGCGCAGTATCGAGCCGATGTTGAGCAGCTTGCCCATGAAGTCCTCTGCGTATGTACATATGGGCGCAGTGGGCTGCGGATTAATTCTGCAGCTAGGCGGGACGACGCTGGCTAAAGCATTTCTCAACAGCTACACCTTCATGTTCATGAAGGGCTTCAGCCAGGCTGAAGTGCCGGATCTGAACTTGGCTATGACAACTCAAACGGGTCAACACGTCTTCATGCCTTGCACTGCCGACCCGACAAAATGGCAGCTCACGCCAGTAAACCTGGAAGTTTCCAATGAAGTTTTCGCCTCGCTCCCGGAAGACAAGAAGGTGAGGCTGAATGCAATTTACGCATCAAATCAGATGCCTGAAGACGATGTAAAGGGAGTCGTGCTTCAAATTGCCCCGTCCCTGTCGGTGCTGTTTGAATGTTGGGACAAGACGCCTATTCCCAGATTTATGCTCTCGGCAGTTGGTATCGCTATTGCGCATGCCAAAGCTCGAAGTCTAGATGCTGCGATTGGATCGCTCGATCCGTTCTTGCAATAGGCGCGAGCGAAAAGCTGCCCTTCCGTCGCAGGAAATAACTTCCTGCGCTGATCTTGGCCGCTAACGGGTGGAAATGTCAGAACGCCGCAGCTTTATTCCCTTTCCCTTGAGAGTTAGCCAGGGCTCAGGTAATGAGCTGCAGATGAAGGAAGTTGTCGCGCGACCTATGGCGTATGCTCTTTAGCGCACCGGTCGCAGCGTAGTACTACCCCCGCACCGATCCTCCACATCCACCCCACAATCCCGCGGCTGCAACTGCCGGCTCAGGCACACCCGCACTTCCTGCAAGTAGCGCCCGGAACACTCCACCGCCAGGCCGGACTCGTGCAGCTGCGGATTGGCGGCGACGAAGTCGCGCTTGAGCTGTGCCGGCGAAACGGTGATGTAGCGGTCCAGGGACTGGTAGCGCTGCGGGATGCGCACGCTGCGGTAAGCCTGCTCCACCTTGGCGAAGTAGTCGTCGGCGTCGAGGCCGCTGCAGGCGCCGTGGCTGCGCCATTCGTGGATGACCAGGCCGCGGCTGGGCATCAGTGGCAGCATGTGGTCGATGGTGGCGTCGCTGACGCGCTCGCGACTGCGGCAGTCGCGCGGGTAGCCGCGCTCGTTCTGCGGCCACAGGCCGTGCGCGACGAAGGCGTAAGGGCGCGAACACTGCGTGCCGTCGTCGCGGTGCGAACCGGCGCAGTACTGCGGCGACCAGGACAGGCTCAGCACGTAGTAGTCGAAGCGGCCGGGCGGGTCGGCGACGGCCGGGCCCGCCAGCCCGCACAGCAGCAGCGCCGCGGCGAGGCGCCGGGCGCGGCGCATGCTCAGGCCTTCTGCCCGGCCAGGAACAGCCAGGTCTCGACCACCGTGTCCGGGTTCAGGCTCATGCTCTCGATACCCTCGTCGAGCAGCCAGCGCGCCAGCTCCGGGTGGTCCGAGGGGCCCTGGCCGCAGATGCCGACGTACTTGCCCTGCTTGCGGCAGGCCGAGATGGCCATGTGCAGCATCTTCTTCACCGCCGGGTTGCGCTCGTCGAAGGCGCCGGCGACCAGGCCGGAATCGCGGTCCAGGCCCAGGGTCAGCTGGGTCATATCGTTGGAGCCGATCGAGAAGCCGTCGAAGTATTCGAGGAATTCCTCGGCCAGCACGGCGTTGCTCGGCAGCTCGCACATCATGATCTGCTTGAGATTGTTCTTGCCGCGCTCCAGGCCGTTTTCCTTGAGGATCTCGGAGACGCGGCGCGCCTCGTCGAGGGTGCGCACGAACGGCACCATCACCTGCACGTTGCCCAGGCCCATTTCGTCGCGCACGTACTTCAGCGCCTTGCACTCAAGGTCGAAGCAGGGGCGAAAGCTCTCGGAGATGTAGCGCGAGGCGCCGCGGAAGCCCAGCATCGGGTTTTCCTCGTGCGGCTCGTATTTGGCGCCGCCGACCAGGTTGGCGTATTCGTTGGACTTGAAGTCCGACAGGCGCACGATCACCGGCTCCGGCGCGAACGCGGCGGCGATGGTGGCGATGCCCTCGGCGAGGCGCATCCAGAAATAATCGATCGGGCTGGGGTAGGCCGAGATCATCTGGTCGACGATGCGACGCACGTCCGGCGGCTGCTTGTCCAGCTCCAGCAGGGCCTGCGGGTGGATGCCGATCTGGCGGTTGACGATGAACTCGAGGGCGGCGAGCCGGCGACGCTGTTGAGGCAGGTAGGCGAAGCCGAGGGCCTGGTCCGGCGTGCCTACGTTCATCATGATCTTGGTGGGGATTTCCGGCATCTTGTCCGGCGCCACCTCGTCGACGACGTAGTCGACGTGGCCCTCGTAGACGAAGCCGGGGTCGCCATCGGCGCAGGACACGGTCACTTCCGCGCCGTCCTTGAGCTTGTCGGTGGCGTCGCCGGTGCCGACCACGGCCGGGATGCCCAGCTCGCGCGCGATGATCGCCGCATGGCAGGTGCGGCCGCCGCGGTTGGTGACGATGGCGGACGCGCGCTTCATCACCGGCTCCCAGTCGGGATCGGTCATGTCGGTGACCAGCACGTCGCCGGGCTGCACCCGCGCCATCTCCTCCAGCGACTTGAGGTTGCGCACCTTGCCGGCGCCGATCTTCTGGCCGATGGCGCGCCCTTCGGCCAGCACCGAGCTGCGGCCCTTGAGCTTGTAGCGGCGCAGGGTGTTGCCGGCGGCGCGGGACTTCACCGTCTCCGGGCGCGCCTGCAGGATGTAGATCTTGCCGTCCTTGCCGTCCTTGCCCCACTCGATGTCCATCGGCCGGCCGTAGTGGGCCTCGATGGTCATGGCCTGGCGGCCCAGCTCCTCGACGTCGGCGTCGGTGAGCGAGAACTTGCGGCGCTCGGCCTCGGCCACCGCCACGAACTCCACCGCCTTGCCGTGGCCGGCGGCGTCGGCGTAGACCATCTTCTTGGCCTTTTCGCCCAGGCCGCGCTTGAGGATGGCCGGGCGCTTCGCCTTGAGGCCCGGCTTGTAGACGTAGAACTCGTCCGGGTTCACCGCGCCCTGCACCACGGCCTCGCCCAGGCCGTAGGAGGAGGTGATGAACACCGCGTCGCGGAAGCCGGACTCGGTGTCCATGGTGAACATCACGCCGCTGCTGCCGATGTCGGAGCGGACCATGCGCTGCACGCCGGCCGACAGCGCCACCTTGGCGTGGTCGAAGCCCTGGTGCACGCGGTAGGCGATGGCGCGGTCGTTGAAGAGGGAGGCGAACACCTCCTTCATCTTGTGCAGCACGTCCTCGATGCCGCGCACGTTGAGGAAGGTTTCCTGCTGGCCGGCGAAGGAGGCATCGGGCAGGTCCTCGGCGGTGGCGGAGGAGCGCACGGCCACCGAGATTTCCACGCCCGCCTGGTCCAGCAGCTGCTGGTAGGCGGCGCGGATCTCCTGCTCCAGGGTGGCGGGGAAAGGCGCCTTGATCACCGCCTCGCGGATCGCCTTGCCGGTTTTGGCCAGGGTCTGCACGTCGTCCACGTCCAGCGCGGAGAGCTGCGCGTTGATGCGGTCGGCGAGGCCCTCGTGGGCCAGGAACTCGCGGTAGGCCGCGGCGGTGGTGGCGAAGCCGTCCGGCACGCTCACGCCGGCCTTGCTCAGGTGCTGGATCATCTCGCCCAGCGAGGAATTCTTGCCGCCGACCAGCTCGACATCGTGCATGCCCAGCTGCTTGAACCAGAGGACCGTCGGGGTACCCATGCTTGCTTCCTTCGTCATTCGTTGATGCCGGCGCAGGCCTGTCGCCGGGCCCTGGGGCCGGGGCGGCGGGTCCGCGGGGTTGTTGCGCGACTCGTATAAGGCCGATGATAGGGGCGAGGCCTGGGCCCGCCGGGGGCGGGGCCGGACCGCCCGAACCGATACATGATACCAAGGCAGGGCTGTAGGGGTCCCGTCCGGATGGCGGATGCGGCCGCAGCCGCGCGGTTCCGATACTCGAGCACATGAGCAAGCAGAAGACTGTTTTCTTCGTTTCCGACGGCACCGGCATCACGGCCGAGACCCTGGGCGCCACCCTGTTGACCCAGTTCGAGGGCGTAGAGTTCGCCAAGACCACGCTGCCTTTCATCAATACTCCGGAAAAGGCGCGGGTCACGGTGGAGTACATCAACCATCTCGCCGCCAGCGGCGGCGAGCGGCCAATGGTGTTCAGCACCACCGTCAACGAGGAGGTGCGCGGCATCCTGCGCGGCGCCAAGGCGCTGTTCCTCGACCTGTTCGACACCTACATCGCGCCGATCGAGGCCGAGCTGGCGCAGAAGTCCACCCACGCCCAGGGCCGCGCCCATGGCATGGCCGACAGCTCGCGCTACCACGCCCGCATCGACGCCATGAATTACGCCATGGAGCACGACGATGGCCAGAGCACGCGCAGCCTGGAGCGGGCCGACGTGATCCTGGTCGCGCCCTCGCGCTGCGGCAAGACGCCGACCACTCTCTACCTGGCGCTGCAGCACGCCATCTTCGCCACCAACTTCCCGCTGACCGAGGACGACCTGGAGCAGCTGCGCCTGCCCAAGGCCCTGGTCGGGCACGAGGCCAAGCTGTTCGGCCTGACCTCGGACCCGGAGCGGCTGGCGCAGGTACGCAGCGAGCGCCGCCCCGGCTCGAAGTACGCCTCCCTGGCGCAGTGCGCCTACGAGCTGCGCCAGGTCGAGCAGCTGTACCGCCGCCGCAACGTGCCCTTCGTCAACTCGGCCAACATGTCGATCGAGGAGATCGCCGCAACCGTGATCCAGGAAAAGGGGCTGCGGCGCTGAGCGGCGGCGTCATCCCCGCGTAATACCCACGTAAGAGAGCGGGCCTAGACTGCCACGCACAGCACAACGGACCAACGGCCCAGGGAAGGGCACCTCAGGGCCACCCTGCCGCGCCCGTCCGGTCCCACCGCAGCGCTGCGCCTTGCCGTCCGAGCGACTACCCCCAACGGGTGATTCCCGCCGCCCCGCAGGGGTTAAACTGCTGCCCAGCATCCCGCCCGGCCGGGCCGGGTGCGCCCGTCCGGAAGGCCCGCGATGGCGGCCCTTTCGTCCGAGATGCCGGCTGACGGCCGGCGCGCTCAAAAAAGCACGCAGACATTCGGGACTTTCATGATTCAGACTGATGTGGTGATCGTCGGCGCGGGCCCTTGCGGCCTGTTCCAGGTATTCGAGCTGGGCCTGCTCGACATGCGCGCACATGTCATCGACGCGCTGCCGATCATCGGCGGCCAGTGCGCCGAGCTGTATCCGGACAAGCCCATCTACGATATCCCCGGCTTTCCCACCGTCGGCGCGCTGGAGCTGGTCGAGAACCTGCTGAAGCAGATCAAGCCGTTCTCGCCCACCTTCCACCTCGGCCAGCAGGTGCAGGAGGTGAAGAAGCAGGATGACGGCACGTTCCGCATCGTCACCTCCACCGGCACCGAGTTCCAGACCAAGGCGGTGATCATCGCCGGTGGCGTCGGCGCGTTCCAGCCGGTGCTGTTGCGCCTGGAAGGCATCGAGAAGTACGACGACAAGCAGCTGTTCTATCGCGTCAAGGATCCGACCCTGCACCACGGCAAGAAGGTGGTGGTCTGCGGCGGCGGCGACTCGGCGCTGGACTGGGCGCTCAACCTGGTCGGCAAGGCCGCCTCGGTGACCCTGGTGCACCGCTCGGCGGCGTTCAAGGCCGCCCCGGCCTCGGTCAGCAGGTTCAAGGAACTGTGCGATGCCGGGCAGGCCAAAATGATCCTCGGCACCGCCCTGGGCTATGGCGAGACTGACGGGCGCCTGACTTCGCTCAACGTCACCGGCATCGACCAGGCCAAGCACGTGCTCGAGGCCGACCACATCCTGGCCTTCTACGGCCTCAGCCCCAAGCTCGGCCCGATCGCCGAATGGGGCCTGACCCTGAACAAGCACCAGATCGAGGTCGACACCGAGAAGTTCCAGACCTCGACCCCGGGCATCTACGCGGTGGGCGACATCAACTACTACCCCGGCAAGAAAAAGCTGATCCTGTCCGGCTTCCACGAAGGCGCGCTTGCCGCCTTCGCCATCAAGCACCAGCTTTTCCCGAACGAGAAAGTGCACCTGCAGTACACCACCACCAGTCCGTCGGTGCACAAGAAACTTGGCGTCCCCGACTGAGGTCTAAGCGGGGCAATTCGGCTGCTGGTGCGGCTTTGCGCCGCACTGGCAGGCGACCTGCGGCATAATCCAGGTGTCGGGTCCCCCGAAAAGCCCGTCGCCAACGACCATGGAGGCATGTCCGATGAAGCCGAGCAACCGCATTGCCCTGATGTTTTCCCTGAGTGCTGCCTTGTTCTGCGCCTCGGCACTGGCCCAGGACCCTTCCGCCCCGGCCACCCTGGACCAGGCCGCAGGGCCGTCCGCCAAGCCGGCCATGCACCACCACCACAAAGCCAAAGCGATCCACGGCGTCAAGTACGACACCTGCCTGAAGGAAAAAATGGCTGTGGCCCAGGCCTACTGCAGCGCCCACTCGACCGACTGCACGGCCGAGAAGGATGGCGCCGCCAAGCAGTGCCGCAGCGAGGCCCGCGGCGAAAGACAGAAGGGCTGAAACAGCACCGTTGAACAAAAGCGCCGCCTTGTCAGGGCGGCGTTTTTGTTGCGGCGAGGTTCCGCTCAGGTCACCACGTCCGGTGCCTTGCGCCCGGTCAGTTCGGCGATGCGCGTGACCTGCTCGGCCACACCGGCCAGCCCGGCGAGGGCCTCGCTGGTGTCCCAGTTCAACGCGCTCTCGGCCTTCTCGCAGCGCTCCAGATAGAGGCGCAGGGTCGCGCCATCGGTGCCGGTGCCCGACAGGCGCAGCACGATGCGCGCGGCGTCGCCGAACACCACGCGCAGGCCCTGGTTGACCGCGATGCTGCCGTCGACCGGGTCCTGGTAGCTGAACTCGTCGGCCTGGCTCACGGTCCAGTCGCCGAACTTCTTCCCCGCCAGGTGGGCGGTGGCGTCGGCCAAGGCCTGGGTCACGGTGGTGGCGACAGTGCCGGACAGCCCCTCGTAGTCATGGCGCGCGAAGTAGTGGCGCCCGAAACGGCGCCAGTGCTGGGCCGCGATTTCCTGCACCGACTGGCCGGTGTGGGCCAGCACGTTGAGCCAGGCCAGCACTGCCCACAGGCCATCCTTTTCGCGCGCGTGCGACGACGAAGTGCCGAAGCTTTCCTCGCCGCACAGGGTCAGGCGCCCGGCGTCGAGCAGGTTGGCGAAGAACTTCCAGCCGGTCGGGGTCTCGTGGAATTCGGCGCCCAGGGTTTTGGCCACTTGGTCCACCGCACGGCAGGTCGGCATCGAGCGCGCCAGTCCCCTGAGGCCGCCGCGGTAGCCCGGCAGCTTGTCCAGGTGCGCCGCCAGCATCGCCAGCGAATCGCCGGGCGAGATGAAGATGTCGCGGCCGAGGATCATGTTGCGGTCGCCATCGCCGTCGCTGGCGGCGGCGAGATCCGGCGAATTGGGGCCGTGCACCAGCTCCACCAGGTGACGGGCGTAGATCAGGTTGGGGTCGGGGTGGCCGCCGCCGAAGTCCTCCAGCGGGCAGGCGTTCATCACCGAGCCCGGCGCCGCGCCGAGCTGCTCCACCAGGATGCGCTGGGCATACGGGCCGGTTACCGCGTGCATCGCGTCGAAGCGCAGCGTGCCGCCTTTCTTGATCCAGTCGCGGATGCGCTCGAAGTCGAACAGGCCCTGCATCAGCGCGGCGTAGTCGTCGACGCAGTCGACCACCTCGATCTCCATCTCCTCCAGCTTCTGCGGGCCGCGGCGGTCGAGATCGAAGTTGGCGCCCTCGGCGATGCGGTAGCGCTGGATCGACTTGCTGTGCTCGTAGATGCGGGCGGTGAGACCTTCCGGAGCCTGGCCGCCGCCGGCGATGTTGAACTTGATGCCGAAATCCCCGTCCGGACCGGCCGGGTTGTGGCTGGCGGTGAAGAGGAAGCCGCCGCCGGCCTTGTGCAGCCGGATCAGGTGCGAAGCGGCGGGAGTGGAGAGCAGGCCGCCCTGGCCGACGACGACCTTGGCGATGCCGTTGGCGGCGGCCATGGCGATCGCGGTGTATATGGCGTCGCGGTTGTAAAAGCGGCCATCTCCCCCAATGATCAGGGTCTTTCCGCGCCAACCGGTCTCGACGTCGAAAATAGACTGCAAGAAATTCTCGAGATAATGCGGCTGCTGGAACACGGCAACCTTCTTGCGTAGTCCAGCGGTGCCGGACTTCTGGTCCGAGTAGGGCTTGGTCTGCAGTTCGCGGATTGGCATGTTTTTTCTCGTAACCGCGCGCGTTGTCGCGCCATTGAACCGTATCTTATATTTCGTTCATGCAACTCGACACCACATACGCCGGACGCTGCCCCTGCTGCGGGCGGCCACGGCGCATTGCGCATCTGCTGGACATGTACGAGCGCAACTACACCCTGCTCGAGCGTCTGATTCCCGAGCTGGAACTGCCTTACGAGCGCGCCGTGTCGCGCAGCGCCACCGACCTGCCGCTGATCCTCACGACGGTGGAGCGGGCGCCGTATACCTCAGAGCTTCGTTTGACCTACGAGTTCAACGGCCCCGAGGGCAAGCGCCTCGAGCCGGACATGTGGATCAAGATCTACCGCGACGCCCGCGTCGCCGAGGCCCTGCATTGCGGCAAGCGGCTGCCGTGGCTGGCGGCCGACGAGGGCGACCCGGAAGCGGGCAAGTTCCTGCATGATCAGTGGGCGCGCAACCACATGCTGGGTAAGTGGCTGGAGTATTTGCTGGAGCATGGGCATGGGTTTTCGATTGCGGCGCGCCCGCGGGCGAAGGTGGCGGGGTTGCGCTGATCTTGCCCTTTTGACTCGTCATTCCCGCGCAGGCGGGAATCCAGTTTTGCTTTGGCTGTCATCCCTCGCTTCGCTCAGGATGACAGGGGAGGATGGCGCACTCCCTCGATACGCGCTGCTTCGCGGCGCTACTCGGGACGAACGGCGGCGCTAGAGAAGAAAAGCTGGATGCCCGCCCCTCGACAAGCTCGGGACATGTTTTCGCGGGCCTGACGAGTGGTAGCGGGAATGACGAGTGGTAGTTTGAGGTGTCCTGAACAAATTCCGCCACTTGCGGCCTGCGCCTTGCCCCTGGCGTTGATACAGGGGAAAATCACCCCCGGTCCGCGCCGGTTCCCCCGCGACGGCGAGCTGTGAACCCCGCCAGGCCCGGAAGGGAGCAACGGTAGCGGTACAGTCGGGTGCCGGGGTGTCGCTGGCGCGGGCCGCCTTCTCTCAAACTACGTCGACGCAGGATTCTGCGGCGGCGTAGCCGTGCGCGTCGACTCAGCTCAGCGCCGCGGGATCGCGGAGCGGTGGTCGACCGCACCGGCGATCGGGCCGACCAAGTATTCCCAGACGGTGAGCGTCAGCAGCGCCACGGCGGTGCCGTGAGCCAGCGGCCAGGCCAGGGGATAGGGCGGAGTGCGCAGCAGCAGCGCCAGGGCGCATCCGGCCAGGGCCAGCACGCTGAGCAGGTGCGCCGGCGCGCTCATGCCCCAGGGCGAGCGCCGCGCCAGCGGCGCGCCGATGAACACCGACAAGGTGCCGATGACCATGCCACCGAGCACATCCAGCGGCCAGTGCGCGCCGACGCCGACGCGGCTCCAGCCGACCAGCAGGGCCAGGCCGAAGAAGACCCAGCGCAGCCATGCCTGCGGCAGGAACCAGCTGAAGCTGGCGGCGGCGACGAAGGCGGTCACCGTGTGCCCGGACGGCCAGCTGTGGGTGTAGTACAGCGGCCCCACCAGGTGGAAGCTGTCCGGCGGCAACACTGCGCCGGGACGCGCGCTGTCGACCAGGGCCTTGAGGCCGCGCGCCAGCACGGTGGCGACCACGCCGCTGCAGGTGGCCAGCCACAGCACCTGCGGGAAGCGCCGCGCCACCAGCAGCAACAGCACCAGCCCGAACAGGGTGTCGCCGCAGAAGGTGATCGATTGTGCCAGCCAGTCCGGCAGGGCGGCCCAGGGCGAGTTCAGCGCCCGGAACACCGCGTGGTAGCCGCCGATGGCGAGCCAGGTGGTGCCCACCACCAGCGGCGCCAGCATCCACCAGGCGAGGGTGCGCACCGCATCCGGCCGGCTCCACGGCAGCAGGTCGCGCCGCGTGCGCAGCTCGACCACCGACAAGCGCCGGAACGCGCGCAGGCGCGCCGGCCAGGCCGCTTCGTTCACGATGCCGGGCGGCCGGCGTCCGGCGCGCCCGGGCGTTGCAGCAGCGCCACGCCGCCGCGGCGGAACTCGGGCACCAGGGTCACCTGGTCGCCCAGCTCCTGTTGCAACTCGGCCAGGCGGTCGAGGCGCACGAACACCAGTTCGCCGGGCTCGGGCAGGCGGTTCGGCGTCACCGCGCCGCGGTAAACCGAGAAGCTCGGCAGGAAGGTGTGGTAGCTCACCACCGGCAGGTTCAGTTCCTTCGCGCGCAGCGCCGCGTCGCGCACCGGCTCCTGCTGCGCGGCGGCCACCACCGGCACCACGCCGTACCAGACCAGCGCGCCAAGGGCGAGGCCGGCGCCGAGCAGGGCGTTCCAGGGTTCGGCCTTGCGCCACAGCATCAGCCCGATGACGACCAGCAGCGCCAGGGCCGACAGCGCGTGGTAGGTGCTGCCGAAGGAAGCGGCGGCCAGGCTCAGGATGCCGCTCTCGTAGAGGCGCTGCGGCGGCAGCGGGATGCGCGGCAGCACCCAGGGCAGGGCCGCCAGCAGCAGCGCCAGCAGCAGCGCCGGCAGCAGCGACCACACCCGCGCCGGCGCTTCGCGCCAGCTGCGGCCGAACAGGATGAACAGCGGCGTACAGCCGTACAGCAGGTAGTGCGGCAGCTGCGTGCCGGAGAAGGAGAAGAACACGAACACCAGCAGGAACCAGATCAGTAGGTAGCCATCCAGCGGGTCCGGTTGCGCCGCGCGCCGCAGCACCGGCCACAACAGGGCGGTGAAGGGCAGCACGATGGCCGGCAGCCAGACCAGGTAGTACCAGGGATGGCCGCCGTGGCCCTGCAGCGTGTTCTCGTAGCGACCGAGGTTGTGCTCGAACAGGAAGTGGCGCAGGAACTCGCCGTGGTCCTTCTGATACAGCGGCCAGACCCAGGACAGCACCACCGCCGCGAACACCAGCCAGCCCAGCGGATTGAACACCGCCTTGAGCCAGGCCAGCGGCCGCCGCTGCCACAGGTAGAACAGCAGGCTCACCACCAGCGGCAGCGCCACCGCCACCGGTCCCTTGGCGAGGAAGCCTAGGCCCATCCACAGGTAGATGCGCAGGAGCTTGCCGAGCGACGGCGCGACGCAGTGCCGGTAGATATCCAGCATGGTCAGCGCCAGCAGCAGGTCGAGCAGCGCGTCGGCGATCGCGGCGTGGCCGATGACGCTGGCCATCAGGCCCAAGGCCAGGCTGCCGGCGGCGAGCAGGGCGGCGCGCCGCTCGCGGGTGAAGTTCCAGGTGAAGGCATACACCGCCAGCATCCACAAGCTGGCGCACAGCGCGGAAGGGGCGCGGAAGGCGAACTCGTTGCGGCCGAAGGTCTTGACCGAGCCCGCCTGCAGCCAGTAGATCAGGATCGGCTTGTCGTAGCGCGGCTCGCCATTGAGAGTGGTCGTGAGGTAGTTGCCGCTGTCGAGCATCTCGATGGTGGCCTCGCTGAAGGCGCCCTCGTCGAGGTCGAACAGCGGCACCGCGCCGAGCCGGCTCCAGAAACCGAGCAGCAGCGCCGCCAGCAGGAAGAAGATGTGCCAGGCCGGCAGCCGCTGCGCCTCAGACACTGCGCGACGCGGCCTCGCCGGAGATGGTCTGGGAGG
>CAYWPB010000045.1:0-16322 GCA_964458725.1 uncultured Nevskia sp. | reverse complement strand
GGGGCGGGGGGGGCGCGGGTCGGGAACCGGGGGTGCCCCGGCCCCGGGGGCGATCGGCCGATCGGCGGGTACCGCGGGGTCGCCGGCAACGGCCCGCTGCCAATCACCGTGTTCTTCCACGGCGGCGGCTTCGTCATCGGCAACCTCGACTCGCACGACAACATCTGCCGCTGCCTGGCGCGGCGCGCCGAGTGCCTGGTGGTGTCGGTCGACTACCGGCTGGCGCCGGAGGCGAAGTTCCCGGCGGCGGTGAAGGACGCCTGCGCCGCCCTGGCCTGGGTCCACCGCAACCACCGCGAGCTCGGCGGCGATGCCAGCCGCATCGCCGTGGCCGGCGACAGCGCCGGCGGCAACCTCGCCGCGGTGGCGGCGCAGCACTGGCGCGACCACGGCCCGGCGCTGTGCCACCAGCTGCTGCTGTACCCGCTGACCGACTGGCGCGCGGATACCGAGTCGTACCGCAACTTCGCCAAGGGCTATTTCCTCACCTGGGACATGATGAACTGGTTCACCCGCCAGTACCTGCCGGACAGCCGCATGGCCGACGACCTGCGCGCCTCGCCACTGCGCTCGCGCGACCTCTCCGGCCTGCCCTCCGCCACCGTCATCACCGCCGAATACGACCCGCTGCGCGACGAGGGCGAGGCCTACGCCCAGGCCATGCGCGAAGCCGGCGTGGCGGTGGAGCTGCACCGGTGGCCGGGGCAGATCCACGGCTTCGCCAGCATGCTCGGCGCGGTCGGCGCCGCCGACCAGGCCCTCACCACCGCGGCGCAGGCGCTGCGCCAGGCCTTCGCGCTGGAAGCCGCCGCGGCCTAGTGTCCATCCAGGGCCAGGCAACCGCGCCATCCATGGCCTGGACCACGCAGACAAGCGAATAGCCCCCGCTCCCGTCTCTCCCCTTCGCCCGGTCATGCCGCACGCTGACCGGGCTTTTTCTTGGGCGGCGCTCTGGCGCAACCATGCTCCAGCTTGACACTCAGAAAATGTATCGTAAGATACATTTATATCGTACGATATATCTAACAAGTTACTAAGGACCAATCCATGCACCACCATCACCACTGGCACCGTCACGGCTGCGACTCCGGCGCCGACGGCTATTCCTTCATGGGCCGCTTCCGCGGCGGACACGGTCGCTTCGGCGGCGGCTTCATGGGCGGCGACGGCTTCGGGCCGCAGGGCTTCCGCACTGGACGCAAGCTCGGCTCGGCCGAACTGCAGCTGCTGATCCTGAGCCTGCTCGGCGAGAAACCCTGCCACGGCTACGAAGTCATCAAGGCACTGGAAGAGCGCTCCGGCGGCTACTACGCGCCCAGCCCCGGCATGGTCTACCCCGCCCTCACCTACCTCGAGGAGATCGGCCACGCCACCGTGCAACCCGACGGCGCCAAGAAGCTGTACAGCATCACCGACGAGGGCCGCGCCCACCTGGACCAGAACCGCGCCACTGCCGACGCCATCCTCGAACAGCTGGCGCGCATCGGCGCGCGCATGGACGGCGTGCGCCGCGCCTTCTCCGGCGAGCCGGCCGACGACGTCGACGCCGACCGCCCCGGCTTCAGCTTCCGCGGCTACAAGGAAGCCTGGCTGGCGCGGCGCGAGCTGAAGGCGGCGCTGCACGAGAAGAAGCACAGCTCCCCCGAGGAATACCAGCGCATCGCCGAGATCCTGCGCCGCGCCGCCGAGGAGATCCGCAGGAAATGAACGCCCAACTCAATAATCACCAGTACCGGGTAACCATCGAGCATCTCTACACACCACACGTTGGCGACACGCTCGATCCGCCCTTGGTGTTCGACACCACCAGCCAGGACGCGCTGATGCTGCTGTTCATCGTCAATCGTCTGCGCAACCAGATGGGTGCAGAGGTGGATAGCGTGCTGTCCGGCCTGGCGCCACGCCGGCGCACTGCCTCGACGCGCCCGTTGTGACCGCGCCGGCCGCCGCCTGCAAGCAGGAGGAACCGGGCCTGTTCCGTCCGGTGATCGACCGCAACCGCTGCGAGGGCAAGGTCGATTGCGTCGCGGTCTGTCCCTACGAGGTGTTCACTGTCACCACCTTGCCGGCAGACCAGCGCAAGGGCCTGAGCTTCCTTGGCCGCCTCAAGGGCGTGACGCACGGCTGGCAGCAGGCACTGACGCCGAACGCCGACGCCTGCCATGCCTGCGGCAAGTGCGTGGCGGCCTGCCCGGAGCGGGCCATCACGCTGGCGCGCGTTTGATGCCAATCCGCCCCGCAGCCGTCACGCGCGAATCTACGGAAACGTATGCGTGAAAAAGTGCGTCACATGATGCTGTGAGAACACCAGCCAGCGCGGTGCGCCGCGGTCGGTTCCGGCGAAATGCACGCCGGCATGGCGGGGTGCGACTTGCCTGATGATCTCCGCGTGCTGCGGCTTGATGTCGATGAATAACATATGCCGGCCGTGATCCATGGCCTGCTCGAAGCGGCGGAAATGCGAGTTGCGGGTCTGGATGCCCCACAGCCCGCCTTCCCAGGTGGCGAAGCCCAGGATCACCACGGCCAGGAACACGAACGGCCACCAGCCGATGGGGCCGCGGCTCCAGCCGGCCAGGTAGACGATCAACAGGCCGACCAGGGCCAGGCCGAGGCCGAGTGCGGCGCCGATCTGCGCGGAGCGCACCACATCCACCTTCATGAACGAGTTCACCTTGTGGAGGCTACGGTGGTGCGCGGCGCTCAGGTCGTCGCGGGTCAGCACGTGGCATTGCTGGATCTTGATGCCGGCGCGTTCGAGGTCTTGCTCGAAGGGCTCCAGGTCGTCCAGCTGCTTGCTGATGAAATAGTGACGGATCAGCTTCATGGCGGCACCTCCTAGATCACTCAGGCCACCCGACTACCCTGCCTTGCCATCATAGGCCCGGTTTTTCCTGCATGGGTAGTGCGGGCTGCCTTGGGCCCGACGAGCGGACCGCGCGGGCCGGAGCAAGGCCTGGCTTAGGCGCAGCCCGCCGCCGCGGCTTTCGACCCGATCAGGGCGGATCGGGGCCGATGACGGCCGATCGGCGGTGATTGATCCGGCCTGGTAAAGTTTCCCTGGTCGCCGGGCTACGTGCTCCGGCGCGATCTCAGGCGGGCCCCGGCCACAGTAGCGCGGCCGGCCGGCCCTGCATTACGCTGAGGGCAATCCGCCCGCACACACCCTGAAAGCTGACACCGCCCCGGTCCTGGGCGCGGCTGCGTGACGCGGCGGGGACACCGCACCCATGCCGGGTGTCCACGACAAACAAGGGAGTCCCATGCCCGCACGCCTCGCCCTTCGCACCGGCCTCGCCGCGCTGTTCCTGCTCTGCGCCACTCCGGCTCTCGCCGACGACCTCAACAGCCTCGTCGCCGACTACGAGCGCTACAACCTGCAACAGGACCCGGTCACCGCCGGCCAGCAGGGTGATCTCGAAGCCCTGAAGCGCTGGCCCGACGATTCGCAGGCCGGCGACGCCGAGCGGCGCAAAGCGCTCACCGCGTTTCAGCAGCGCATCGATGCGCTGGGCAATGCGCCGCTGCAGGGCGAGGACGCGCTGAACCTGGCGGCGCTGCGCGGCCAGGTGCGGCGCCGGCAGGAGTCGCTGGACTTCGACGAGGCGCGCTTCCCGTTCGCGGCGGACGACGCCTTCTTCAACAACCCCGACTACGTGGCGCGCAGCACCATCATCCGCAGCAAGGCCGAAGCCGAGGCCTGGCTGGCGCGCCTCAAGGCCCTGCCCGCCTACTACGCCACCGCCACCGCGAACGCCCAGCGCGGGCTGGACACCGGCTTCATCCAGCCGCAGCCCGTGGTGGAAGCGGCGCTGCAGGTGATGCGTGCTCAGGCCGGGGCGCCGGCGGAGCAGAGCTCGCTGCTGCTGCCTTTCGCCAGCCTGCCGCAGACCTTCTCCGCCGACGAGCAGAAGCAGCTGCGCGCCCGCGCGCTGGAGCTGGTCAGCCAGGGCGTGAAGCCGGCGCAGCGCGAGTTCCTGCAGTTCCTGGAAAAGACCTACCAGCCGAAGGCGCGCCAGACCCTGGGCATCGAGGCGGTGCAGAACGGGGCGGCCTACTACGCCTACCTGGTGCGCCGCCACACCACCACCAACATGACGCCGGACCAGGTGCACGAGCTGGGCGTGAAGGAAGTGGCGCGCATCCATGCCGAGATGGAGCAGGTGATCGCCCAGACCGGCTTCAAGGGCAGCTTCCCGGAATTCCAGGCCGATCTGCGCAGCAACCCGCGCTTCTACGTGACGACGCGCGAGGCGCTGCTGGAGAAGGCCAGCACCCTGGCTAAGCGCATCGACGGCGAGCTGCCGAAGTGGTTCGGCCTGCTGCCGCGCCTGCCCTACGGCGTGCGCGAGGTGCCGCGCGAGATCGAGGAGAGCTACACCAGCGCGCGCTACTGGCCGGGCAGCCCCGAGCAGGGGCAGGCCGGCGGCTACATGGTCAACACCTCGCACCTGGACCAGCGGCCTCTGTACGAGCTGCCGGCGCTGACCCTGCACGAAGCGGTGCCGGGCCACCACCTGCAGATCGCGCTGGCGCAGGAGAACAAGGCGATCCCGCTGTTCCGCCGCGACGACGACCTCACCGCCTTCGTCGAGGGCTGGGCCCTGTACTCGGAGAAGCTGGGCATCGAGATGGGCGTCTACCGCGACCCGTACGAGAACTTCGGCCGCCTGTCGATGGAGATGTGGCGCGCCTGCCGCCTGGTGGTCGACGCCGGCATCCATCACAAGGGCTGGAGCCGCGAGCAGGCCATCGCCTACATGAGCGCCAATACCGCGCTGGCGCAGAAGAACATCGAGGTGGAAGTGGACCGCTACATCGGCTGGCCCGGCCAGGCGCTGGGCTACAAGATCGGCGAGCTGAAGATCCTGGAGCTGCGCCATCGCGCGGAGAGCGCGCTGGGCGAGAAATTCGACATCCGCAAATTCCACGACCTGGTGCTGGGCGAAGGGCCGCTGCCGCTCGACATCCTCGAGCAGCGGGTCGATGCCTGGATCGCGGAACAGAAGCAGGCAGAGGCCAAAGCCTGACCATGACGACACAACCCTACCCGATCGGCACTCCCGGCCAGCCCTGGGGCGCCGCGGAAAAAGCGGCCTGGCTGGCACGGCAGACCCGCCAGCGCAGCTATCAGGCGGACGTGCTGAGCGTGATCGACACGCTCCGCGGCCGCTACGACGTGGCGCAGTACGGCCAGCTTGACCATGACCCGCAGCGCTACCCGCTGCTCTGCATCCGCAATCGCGGCTGGCGCGACGAGCTGCCCTGGGTGCTGGTCACCGGCGGCGTGCACGGCTACGAAACCAGTGGCGTGCACGGCGCCCTGCGTTTCGCCGGGCACCACGCGGCAGCCTACACCGGCCGGGTCAATCTGCTCGTCGCGCCCTGCATCAGCCCCTGGGCCTACGAGACGATCCAGCGCTGGAACATGCACGCGATCGACCCGAACCGCTCGTTCTTCGACAATAGCCCGGCGCAGGAATCCGCCGCCCTGCTGCGCCTGGTCGCCCCCATCCGCGAGCGCGTGCTGGTACACATCGACCTGCACGAAACCACCGACACCGACGAGTCCGAGTTCCGCCCGGCGAAAGCCGCCCGCGACGGCCAGCCCCACGAGCCGGACGTGATCCCCGACGGCTTCTACCTCGTCGACGACGAAGCGCGGCCGCAGACCGGATTCCAGAAGGCCGTGATCGCCGCCGTCGCCAAGGTCACCCACATCGCCGAAGCCGATCCCAAGGGCAACATCATCGGCTCACCGGTCGTCGCCCACGGCGTCATCCAGTACGCGCTGAAGCAGCTCGGCCTCTGTGCAGGCGTGACCAACGCCACCTACAAGACCACCACCGAGGTCTATCCCGACAGCCCGCGCGCCACCCCGGAGCAATGCATCGCCGCGCAGGTGGCGGCGGTGTGCGCGGCGATCGACTATGCACTGGCGCACGACGACGGGCGCTGGAGCAAAGAGCGTGCCTAGGGAACCCCTGATTGGTTGTCACCCCGGCGAAAGCCGGGGTCCAGAGCCGCAAGCGACGCGCTGAATCCCCTGGATTCCGGCTTTCGCCGGAATGACGATCGCAAATTGATCTGATCTCCTGGCCGCCGCTCACTTGGCGACGGTTGCCTGCTTCTGCTTTTCGACGAAGCGGTCCAGGGCCTGCAGCAGCTCGGCGAAGCGGTGCGCCATCAGCTCGTTCTGGTCGGGCATCAGCCAGGTGGCGTTGATCTCGAGCTGGATCGCCGGCACACCCAGTCCGGCGGCGAAGCGGGTCACGGTCTGGTTCTTCGCGGCCGGGAAGTAGTTCCAGGACAGGTTGCGGATGTCCTCGTTGTTGAGCGCCGTGGTCAGGTCGGCGACGTAGGAGGCCTTGCCCAGCAGCGAGGCGCCGTCCATGGTGCCGAAATCCACGTCGTAGGGCCGCTGCGGCGCGCTGCCGTGCAGGTCCAGCAGCAGCAGTGGGTGCTTGCGCTCGATCAACAGCTTCAGCGCCCGCTTGTAGTCGTTGTCGTCGTAGAAGTTCGGGTCGGACGGGCTTTCGTAGGTGGTGTAGATGATGGACACGCCGCTGAGCTTGTTCAGCTCGATCGCCAGCGCGGCGGTGCCGCCGCCGTCGGCGAAGCGGTACTTGCCCTCGCGGAAGGGCTGGGTGGCATGCGGCGCGCTGACCACGATCGGCGCATCGCCCTCGACGATCCGGTACCAGGCCAGGCCCTCCGGCGCCGGCTTGTCGGCGCTGGCGTTGAAATCCTTGGCCAGCTGCGCCGCCTCGATCACCGGCGCGGTGTCGATCAGCGCTTTTTCGGGCAGGTCCTGTGCCGCGACGGCGAGCGACAGGCACAGCAGGGCAAGGCAGGCGCAGCCGGCTTTGTGGCGCATCGGATCCCCCTCGCAGACCCTTCAGGCATCCCCCGCTTCGAATTTAATACGGGGGACGTGAAGCTATTGTGAGGCAGTTCCGGATTCTGGCAAGCGCGACGGCCCCCGCTTCAGGAAGCCGTCAGCTCGAAGCGGTCGCGGTAGCGCCGGGGGCTGAGCTGCAGGCGGGTGCGGAAATGGTGCCGCAAGGTATCGGCCGAACCGAAGCCACATTCGGTCGCCACCCGCTCCACCGCCATACCCGAGCCCTCCAGCAGCTCGCGGGCGCGGCGCAGGCGCTCGTCGACCAGCCAGTCCTTGGGCGTGGTGCCGGTGGCCTCGGCAAAACGCCGCAGGAAGGTGCGCTCGCTCATCTTCGCCTGGCGCGCCAGCAGGCGCAGCGGCAGCTCGCGCTGCAGGTTGCGGCGCATCCAGTCCAGCAGCGCCGCCAGCACCGCGCCCTCCTCCTGCACCGGCCGGTCGATGAACTGCGCCTGGCCGCCATCTCGGTGCGGCGGGATCACCAGGCGGCGCGCGACCTGGTTGGCGATGTTTGGACCATGGTCGCGGCGCACGAGGTGCAGCGAAAGGTCCAGTGCCGCGGCGCTGCCGGCGGAGGTGAGCAGCTGGCCCTCGTCGACGTAGAGCACGTCGGGCTCGATGCGGATGGCGGGATACGCCTGCTCCAGTTGCTCCGCATAGCGCCAGTGGGTGGTGGCGCGGCGGCCGTCGAGCAGGCCGGTGGCGGCGAGCACGAATACACCGGAACAGAACGACAGCAGGCGCGCGCCGCGGGCATAGGCCGCGCGCAGCGCCTTGACCAGCGCGTCCGGTACCGGCGTGTGGATGCCGCGCCAGCCGGGGACGATGATGGTGTCGGCGCGGCGCAGGTCGCCAAGGCCGCCTTCGGCGAGGATGCGGAAGCCGCCGGTGGCGGCGAGCGGGCCCGACTCGATGGCGCAAACCCTGAATCCGTACCAGCCGGGAATCTCAGGGCGCGGCAGGCCGAATACTTCCACCGCGATGCCGAATTCGAAGGTGCAGAGGCGGTCGTAGGCGAGGACGGCGACGCTATGCGGAGTGCGCTGGCCCCTCACCCCGGCCTTCTCCCCATCAAAATGGGGAGAGGGGGTGGGATTCATACGCTTTGGCAATTTCTTCACGATCATTGTCATTTCCGCCAGTTTCTCTCAAAGCCGCCTGCGCCGATACTGCCGCCCATCGATTGGCACATCAGGAGCGGCGAACATGGCAACGGTGGTTCAGCAGGTGAAGGCGGCAACTCCCGAGCGGGCCCTGGCGCACTTCGAGGCGCGGCTGGCGTTCGAGACCGACTGTTCCGACGTGTGGTATGCGACCAGGCACGAGCAGAAGGACTTCGTGCTGGTGGACGTGCGCACCCCCGCCCTCTACGCCGCTGGCCACGTACCGGGTGCGGTCAACATCCCGACGCGGCAGATCATGGAGCAGCGGCTGGCCGAGTACCCGATGGACACCCTGTTCGTGGTCTATTGCGCCGGGCCGCACTGCAACGGTGCGAACAAGGCGGCGGTGAAGCTGGCGCGCCTCGGCCGGCCAGTGAAGGAAATGATCGGCGGCCTCACCGGCTGGATCGACGAGGGCCTGGGGCTGGACCGCGGCTGAGCCGGCGATGGATCAGAGATACCGCCAGTTCGCGTTGTTCTGCCAGAACTCCACGCTGCGCCGGTAAGCCTCGCGGTCCAGCGCCACACCCGAGCCGCCCTCCTCCACCCCGAGCGCATTGCGCATCATGGTGATCGGTGCCATCGGGATCTCCTCGGGCTCGGCGGTGTAGAGGCAGCCGACGATGCCCCAGTCGGCCTCGATCGGCTCGCCTTCCTTCAGCAGCTGGGCGCGGCTGTAGAGGATCGGCAGCAGGTAGTTGGCGACCGGTACGTCGACCCCCTCGAACCAGCGGGTCAGCACCGCCAGCTCGGTCTTGCTGCGCGCCTCGTAGCCGCTGCGCAGCAGGTGGCGGTTGGCCTCGGTGATCGGCACCGTGAGGCAGCGGGTCGAGGTCCAGTTGCGGTGCACGTGCAGCTTGCAGAAGTCGGCGTAGCCGTCCAGCACCTTCAGCGGCGCGTGCTCGTTGAGAGTGCGCTCGAACTCCTCCGCGGAGCAGTCCTGGATGGTGTTGCGGCGGCGCTCCCTGGGGAACAGGCGGGCGCGGGCGAAAGGCGTGAGGACAATGGACACGGCAGAGGTGGGACCCGGAAAAGATGAAGTAGTGTAAAGCGCGCGGCGGAATGCGCGGCATTCATGCACGGTTCAGCGAGCCGGCGCAATATCCGGCATACCTACCCGACAACGGCCGAGTACATGCGCCATGCCCTCCTGATCCTGCTGCTGGTCAGCTCCGGATGCGTTCTGGCCGACGGCCTCAGCGAACAGCAGAAGGCCTTGCACGTACTCGACCGCCTCGCCTACGGCCCGCGGCCCGGTGACCTGGAGCAGGTCGCGGCGATGGGCGCCGAAGCCTATCTCGACGAGCAGCTGGCGCCGGAGAAGATCGCGCAGCCGCCTCAATTGCGCGCGCAGCTCGACGCGCTGGACAGCACGCGCCTGGGCGCGGCCGAGCTGTTCCGCCGCTATGGCCCGCCGGCGAGGCGCGCCGCCGGCGACGATCCGGCGGCGCGCAAGCAGGTGCAGCAGGCGGCGAACCGCGTCGCCGAGCAGGCGCTGCAGGCGCGGCTGCTGCGCGCGGTGTACAGCCCGGCGCAGTTGCAGGAGGTGATGACCGACTTCTGGTTCAACCACTTCAACGTGTTCCGCGGCAAGGGCCTGGAGGAGCGCATCCGGCTCGCCGCCTACGAACGCGACGCGATTCGTCCTTACGCTCTGGGCCGGTTCCGCGACCTGCTCGGCGCCACCGCCAGGCACCCGGCGATGCTCTACTACCTCGACAACTGGCAGAGCACGGTGCCGCGCACCGACCGCTTCGGCGACAGCAAGGGCGGCCTCAACGAGAACTACGCGCGCGAGGTGATGGAGCTGCACACCCTGGGCGTGGACGGCGGCTACACCCAGAAGGACGTGACCGAGCTGGCGCGCATCCTGACCGGCTGGACCTACCTGCCGCGCGACTGGGAGCAGGGTGGCGACGCGCCGTTCGCGTTCGAGCCCAAGCGCCACGACTTCGGCGGCAAGACCCTGCTCGGCGTGCATTTCGAAGGCAGCGGCGAGGCCGAGGGCGAGCGCGCATTGGACCTGCTGGCGCGCAGCCCGGCCACGGCGCATCACCTGTCCTGGCAGCTGGCGCAATACTTCGTCGCCGACGAGCCGCCGCCGGCGCTGGTGGAGCGCATGACCAAGCGCTACCTGCAGACCGACGGCGACATCCGCGAAGTGCTGCGGACGCTGTTCCACAGTCCCGAGTTCTGGAGCGCGGCCTACACCGGCACCAAGTTCAAGACGCCGTACCAGTACGTGGTCTCGGCGTTGCGCGCCAGCGGCGTGGAGGTGCGCAACTTCCGTCCCGCGCTGGCCGCGCTCAACCAGCTCGGCATGCCGCTCTACGGCTGCCAGACGCCCGACGGCTGGAAGAACACCGAGGCCGCCTGGCTCAACCCGGACGCGATGGTCTACCGCCTCAACTTCGCCACTGCGCTCGGCGCCGGCCGGTTGCCGCTGCTGCGGCCGGAAGCCTCGCTGCCGGTGCCGGACGACGAACCACCGGCGCCGAAGCCGATGAACGCCTCGATGAGCATCGCGCCGGCGGAACCGGAGTTCGGCGACGACGACCGCCCGCCGCCACCCGATCCCGAACAGTTGCAGGACACGCTCGGCCATCCCTTCTCGGCGCAGACCGTCGCGGCACTGGATGCAGCGCGGCCGAAGCTGCGGGCGGCGCTGATGCTGGGCAGCCCAGAGTTCATGCGGCACTGAGAGATATGACCATGGACCGACGCGCACTGCTCAAGCAGCTGGGACTCGCCGCCGCCACCCTGCCCTTCGGCCGCGCCCACTGGGCCGGCGCCGCGGAGCTGCCGGCCGCCGCCGGCCACAAGCGCCTGGTGGTGCTGATGCTGCGCGGCGCGGTGGACGGCCTCAGCCTGGTGGCGCCGCATGCCGAGTCCGACTACTACGCGCTGCGTCCGAACATCGCCATCCCCAGGCCGGGTGGCGCCGGCGGCCTGCTCGATCTCGACGGGCACTTCGGCCTGCACCCGGCCCTGGCACCACTGCTGCCGCTGTGGCAGGCGCGCCAGCTGGCCTTCGTCCACGCTGCCGGCTCGCCCGACCCGACCCGCTCCCACTTCGATGCCCAGGACTACATGGAGAGCGGCACGCCCGGCGTGAAGAGCACCGCCGACGGCTGGATCAACCGTCTGCTCGGCCAGCTGCCGCAACAGCCGGGCACCCTGGAAGCGGTGAGCTTCGGCCCGGTGCTGCCTCGCATCTGCGGCGGGCCGCAGAGCGTGGCCAACGTGCCGCTGGGCCGCGCGGCGTCGAAGCCAACGGCGATGGACCGGCCGGAGATCAACAGCGCCTTCGATCGCATGTATGCCGGCGCCGGCAGCCTCGGCGAGGCCTACCGCGAGGGCCGCCGCTCGCGCCAGGAAATCCTGGCCGAGCTGAGCGAACCGGATGCGATGGAGGCACAGCAGGCCGACAACGGCGCGCCACTGCCGCAGGGCTATGCGCAGGACACGGCGCAGCTGGCGCGGCTGATGCAGCGCAACCCGCGCCTGCAAATCGCTTTCATGCAGCTCGGCGGCTGGGACACCCACGTCAACCAGGGCGCCGCCGAAGGCCAGCTGGCGCGGCGCCTGCAGCCGCTGGGCGAAGGCCTGGCCCAGCTCGCCGCCGGGCTCGGCCCGCTGTGGCAGGACACGGTGGTGGTGGTGATGTCCGAATTCGGCCGCACCGCGCGCGAGAACGGCAACCACGGCACCGATCACGGCCACGGCAACCTGATGTGGGTACTGGGCGGTGCGGTGGCCGGCGGCAAGGTCTACGGCGACTGGCCTGGACTGTCGACCGCGGCCCTGCACGAGGGGCGGGACCTGGCCGTGACCACCGATTTCCGCACGGTGCTGGCGCGCGTCTGCGGCCAGCATCTGCGCCTGCCGGACCGGCGCCTGGAGGCGGTGTTCCCGCAGGCGCCGGGCACCGGCGCGGCACGGGTGCAGGGCCTGCTCACCACATGAGGCTGAGAGTATCTACGGCGCGGTTGATGGCGTAGCCGCCGGCCAGCAGGAAACCGAACAGCAGGGCGCCGAGCAGCAGCGGCTTGGGGCCGGCCTGGCGCAGCAGACGAACGTGGCTGCCCCAGCCCAGCGCGGCCATGGCCATCGCCAGCAGGATATTGTCCAGGCCCAGCAGCAGGCGCAGCGTCCGCGGCGGCACCGTGCTGATGGAATTCACGACCGCGGCCAGCGCGAACAGGGCGATGAACCACGGCACCGCCGGCGCGCGCTGCGCGCCGGCGCCCTCGCCGCGTTCCGCCCCCATCAGCCGGCCGAGCAGCAGCAGCACCGGCGCCAGCAGCGCGACACGAATCAGCTTGACCACCACCGCCTGGTCGGCGGTGGCGGCAGATACCGCCTTGCCGGCCGCCACCACCTGCGCCACCTCGTGCACGGTGGAGCCGATGTAGGTACCGAACTGCGCCGGGTCCAGGCCCAGCCGCGGGAACAGCAGCGGATAGACCAGGATGGAGAGGCTGCCGTAGATAGTCACGGTGGCAACCGCGACCGCCACCTTGTGCGGTGGCGCCTTCACCACCGGCTCGGCCGCCATCACCGCCGCCGCGCCGCAGATGGCGCTGCCGGTGCCGACCAGCAACGCCGTGTCGCGGTCCAGGCCGAGCCAGCGCACGCCGAGCCACAGGGCCAGCCCCAGGGTGCAGCCGATCACCAGCAGGTCGATCAGCAAGCCGCGCGCGCCGACCTCGCCGATCTGCTGCAGGCTCAGGCGCAGGCCATACAGGCCCACGCCCAGGCGCAGCAGGTTGCGCTGCGCCAGCGCAGCGCCGGGACCGACGTGCTGCACCAGCGCAGCGGGCGCCAGGTTACCGAACAGCATGCCCAAGGCGATGGCCAGGGTCAGGCTGCCGATGCCAAGTCGGGCCAGGGCGGGAACGCCGGCGGCCCAGGCCGCGACTGCAGCGATCAGGCCGACGAGCAGCAGGCCGGGCAGCGGCCGGTAGAAAGATAGTGCGCGCATCGGGCTTCTCCAGGCCTTGCGATGGCGCGCACTTTAGGTGCCGGCTATTAATCTGTGAAACGGATCGTTTCTATATGATTAATCGGTTTTATAGGTATGCGTGTTCACGCCGGAATTCAGTTCGCGTCGTTGAGCTTGCCCGGCATGCAGCCGGCACTGGGCGCGGCACACCGCGTCGCTCGCGTCTTGCCTGGCGCAAAATGGGGACAGCGGCGGAGTCTGGAATTGATGAGAGGTTCCCTGGGCCAGCTGGCCGCGCTTGAGCGCCTCCTTGCCGCTGGCATCGGGCTGCTTCGATAACTTGCCGTACTCGTCGTTGCGGTCCTTGTCGAGGCAGTAGCGGCCGAAAGCCAGAAAGCCACTGAATTTATTCATGATGCGTCGTCTCCCCTGAGGTTCGCGGGCACCGGCACTGCGGCCGGCGCCGCCGCGGCGCCCCTCGAAAAGAGGGGTCGGCCCTTTGTAAACGGCGCTTTACACCGCAGCCGCTTCATAAATCCGCAACCTCCCCCTCCCAAGATCAACCTTCCAACTAACCTACACAGGGAGTTCGCCATGCTGGCCGAACTGGGGATCGATACGTCGACATTCATACTGCTCGGTCTGGCGCTGCTGATGGCGTTGAGCTTCGAGTTCGTCAACGGCTTCCACGACACCGCCAACGCGGTGGCCACCGTCATCTACACCCACACCTTGAAGCCGACCCAGGCCGTGGTCTGGTCCGGCGCCTGGAACCTGATCGGCGTGCTCACCTCCACCGGCGCGGTGGCCTTCGGCATTCTCGCCCTGCTGCCGGTGGAGCTGGTGTTGAACGTGGGATCGGGTGCCGGCTTCGCCATGGTGTTCGCGCTGCTGACCTCGGCCATCATCTGGAACGTCGGCACCTGGTACCTGGGCCTGCCTGCCTCGAGCTCGCACACCCTGATCGGCTCCATCGTCGGCGTCGGCCTGATGAACTCCTGGCTGTCGCCCGGCTCCGCCTTCGGCGACGGCGTGAACTGGACCAAGGTGGCCGACACCGGCAAGGCGCTGCTGTTCTCGCCGATCATCGGCTTCGTCTTCGCCGCCCTGGTGCTGCTGCTGATGAAGGCGCTGATCAAAATGCCGGCGCTGTTCGACTCGCCCAAGGGCGACACGCCGCCGCCATGGCCGGTGCGCCTGCTGCTGGTGCTGACCTGCACCGGCGTCAGCTTCGCCCACGGCTCCAACGACGGCCAGAAAGGCATGGGCCTGATCATGCTGATCCTGATCGGCATCGCCCCGGTCGGCTTCGCCCTCAACCTCGGCGCCGACGGCGACAAGCTGGCGCGCATCCAGGCCAGCGCCACTACCCTCCAGGCCGCCCTGGCCCCGGCCGGCGCACCGGCCGTGGACGAGGCCACCGCCCGCACCGCGCTGACCCAGTTCCTCAAGACCAAGAAGGCCGACGACCAGACCGTCCCCGCCCTGGCCCAAGCCAACAGCTCGGTGATTGCCGGCCTGCAGGGCATCAAGAACCTCAACGACGTCCAGGCCGACAAGCGCCGCGATCTGCGCATGGACCTGTACATGGTCACCGAAACCCTGGACAAGCTGAAGAAGGCCGGCAAGCTGCCGGAGGGCGTGGACAAGGACGCGGCCGGCAAGTACGCCGGCGAACTGAAGGGTCTGACCACCTTCATTCCGGTGTGGGTCAAGGTGGCGGTCGCGCTGGCGCTGGGCCTGGGCACGATGATCGGCTGGAAGCGCATCGTGGTCACCGTGGGCGAGAAGATCGGCAAGGCCCATCTGACCTATGGCCAGGGCGCCTCGGCCGAGCTGGTGGCTTTCGCCACCATCGAGGCGGCCGACCAGCTGGGCCTGCCGGTGAGCACCACCCACGTGCTGTCCTCCGGCATCGCCGGCACCATGGTGGCGAACAAGTCCGGGGTGCAGGGCGACACCATCCGCAACGTGCTCCTGGCCTGGGTGCTGACCCTGCCGGTGTGCGTGCTGCTGGGCGCCATGACCTTCGCCGCCGGCCTGTTCCTGGTGTTCCGCGTGCTCGGCATGCACTAGGGACCGCAGCCAAGCGGTACCGCTGAGGTACCTGGAGGGCCGGCGCGGCTTGTCCGCGACCGGCCCTCTGCCGTTATCATCCCCGGCAGACAAGAGCCGCGACCGCGGCAAAACGGGGGAGACGGCATGGGCGGGACCCGCCTTGCGACTTGGGCCATGGCGCTGCTGCTCGCGGCTTGCGCCGCGCCGTCGCCGGAGCCGACCGCCGTGGCGCGTCGCCTGGCCTTCTCCGGCTATTCGGTGGTGCCGCCGCTCGGTTCTGGCTGGGCGCGCAAGGATCCGCCCGGCACCGACGCCGGTTTCGAACACGAGGGCATGGCGCCCGGCAGCCGCGTGCTGCTGGTGGCGGCGGCGCGCCCCGCGCCGCGCCGTTACGCCTCGATCAAGGACTTCCTCGACGACGTGATCGCGCGCCACGAAAGCGAGGCTCAGCCGCGGCGCTTCCACGTGCTGCAGGAAAGCACCACCCTGGCGCCGGAAATCGGACAATACTGCGTGCGCACCGTGGCCAGCGCCGAAGACCGCGCCAGCCCCAACGACCCGGTGCTGGACGCCACCACCGTGGTCTGCCTGCACCCGACCTCGCCCGACTGGATGATCACCGTCGGCTATTCCGAGCGCCATGCGCACGGCGCCGCCAGCCCCGACCTGGACAGCGAGGGTGAGCGCTTCATCGGCAGCCTGCACTTCTTCGACCGCAGCTGAGCCCTGCCGGCGGGCTCCGCCCTACCCTCATTTGGACGAAGCCGGCGGCCGGATACCCCGGCCAGAATGCTCCAAAATCGCGCGGAAAGCCCGGGCACCGCCAGATATGAGCCTGCGCGCTTCCGCGCCGGCATAACGATAGTCACGACGAGGAGCGCCATGCGGCTCACAGCCCAGCACATCCTGAGCGCGGTGGAGCCGCTCATCTACGGTGCGCGCGGGCGCCGCTGCTGCGTGGCGGCGCTGCTGCTCGGCACCTTCCTGCTGCTATGGCAGGCCCTGCAGATCCGGCCGGAGGCCGAGTACGAGAACTCGCTGCCGCTGGGGCATCCCTACATCCAGGTGTTCAAGCAGTACCAGGCCGACTTCGGCGGGGCCAACACGGTGCTGGTGGCGCTACTGCAGAAGCCGGGCACGGCGCTGGACATCTACAACGCGAAGTTCCTGGCGGAACTGAAGGCGGCGACCGAGGAAGTGTTTTTCATGGCCGGCATCGACCGCGCCCATGTCTCCTCGATCTTCACCCGCAACGTGC
>CAYWPB010000044.1:0-16489 GCA_964458725.1 uncultured Nevskia sp. | reverse complement strand
ACAAGGGCGAGATCATCGGCCTGCTCGGCCGCTCCGGCTCGGGCAAGTCGACCCTGCTGCGCATCGTCGCCGGTCTGATCAAGTCTTCCGACGGCGACGTGATCTACCGCGGCGAAGCCCTGCACGGCCCGGCCGAGGGCATCGCCATGGTGTTCCAGTCCTTCGCCCTGTTTCCCTGGCTAACCGTGCAGCAGAACGTGGAAGCCGGGCTCGAGGCGCAAGGCGTGCCAGCCGAGGAGATGCGCGAGCGGGCGCTGCGCGCCATCGACGTCATCGGCCTCGACGGTTTCGCCAACGCCTACCCGCGCGAGCTGTCCGGGGGCATGCGCCAGCGCGTCGGCTTCGCCCGAGCCCTGGTGATGAACCCCACCATCCTGCTGATGGACGAGCCGTTCTCGGCGCTCGACGTGCTGACCGCCGAGACCCTGCGCACCGACTTCCTCGACCTGTGGATGGAGAACAAGCTGCCGATCCAGTCGGTGCTGCTGGTGACGCACAACATCGAGGAGGCGGTGTTCATGTGCGACCGCATCCTGGTGTTCTCCGCCAACCCCGGCCGGGTGGTGGCCGAGATCAAGGTGCCGTTCAAGCACCCGCGCAACCGCCTCGATCCGCGCTTCCGCCAGATGGTGGACGACATCTACTCGCGCATGACGGTGCGCGCCGCCACCGGCAAGGCCACCGTGCTGTCGATCGGCGAGCGCTTGCCGGAGGTTTCGACCAACCTGATGGCCGGCCTGATCGAGACCCTCGCCTCGGAGACCTACAAGGGCCGCGCCGACATGCCGGCACTGGCCCAGGCCCTGGCGCTCGAGGTGGACGAGCTGTTCCCGCTGGCGGAATCGCTGCAGATGCTGGGCTACGCCGAACTGGAGTCCGGCGACGTGCACCTGACGCCCCTGGGCCAGCAGTTCTCCCAGGCCGACACGCAGACCCGCAAGATCGGCTTCGCCAAGCAGATGCTGACCCGCCTGCCGCTGGCGGCGCACATCAAGAGCGTGCTGGACGAGCGCCCAGGCCACCGCGCCCCGGCGGTGCGCTTCCTGTCCGAGCTGGAGGACTATCTCAGCGACAGCGCCGCCGAGCAGACCCTGCGCGCCGTGACGCAGTGGGGCCGCTACGCCGAGCTGTTCATCTACGACGACGCGGCGGAAACCTTCAGCCTGGAAACGCCCGAAACCGAGGAGGCCGGCTGAGCGCAGCGGCATTGCGCTGAGCGTCATGCCTGACTAAAATGCGCGGCTCCATTGGATGGTTAGCTCAGCGGTAGAGCATCGCCTTCACACGGCGGGGGCCACAGGTTCGATCCCTGTACCATCCACCAGACAGCCAAGGGTCTGTGCCTCGCGCCCAGACCCTTTTTTGTTGCCCGGGCCGATGCGGCCGGGCTCGCAGCGTCCGGCTCACGCCGGGGTTCTCCGGCAAAATTCCTGCGCATTTAATCAATTAAGTCAGCCTGGTGACTGCCGCCCGTCGGCCTCAAAGCACCGCTTAGGGGGTCCTACCGCCGAACCTCTACCCGGTCCCACCGCCTGTCCGCCGCCGTCAAAAAGCCGTCGGCGGCCTCCCTAGGATCAACGGCGTCGAGGCAGGCATTCATTCCGGAGCCGCCGGCGACGTCCACATTTCGTGGGGGGAGTTTCGATGAATCAGCGTGCCCTTTCCTTCGTACCGGCCGGCGCCCTGCTGGCGCTGGCGCTGCTCGCGGCGCTGCCGGCACAGGCCACCACCAACAAGACCGCCACCTTCGTGGTGTCGCTGACGGTGTCGTCCGACTGCTCGATCAGCGCCAACCCGCTGCCCTTCGGCACCGCCACCAGCGCCCTGGCCGTCACCGCCATGACGCACAGCACCAGCCTCAGCGTGACCTGCAGCAGCGGCACCGGCTACACCCTGAGCCTGGACAAGGGCAACACCACCGGCTCGGCCATCACTTCGCGCCTGATGGGCGGCACCGGCAGCAACACCCAGACGGTGCAGTTCCAGCTGTACATCGACTCCGGCCTGAGCAACGTGTTCGGCGACGGCACCAATGGCTCCACCGTGAGCGGCACCGGCACCGGCAGTGCGGTCAGCGTGCCGATCTACGGCCAGGTGCCGGCGCAGCCGATCCCCGCGGCCGACAGCTACAGCACCACCGAAACCGCGACGATCAGCTTCTGATCGCGTACAGGCGGAGGCCGTGCGGGGCCTCCGCCTGCATCCCGCTGCGCCGGCGCAGGCCGGCGCGGCGGACGGGCTTAAGGAATCGATCGGGACGCGGCAGCGGCGGCCGCGGCGGTCCCCTCCTGCCCGTTGCCTCCGAATCAAGGAACAGCTCATGGCCCCCTTGCGAAAATTCCACTGGCGCGGCGCGGCCCTGCTGGGCCTGGTCCTGGCCGCCCTGCCTGGTGCCGGCGAGGCCAGCAGCACCACCACGACCACCTTCCAGGTGCAGATCACCCTGGTGGCGAGCTGCGCCATCACCGCCAACAACCTCAACTTCGGTTCCGGCATCGGCCTGCTGACCAGCGCCGTCAACGGCAGCACCACGCTCAGCGTCACCTGCTCCAACAGCACGCCCTATACCGTGGGCCTGGACGGCGGCAACGTCAGCGGCTCCACCGTCGCCACCCGGCTGATGGCGGGCACCACCGCCGGCAACACCTCCACCACCTTGCAGTTCCAGCTCTATTCCGACAGCGGCCGCACCACCACCTGGGGCAATTCCAGCGGCTCCTGGATCAGCGGCACCGGCAGCGGCAGCGCGCAGACCCTGACCGTATATGGCCAGGTGCCGACGCAAAGCACGCCGAAGCCCGATACTTACCAGACGACCATCACCGCGACGGTCACCTACTAGCGATGCGCGCCCCATCCCGCCGAACTGCAGCGAAGCACCGGACCCCGGTTTGTGCGACGGCGGGCCTGCTGCTCGCGACCTTGCTGCCGGCGCAGGCCCAGACCGCGCTCCACACCCGCACCACGACCTTCGTCGTGTCGGTGACGGTCGACGACGACTGCCAGATCTCCGGCGCCACCGCGCTCGACTTCGGCCACATCCACGCTCCGCTCGCCGGCGATCCGGCCGCTCAGGTGGCAGCGGCACAGCAGTACGGCCGCTTCAGCGTCAGCTGTTCGCGTAATACGCGCTACACGCTCTACCTCGACCGCGGCAGCGTCCCCGGCTCCAGCGTCGCGGGCCGCCTGATGGCAGGTGCCAGTCCGGGCAACAACGACCGCCTGCTGTACCAGCTGTACCGCGACGCCGCGTTTTCCACGGTGTGGGGCGACGGCAGCGAGGGCGGCACCGACGGCCTCGGCGGCATCGGCACCGGCGCGGCGCAGGCTTATACCGTCTATGGCCGTATCCTGCCGCAGCAGCTGCCGACCGCCGACCTGTACAGTTCCATCATCACCGCCTCGCTGACGTTCTAGGCCGGACAAAAACGGAGAACCACATGGCTCGATCGATCCTCACGCGGCTGGCCCTGCCCCTGGCGGCGCTGCTGGCGGGCGCACCGCCAGCGCATGCCGCCTCCCTGCAGGTCTCGCCGGTGACGTTGAGCTTCCAACCCGGCCAGCCAGCCCTTGGTTTGACCCTGCGCAACAGCGGCGATGCGCCACTCACCGGCCAGGTGCGCGTCTTCTCCTGGACCCAGAACGGCAAGGACGACGTGCTGGAGCCCGTGCAGGCCCTGGTGGCCAGCCCGCCAATGGTGCTGATCCCGCAGCAGGGCGAGCAGCTGGTGCGGGTGGTGCGCACCGACCGCACCCCCGCGGACCGCGAACTGACCTATCGCCTGCTGATCGACGAGCTGCCGCCGCCGCAGGGCGTCGCCAGCGCCAGCGAAGTCACCGGCGGCGTCAACTTCCGTCTTCGCTACTCGCTCCCGGTGTTCGTGCCCATGCCCGGCGCGCCGGGCGAGCCGAAGCTGGTTTGGAGCCTGCAGCAGCACGACGGCGCCTGGTACCTGGCCGCATCCAACCGCGGCGGCAGCCATGCCCAGCTCAGCACCGTGAAGTTGCTCGGCGGCGGAGGCGAGAGTTTCGAGGTGTCGGCCGGTCTGCTCGGCTACGCCCTCGCCGGCAGCGGCCGCGAGTGGCGGCTGTCCGACCGCTTCCCGCCACAACTGGCCGCCAACGGCCTGCGTGTGCAGGCCACGGTCAACGGCGCCGCGCAGCCCGCCGCCGCGGTGGCGGTGGGCGCCAGCCCCTAGCCTTCGCCGGCGCTGCGCCTGGCTCCGCCGGTCGCATGCGGTTCGGGACAGCGGATGCGATCACCGTACCGTTTCGTACGAACGAAACTCCGCGCGGCGCTGCTGGCCGGCGCCGGTATGGTCCTGCCCTGCGCCGCGGATTCGCCCGGCGCGCTGGATCCGGGCGCGCCGCTGCCGCCGCTCCAGGGCGCCGAGCAGCAGGCCGCCGCCGGCGTGCCGCTGTACCTGGAGGTGAGCCTCAATGGCCAGCCGACCCAGACGGTGGTGTCGTTCTACCAGCTCGACGGACGGCTCTACGCCGACCTCGAAGACCTGCGCCAGCTCGGCCTTGAAACGCGCGGACTGCAGGACCTGCCGCCGATCAAATCGGTCCGGCTCGACCGCGTCCGCGCCGGCGAGGGGCGCCTGGTGGCGCTGGACCGGGTGCCGGGCCTGAGCTACCGCTATCACGCCGCCACCCAGTCGATCGAACTGCAGGCCGACGCCAGCCTGGTGCGTCCCAACGCCATCGGCCGCCGCGCCGCCGAGGTGGTGGAACCGGGCGCCGCCACCGGCCTGGTGCTCAACTACGACGCCTTCCTGCAAGGCAGCCCGGACGGCGGCGGCACCACCAGCTTCAGCGCCGCCAACGAGGAGCGCCTGTTCAGCCGCCTGGGCCTGTTCGACAACCGCGGCGTGGCCCGCGCTGGCGGCGGCCAACCCGGCTATACCCGGCTCGACAGCAGCTGGCACGACGACGACCCGCGCGCCCTCACTACCGTGCAGGCCGGCGACGCCATCTCCTCGGCGCTGAGCTGGTCGCGCGCGGTGCGCCTGGGCGGCGTCCAGTTCCGCCGCAACTTCGCATTGCGTCCGGACCTGATCACCTTTCCGCTGCCGACCCTGGGCGGCAGCGCCGCCGTGCCGTCCTCGGTGGACCTGTACGTCAACAACGTGCGCCAGTTCAGCAGCGAAGTGCCGAGCGGCCCCTTCGTCATCAACAATCCGGTGGCTCTGACCGGCGGCGGCCTGGCGCGCCTGGTGGTGCGCGACGAGCTGGGGCGCGAAGTCAGCACCACCCTGCCGATCTACGTCGACAACCGCATGGTCGCTGGCGGCCTGAGCAGCTGGTCGGCGGAAGGCGGCTTCCTGCGCCGCAACTATGGCCTGCGCTCGTTCGACTACGGCGGCACACCGGCGGCCAGCGGCAGTTACCGCTACGGCTGGTCCGAGGCCCTGACCCTGGAGGGCCACGGCGAGGCGGCCGCCGGCGTCTACGACGGCGGCGGCGGCGCACTGCTTCGCCTGGGCCAGTGGGGCGTAGGCAACGCCTCGCTGGCCGGCAGCAATGCCGGCGGTGTCCAGGCCGGCCTGGGCTACCAGCTGATCCTGCCGCGCCTCAGCTTCATCGCCCAGACCACCCGCAGCTACGGTCCTTATCGCGACCTGGCCAGTGTCGGCGGCACGCCGCCGCCGCGCATCTTCGACCAGCTCAATTTGTCGCTGCCGATCCTGCGCAACCAGACCCTCGGCCTGAGCTATATCCACAGCCGCGACGCCGCGGCGGGCAGCGCTTCCGGCACGGCGGGCGGCGGCGCGGAGAACACCGTCTCGCGCATCGCCTCGCTGACCTATACCGCGCAGCTGCGGCGCTGGTGCACGCTGTTCGCCAACGCCTACCGCAACCTCGGCGGCGATGGCGGCGGCGGCTTCTGGCTGGGCCTGTCCTTCGACCTGGGCCATCGCCTGGTCGGCTTCGCCAGCGGCGGCCGCGCCCAGGACCAGGACAGCTACGGTGCCAGCCTGGTACGCAGCGCCGACTACAACGGCGGCTGGGAATGGGGTCTGCAGGACAACGAGAGCGGCCCCAGCTACAACCGCCTGGCGCGGGCCGCTTACCTGGGCCGCTACGGCGAACTCGGCGCGGCCGCGCAGTACAGCCAGAACCAGACGGTGCTGTCGCTGGAGGGCAACGGCGGCCTGGTCTACATGGACGGAACCCTGCAGCCCTCGCGCCACATCTACGACAGCTTCGCCCTGGTCTCGACCGACGGCGTCGCCGGCATTCCGGTGCTCAACGAAAACCGGGTGATGGGCAATACCGACGGCGGCGGCCATCTGCTGATCCCGGACCTGAATTCCTACCAGCACAACCGCCTGGCGATCGACAGCCTGGTGCTGCCGGCCGACGCCAGCATTCCGGTGGACCATCTCGATGTGGTGCCGCGCAGCCAGTCGGGCGCGCTGGCGCACTTCGTCGTTCAGCGCTACACGGCGGCGACGGTGATTCTGGTCGATGCCCGCGGCCAGCCCCTGCCCTCAGGCACCTTGCTGCATCACCGCGAATCGGGCCAGGATTTCGTGGTGGGCTACGACGGCCAAGCCTTCATCGAGAACCTGGACGCGCACAATCATCTGGCGGCGCACAATGCTGATCCCCACCTGAAACTGGAATGCAGCGCCGAATTCGACTACCAGCGTGCGGCAAACGACACCAGCTTGCCCACCCTCGGCCCCATCCGCTGCACCGGAGGCGCTGCACCATGAACCGCATCGCGAGACTGCTCCTGCTCGGCGCCGCCTGCCTGATGTGGATGCACCCGGCGACCGCACGGGCGCAGAGTTGCTCGGCCAGCGCGCCCAGCCTCAACTTCGGCAGCATCGACGTGGTCTCGGGCGGCAACTATCCCGGCAGCACCACCGTTACCATCACCTGCAATATGGGCCTGCTCTCGGCGGGGACGATCAACTACTCGCTATGCGTCGGCATCCCGGGCGCCAGCGGCACCACGCCGCGCAAGATGAACAGCACGGTCAGCTACAACCTTTATTCGGACAGCGGCACCTACAACACGGTATGGGGCAGCTACGGCGGCAGCCCGGGCCTGCCGAACCCGCCCAACCCGGTGAGTCTCACCACCGCCAGCCTGCTGCTCGGCGGCTCCAACAGCACCACCATCCAGGTCTACGGTTACCTGCAATCCGGGCAGAACACCACCGTCGCCGCCGGCGGCTACTCCGACACCCAGACCGCCACGCTGAACTTCAACTACACCTATGCCCTGCTCGGCAACCCGGCCACGCCCACGTCTTGCACCAGCAATGGCGGCACCACCAGCGGCGGCACGTTCTCGATGACCTCCACCGCGACCGTGATCAACAACTGCGCGGTGTCGGCGACCCCGGTCAACTTCGGCAACAGCGTCGGCGTGCTGACCGGGGCCGTCACCGCCAGCGGCACCATCACCGCCCGCTGCACCAGCAACGACAGCTACAGCATCGCGCTGAACAAGGGCACTACCGCCGGCGGCAGCATCGGCGACCGGCTGATGATCGGCGGTGGCGTCGCGGTGGTGCACTACCAGCTCTATACCGGTTCCGGCTACACCACGGTGTGGGGCGACGGCACCACCGGCGTCACCCAGGGCGGCACCGGCAGCGGCGCCAATCAGAACTACACCGTCTACGCCCGGGTGCAGGCGCAGGCCACGCCGGCGCCCGACACTTACAAGGACACCATCACCGTGACGGTGACTTACTGAAGCTGGCGCTCAAGCCGCGTTCCTGATCGAGACGATGCGCAGCGCCAGCTCCAGCGCCTGCTCGTAGTTCAGGCGCGGGTCCACCGCGCTGCGGTAGGCGCGCTGCAGGTCGTCCTCGCTCAGGTCGCGCGCGCCGCCGATGCACTCGGTGACGTCCTCGCCGGTCAGCTCCAGGTGCACGCCGCCCAGGCGCGAGCCGCAGTCGGCATGGATCGCGAAGGACTGCTCGATCTCGGACAGGATGTCGGAGAAGGCGCGCGTCTTGAGGCCGTTGCCGGCGGTCTGGGTGTTGCCGTGCATCGGATCGCACATCCACAACACCTGGTGGCCCTTGGCGCGTACCGCGTCGATCAGCCTCGGCAGGTATTGCGCGACCTTGCCGGCACCCATGCGGTGGATCAGGGTCAGGCGGCCGGGCTCGTTGTCCGGATTGAGAATGCGGCACAGCTCCAGCACCCACTCGGTGCTCATCGAAGGGCTGACCTTGACGCCGATCGGGTTGCGGATGCCGCGGCAGTATTCGACATGGGCACCGTCGACCGCAGCGGTGCGCATGCCGATCCAGGGGAAGTGGGTCGACAGGTTGTACCAGCCCGCCTGGCGCGGCACGCGGCGGGTCTGCGCTGCCTCGGCGCACAGCAACAGCGCCTCGTGCGAAGTGAAGAACTCGACGCGGTTGAAGTCGCTGATGGTCTGGCCGGCGAGAGTCTCGAAGAAGCGCAGCGACTCGCCGATCGCCTCGACCCGCTCGCGGTACTCGTTGGCGTGCGGCACGTGCTGCACCCAATCGAGGTTCCAGTATTCCGGGTGGTGCAGGTCGGCGAAGCCGCCATCGATCAAGCCGCGAGTGAAGTTCATGGTCAGCGCCGAGCGCTTGTGGCCCTCCAGCAGGCGCTGCGGGTCCGGCGTGCGTGCTGCCGCAGTAAACGCCGGTGCGTTGACCAGGTCGCCGCGGTAGCACGGCAGGGTGACGCCGTTTTTCGTCTCGGTATCGGCCGAGCGCGGCTTGGCGTACTGCCCGGCGAAGCGGCCGATGCGCACCACCTTGCGGCGCAAGCCATGCACCAGCACCAGGCTCATCTGCAGCAGCACCTTGAGACGGTTGGCGACGATGGCCGACTCGCAGTCGGCGAAGCTCTCCGCGCAATCACCGCCCTGCAGCACGAACTGGCGGCCGGCCTGGGCCTCGGCCAGCTGCTCGCGCAGGTGGTTCACTTCCCAGGAGGTGACCAGCGGCGGCAGATGGCTCAGCTCGTCCAGCACCTGGCGCAGCGCCGCCGCATCCGGGTAGGAGGGCTGCTGCACGGCGGGGCGGGACTGCCAGGAGTCGGGGGTCCAGCCTTGGGGAGAGTCCGGGGTCACGGGGATACGTCATGAGGCGATAATGGGGCAGGAATTATAGGCCCTCCCCGTCCCCATGACCCCAAGCCCTGCGGCAGGCCCCTACGGCATCGTCGGCGACGGCCGCCTGGCGAGGCACTTCGCCCACTACCTGCGCCTGCTCGGCCTGCCGCTGCAGCAGTGGTCGCGCCGCGCCCCGGCCGACGATCTCGCCGGCTGCACGGTGATCCTGCTGTTGGTGTCGGACCCGGCGATCCAGGAGCTGGCCGCCCGCTATCCCGGCCGGACACTGATCCACTGCTCCGGCTCCTTCCTCAGCGACACCGTGCACGGCATGCACCCGCTGATGAGCTTCGGCCGCGAACTGTACGCGCGCGCCGACTACGAGCGCATCCCTTTCGTCGCCGAGGACCCGGAGCTGTTCCGCCGGGTCTTCCCCACCCTGCCCAACCCGGTCCACGCCATCCGCCGCGAGGACAAGGCGCGCTATCACGCGCTCTGCGCCATGGCCGGCAACTTCACCGGCTTTTTGTGGGCCAAGCTGCTCCAGGACTTCCCCGCCACGCTCGGCATCCCGCCCGAGGCCGCTGTTCCCTATCTCGAACAGGTCTGCCGCAACATCGCCGCCACGCCGACGCAGCCGGAGCGCTTCCTCACCGGCCCCATCGTCCGCGGCGACCGCGTCGCGGTGGACAAGCATCTGCAGGCTCTGGATGGCGATGCCTATCGGGCCGTGTACGAGGCTTTCGCCCGGATCCTGTTGCCTCCGGACAAGGACCCCGCCCCGCCTTAGAATGGCCCATCACCGATGATGGCTGTCATGGGGTTGCTACGTTGGGGCCGACTAACCTGCCGGCGGTTTCCATCCATGACGCTCCGCCAGAATTTGCCACTGAGGTTTTTCGCTTTTTAGCAGAGCGGAACAGTAGGCGATTAAATTCCCATATTCCGCGGCCTCAAGGTTAAGAGGGACCTTCGCACCGCTCATTTTTCGGGCTGCCATCGCACCACTAGCATCCCTCAAAGTAGACAAAGCAGGGCCAAGAACTTGCTTTAACTTCACATCCTCAGTCGATAAGAATATCTTGTTCAGTCTTTCATGAAACTGAGCGACGGTGCGAACCGTGGTCAATGCTTCAATGACAGTTTGGTACTCTTTTTTGTCTATGGTTGCCATCCCTTTACCCATTCTTTATCAAATGCCTTGTCCGGATTCAGACTGCTCTGCCGCTACGCCACTGGCGTTACGAAATCGTCCCTCATCCGAAAGGCTGCCGATGACCCGTTTTCAACTAACACATCAAGGAGATAAAAGACTGTGTCTCGTAGATCCTGGCTCTGTTTCAGCTCCAAAGGCCGCCCGTATACATGTCGCTGCAACACCACTTCCAAGAGGAATACAGTATTGCTTTTTGCCAACATTTGAGTCGCATTGCCCCGCTGAATGGAATGAGCGATACGAATGAACGCTTGCGGGAGCGACCGCTCGCCGATGTGATACAAGAAGCTCAGGTAGTCATCAAGCACGATCGAGGTTGGAGGTAGAGCTTCGAATAGCGCATCAACGTGATGCGCGTAGCCCTCCAGACTCTTCCAATGCCTGACGTCGTCCTTCCACCACGAGGTCATGAAAATCGCGGCTAGCATCTCACTGCCAGTAGGGTGCCTTCGGTCCAACCAAGCCAGCCAACGAGCAGCCTTTACCTTCTCCGCAAATAGTCCCCACAGATACCAATACTGAGGGGTTCGAGGATGCCGATCCTCGAGCACAGTTAGTCCCTGGACCATGGAATAGATCTCTCGGGGATGCCTGTCCACAGCATCCAGAATTGGTCGCAGTATGCGCAACGCATGTTCCGGAGTTGTTTGCACTACCAACTTTTCAATGCGGTCGGCTATTGCTTGTTCATTTTCGTAACGCCTGCTGCGACGACCGCCGTCTTTCTCGTCTTCGTCCCATCCGCTAACAAGTGCTTGGCTCGCTCGCTCGAAGGCGGCGATACAGAGTGGATCAGTCGAGGCAAAAGAAAGAATCGTAAGAATACGCGCGCTGGCTTCGTTCCCGAACTGGCCCTCCGGGTCAATTTTCGCGTGCACGTCTTCCGATCCTTCACAGCGCCGCCAAAAATATCGACGCACCTGGCGCGCGGTCTTCGAGAAAATGGCTTCAGCTTCGTCCGGCTTCCAGAAACGCCGCCGGGCATTTTCCCAAGCTTTTTCCAACAATCCGGCTTCTTCAGCAATCGCTGAGATACATGCTATCGCTGCGGCTCGGTCTACCTGCCACACCTCTTCGTTGACACCCCATGTTGCGAACCAACGAACCTCCTCAATTGGATGGGTTATGGCAGCAGCAAGGGCGAAGCGCACTGTTGACGCCACAGAGTCGGACAATTTCTTGGTGAGCAATAACGGCACGACGGAAGCGCATAAGCGGTCCGCTGCCATGTCAAAGCGTTGCACGCGCTCGGTATGATTCCAGTGCTCGGCGTTGCGCAGGATTTCCGCACAGACAACATCACTACACCAAACGCGCTCATCGTCGGTTAGCTCGGGCCAGTGGTCGCGCACGCACACCGCGGCGACGACGCCTGGGCCGTTTCGACCTCCGATGTCGTCGCCGCTTTCCCGGTCGATTGTCCCGGCCGCAGTGAGCTTGTCCCGCCACATATTGTCTTCTTCTGCAGAATTTTCTCGTTTAAATGCCTTAACTCCCCACATCCAAACTGCAAGCAGGTTGTTCATGGCGATAACTTTACTTGCACTCTCCTCGACCATCGCTCGCACATCAGGATCGCCAGCCTTCGGTTCCAATCGAACGTAAGTCACCCCGGACCCATTGTCGGCCGCTCCCGAGTCGGATGGGACATCCGTAGCCTCCGAAATGGTGTATTGACGAAGATCCATCCGTTGGAGAGCGAGTTGCCAAACAAGATCTGACTGGTTGCGCCGATCGCCTTTTGGCAGTGCTGCAAGGTGGCGATCGATAAGTTCGTGTACGCGAGGAGCCAAAGGCCCCAACTGTAGATTTGCAATAGCTCCCTCAAGATCGTGTTTCCGGTGAGGGAGCGCATTGGCCCGTTCGCGCTCCTCCCGGTAGAGTTTTTTGTCCGCCTGAAGATCTGGAAACATTCGATTGAGACTAGTGGCCCGAGATTCACTCGCCATGCGCTGCCCGTCGAAGTGAATGAAGTCCGGTGCAGATAGGAGTACCAGTAGTGCCTCACCTGACAAGCGTGGATGGGCAGTCGCCACGCTGGCGACGACGGCCGACAGGGATGCCGACTGACTGTTGCGCAAGATCCTTAGCAGTAGTCTGTCGAGGTCTCCTGGACGGGCCTCAGCCACCTCCAGCAACCACATCTCCAACGCCATCAACATTGACTGGAGCACATACGGGCTGACGGACACTCCACGATAACAGTTCCAAAGTCTGCCATTACCCCACTGTTTTATAGTTGTCCCGTCCGCATACCTCAGTTCGGTTTCCCACGCCGGCTCCAATGGGTCGGAAGCACGGGGATGCACATACCAGTCGATGCTGTAGTTGAACACCTTAAAGTACAGCTCCAGTCCCACCCTTGGGTGATGCCGGAGCAGCGGAATCCAGGGACCACGGATCGCGCTCGCGGGGAGGAATTCGTGCCTTAGGTCTTTGACTCCAAAATGAATGTCGATGTCAATCGAATGGCTGTGGTATTCGTCAGACTGAAGTGCCTCGTCTGTCTGCAGAAGATATTCGGTAGCAACAGAAGCTATGAGCTCGGGCAAGTATCGGGCGGCCAGACTCCCTTCAGGTCCGGTAAACAGAATGTCTTGTAGTTCCTCGGCCACTAGATCTCGAGAGCGATCCGAAGTGACTTTTCCGCGCAGCACGGACTCAAATCGGATCGGATCAGCCCTGGGAATCTTGACGATTACCTTCAGCAGACGCCTGCGCGCGCCCTCAGAGCGATAATTATCAAATTCCGGCAGCAGGGTGTAGCCGATTCCTCCGACGAGTTCAGCACCGTTCAAATCGGGCGCCCACCAACTTACTCCGCGCACAGCATCTTCGACCAGCCCCAAAAGAAGCATATGGTCCGCCGCCGTGAATCGCTGCAGGCCGTCGTGAACCAGCTTCAAAACCGCAGTCCAGGCTGGGCCTTCGGGAACATTGAAAAGCGAGCCCTGCCCGCTTGCTCCGTGCAGCCAGTCGGGCGTGGCAACGCAGGCCACGCGAAGCAAATGAATAATGAGCCTGAGCGTGGTGTTGTCGTTCGCCGTAATTTCTGTCTCATGCCTCAACAGCAACTCTGGGGCTAGTGGTGCTTTGAGGAGAGAAACCAGCGTGTCATGACGAAATTGCGCACTCGCCCCGCTTCCAGAAGTGACGGCTACAAATAGGCGATCTGCGGATGCTGGCTCTCGCTCTAGCAACTCGGCTAACCACTTTCTATAAGAGCGTCGAATCGCTGGGTGAGTCCCGATGGCGGTAGAGAGAGCTTGAAGCGATGCGGTATTGGCCTGTTGCAACTCGTCTAACCATTGCAAGATTGCCCAGTCCTCCAAAACATCATGTGCTGTCGCAACAAGAGACGAGCTGTTCTCCGGCGAAGCTATGAGCGAATCACGCTTCAGACTCGCGACGACCTCTGGATCAAGGTTAGTCGTCGATACGTACTCTGACAGTGCACGCGCACGATGGACGGCAATTTGTTGCAGTGCATCTTCCCGCCGGCGGGCCATCCCCAGCGGCAGGCCCGACTCATCCCGGACCACCTGCCGCCAGAACAGCAGTCGAAAGTCGCGTTCACTTTCAGGCACCGGGCGGCCATCGGCCCAAGGAATTTGAATCGCCTTATCCAGGAAATAAGGATTTCTAAGTATGTTTCGCAGGCGATCGTTTTTCAAAGGCTCTGCGAGCGCAGGAACTGCTTGGGAAACTTCGGTGAGCTCGGCATCGTCGAGTGCCGGTATGGTAATGACGCTATGGCTCAATCCAGAGGGCCGCAGAAAACTGTCTCGGACCTGTTCTGTCGAATAATCACGGCATGTCAGCACAAGACGCATGTCAGGGTCTGCGCTCGCTTGCAGCATGAGATCACTAAAGGCATCGCGCGTGGTTTTTTCCAGTAGACGCTCGACACTCTCGATCAAGACGAATTTCCGCGTTTGCGCTGATAGAATGGCAGCTAAAGCTTCGGCATTACCTGGGATCTGAGCCGCGTTCAGAACGGCGTCGATATGCGGCTGAGCGAACTCCTCAACGCGAAACCCGAAGACAAAATGATCATTGGCCATGCGCACCGCGACATCCTTGCCGATGGCCGACTTTCCGCAACCCGCAGGCCCAGAGACAATCACCACTTGGGCTGATTCAAATTCGTCCATTACACTCTGAACAAGAGCACCTCGCTCCAAGTGAAAGTCCGTTCCAATGGTTGATCGGATTTTCTTCAGAACCGGGGCTGTGTGTTCCTTCAGAGAACGAAGCATCCGCTCTTCATTGCCACTGAGCGCCCCATGTATTCGCCTCAAGTCCCCTGGCAGATCCTGCCAACGCAGCGTACCGGCGTGGGACATCGCAGTGCCTGCGATGGCGAGAAGCGAGTTCCAAGATGTCTGAGCCAGACTGGAGGGATCACGGCTAGTTGCGGTATAGGCGAGCAACGTCTTAATGTGGGCTTCGGTCTGCTTGGTGGACGTGTCCAAGTCCAGACTCAAAACATGTAGAGCACAGAGAAACGGCCATAACTCAGAAGCGCTAACCGCCCTCGACTCATGTGCACCCACGATTTTGCAAATCTCCTCGCAATAGTGCCTCGCCTTCTTAGAAAGAAGTCCCTGCGTTGAAAGTCGCTTCTGGAAACCAGCTGCATCACGTGACGCCCGGGCACAATCGAAGAGGCCGACGAGATCGTTCAGAAGAACACCGGTGGCTCGCTGCACAACGAGCACCAACCGATCTTGGGTGGGCGCGAATCGATCGGGGGCTCGATAGTCCTGCCAGAAGTCGAGGAAAGTTTTAACGCAATCTTCGTCGGCAGCACTGACTGTGAAACCTCGTTTCACCTGACCCGCGAGCACCCGTCTCGCTGCACCGCCCCCCTCACAGATAATTAGGAAGTCATCTGTCTTCCAGCCAAGATGCTCAGTTTGGAAGCTTGCCTCAACTACGTTGGTTTCAATCAGGATTGGAGGGACTGCACGAACCAACAACTGCGCAAGCCAGTACGCTGCAACGTGCTGCTCGAAGAACGTCCCCGCACCACCCGTGGATGAAGGGCTTGCCACAATCTGCTTAGTCAACCCGGCGTTCCCCAATGTCGAATGTCGTCCGTCGGAGCAGGCTATCACCCCAAGCGGTTTTTATGGCCAGCTTGCGTACTACCCATGCTTTATCCCAATATTCGAACGGTCGCGCAAGTAACTAGTTGATTTTAATGACGAACGAAGACTATTCTGCACACACGCCGCTGATGCAGCAGTACCTGGCGATCAAGGCCCAGCACCCGGACACCCTGGTGCTGTTCCGCATGGGCGACTTCTACGAGCTGTTCTACGAGGATGCGCGCAAGGCGGCGCGGCTGCTCAACATCACCCTGACCAAGCGCGGCGAGTCGGCCGGCGCGCCGGTGGTGATGGCGGGTGTGCCGCATCACGCGCTGGAACAGTACCTGGCGCGGCTGGTCAAGCTGGGCGAGTCGGCGGTGATCGCCGAGCAGGTCGGCGAAGTGGGCGTGGACAAAGGGCCGGTGCGGCGCGAAGTGGCGCGCATCGTCACGCCCGGCACCGCCACCGACGAGGCTCTGCTCGACCCGCGCGTGCAGAACCTGCTCGCCGCGGCCTGCCACGGCAACGGCCCCAAAGGACCGTGTTACGGCTTGGCCTGGCTCGAGCTGTCCTCCGGCCGCTTCGCCGTGCTGGAAACGGAACGCCTCGCCGACTGGCAAGCCGAGCTGCACCGCTTGCGGCCGAGCGAGCTGCTGCTGCCCGAGGAGAACACACTGGACCTCGGCGGCCTCAAGGGCCGCAGCCGCCCGGTCTGGCACTTCGATCCATCCTCGGCGCGGCGCCTGCTGACGGCGCAGTTCGCCACACGCGACCTGCGCGGCTTCGGCGCGGAGGAGCTGTCCGCGGCGCTCGGCGCCGCCGGCGCCCTGCTGCAATACGTGCAGGAAACGCAGAAGGCGCGCCTGAGCCATCTCACCGGCCTGCGCGTGGAAGCGGTGGAGGATGCGCTGATCCTCGATCCGGCGACGCGCCGCAACCTGGAGATCGAACGCTCGCTGTCCGACGCGCACGACATCACCCTGGCCGGGGTGCTGGACCGCTGCGTCACCGCCATGGGCAGCCGCCAGCTGCGGCGCTGGCTGCTGCGGCCGCTGCGCCAGCGCGGGCCGATCGGCGCGCGCCACGACGCCATCGCCACGCTGATCGGCAGCG
>CAYWPB010000043.1:0-16494 GCA_964458725.1 uncultured Nevskia sp. | reverse complement strand
CGTGGATGAGCGAGGTGATGGATCTGAAGAAGGAGAAGAACTTCTTTGAGACGCGCGTCACAGAGTACCAGACGGGTGGGGCGCTAAGCTGGGACTGAGCGGTATTCGTTGCCACGGAAAGGCACCTCTTTGAGGTGCCTTTTTTGCTTTACAGGCTGTGGTTCCCAGCATGTGCTCGGGCCGAGCTCTCGATGCAGCGGACTGGTAGAGGTCAAAAATGGCATTCAAGGTTATTGACTCCAGTCCCAATGTCCGCGCCTTTAAGACTGAAGCAGATATTCGAGCGCTACCAGGATATAAGGAAAACAATCCAGTTACAGCTGCGACTTATGATCGTATTTTTGGGCACTATGATCTACCCGAAGAGGCCTTTCGCTGTTCCTATCAAGAGCCCCAAAAAGCGATTTGCAACGAACCGCACAAATGGGGGTTTCTAGCCCTTCTCAAGGACCAATCTATCGCGACCCTCGGAAATACCTGCGCGCGAACAAAATTTGCCAAGGGCACAGCGGGCTTCAAAAGAGATTTGGCTCGTTACGAGAATCAAAAAGCCTACCTCGAAGCCAAAGAGCGCCTTGAAACGTTGATAGCAGAGAAAGAAACGCGCCTCGAAAGTCTGAGGCGCATCGAAGAGTCACTTAGGCAACTCGATATTCGAGTAAGTACCTTCTTAGCGCAATATGGCGTTCGCACTCAAAATCGCTTGCTACATATGGCTCGCTCACAGTCGGCCAATGTAGTCGTGCTTGGCATCAGCATCAGACGATATGAAGAGAACGGCCAGCGGAAGACGGAAACGCAAAGCAAACCCATCAAATTAGGCTCAGTGAATGGGCTTAAATTATTCAACGTTGGCTATCTCGGTCTACAACGGGATAAGTTTAAGCCGATATACGACGCCTTCCTAAAAGCGGAACAGACAACTACGGCATTCAGAACTGCCGACCTCAATCGCCTAAGCGCCACCATAAGCGGCAGCGAATCCCTATTGACAGAAGGACAAGCTTTGTTGGATTTAGAAGAGGCGTTCAAAACAACCGACCCATCACTTTTTTGCTTTTTGGTGGATGACAGGCGAGAACAACAACAAGCAGCGCTCGCAGCACTAGGCCTAACCGGCAGCAAAAAGATAGATCAATCTAAAGCGGCCTCATGGCTGTCAACAAAATACCAACAGCTACGGGATGGAGAGGGTGTAGATTCAATTCAGATCTGAAGGAATGCTATAAAGCGGGAAATAAAATTGGGAAATAAATTGGGGCAGATCCCAATTTTCTCTTCTAATTAATCACCCCTATGAGGATTACATGTTTCCTCAAATTGACTTTAAACACGTGCTGACCGAACTTTCAGTAAATCGCAATGATCCATGCGAAGTCATACGAGAATTAATATCGAACTCCTATGATGCTGGGGCGGCCAATATGCGCTTGGCGACTATTCCAGAGGGCAACAGCTTCATTTTCTGGGATGACGGCAAAGGACTCTCACGTACGCAAGGCCCCAGCGGCATTTCGCCGTACGAAGCATTCCATTCAATTGGAAAGTCCACTAAAAAGAAGGGCGATGGAGGCATTGGCTATAAATGCCAAGGCTCAAAACTGTGCTTTGCTTCAACGCGGGTGCTGTTGATCACAAAGACCGTTGACGATGAGTCATTCTACTTTCGCATAACTGAAAACCCTAGAGACAATCTTTCGACTACAACGGATATCTCACCGCATCCCACTTCAACGCCCTGGCAGATACTTCAGGACTTCTTTTCAGGGACTAGCGCGGAAACAAGCACCGTCATCGCGCAGTTTGACTCACAGTTCTTCAGCACGGAATTCGGGAGAGGAACCCTAATAGCTGTGCGCGGGTTTGATACTGATAATTTTGCAAAGTATTTCCTTGCAGGAAGTGATCTACAACATTCCTATGTCTACAACTACATAAGGCATTTTACGCGTCATGGAGATACTCGAAAAATCACTAAGGCACAGGGATTCAAAACCGCCCAAATTCATCAGATTGAGAATCTGGTCCGAGAGGCCGCTCTAAGCGTCTGGAATGGCGCGTCATTCAAACCCGTGCCATTCGGCTTTAACTACCTTAGAGCGGAAAAGGAAGGTGATATCAAAGGGCCGCTGGAAGTCGCCCGCCTTAGAGACGGTCGCTACTCTACGCGAGCAGCCAAGAGAATTTCATTTGGAAACTCTACGTATTGCTTTCTACTTGCCGTAGACGGAAATCGGCGAGCTCACGACGGTTACGAAGCCCTAGATAGAAAGGGAGCAACAAAGTCCGGAATACGACTTTCAGACCAGCGAGGCGTCTGGATTTCGTCTTCGGGCATTAAGATTTGCCGGATAAATGAAATACTGTTGCGCCCCGAGCTTGAAGACTACTCAGTTCTCGCAGATAGCGAGGGCGTCAATCACTATCACTTAATAATCGATGGTGACTTTGAATTAGTTACCAATCGCAACAACGTAAGCCGCTCCGCCTCCATTGTTTTAGAGAACACCTCCTTTACGGCAGAGTTGAAGAAGTTTCTTGACTCAGTCGTTCAAGGGGACAATACATTTCGCGACCTGCTGAAGAGGCTTAGACGAGAGCACAGCGAAGCCAAACTCAGCCAGCAAATAGACATCCTGCGTGAAAGTAAGGATGCAATGAGCACACGCGAACGATTCATTATTGATGGATTAATTTATGTCAGTCCCCTGCCCGGCGAGGAGTATTTAGTTGGCGTTTTGTACGCCGAACTTGGGGGTAAGGTCCCTGCAAATAGTGCGAAGAAGGATTTTTGGAAACGCGTGCTTACTTTTTCGACTCAGGGTATTGATAGCTTAGCTTCAACAAACCCCAAGAGCTTCAAGAAGGATGACCTTCGAGCAGTAGAATACAAATACTTATTCTCGAACTCTGGGCCCTTCAATCACGCGCTATGCCTAGTGGATATGATTGTTGCTTGGGACGTTGACCTTGACGTCAGCAAGCAAGTAAAGGATGAATATGGCTGCTATGGCTCAGTCAGCAAAACCCAAACGGGCATCTGGGAAATTAGAGACATAAATCACGTTGACGGCGATAGCTACGGCGACAGGGTTGTCACAGTGATTTGTTTGAAACAATTAATTAGAGACACATTTCAAACTTCTTTTAGCAAACCGAACTAGTGACGAGAGAGGGCAATGCGCACGCAGTGTACAAAATCGGATATGTGGCGCGCGTCTACTCCTGCCTAATCAGCGCTTGGTCTTATGACTCAGCCGCGTTCGCCGTTTCCGCTGCGCGCCGTTCTGCGAATGTACAAGTTCAGCAATTGGAGGAATTAAGCTTAGCTGGGCATCGCTTTCAGGCAACAAGCCCAATGATTGTCTCTCAGATTCTCGTGGACGCTTTGATGATGCTTGATCACTAGGCAGCGCGCTCACCTCCGCGAGCGGCATCTCACCCTGCCCTTGTTCGCCCGGTCTTGATTTCTCAACGGCATCTGCGAAATTCTTCTTTAGTACTTGCAACACTCTCGTCAGGTGTATTTTTTCGTCGGCCTTCCGTTTTGCTCCTTCCGACATGTGCCTAATAAGTGCTTCAAGGCCCCAGACGTTGGAGATTTCGAGAAATTCCTTTTCCTTATTAAGGAAGACCAGTGTTTTCTTTTTTCTCTTAAGCAGTTCTATAACATTGCTCAACGTGCCGGTGCTTTGGGTATCCCAAATCATCAATCCAAAATTTGCCACCTCTGCCATCGCTACATCTTTTACTGTGAAGTAAGCACGCGTACCCGGTTTTGCTGTCGCCTGAATTGATTGGATGGGCCAGCCTCCAACATTATTTCGTGGTCTTGGTCCGGTGCAATATACGGTAGCTCTGGCGCCCTTTTCAAAAAGATAGGACTGTATAGAGCTATCAGCGCCCTCAGCATCGCCAACTACGACATCAAGATCTGACGTTACAATTCGATCGAGTCGCTCCTTCACCAGGGGGTGAAGGTGCTTAATTTTTATTGAGCCCGCAATAAAGACGGTTTTAGCCATCAGTGCGGCCTCCATGTGAGAGCTGCGAGGTAGACTTCCTTAATCTTCGGATAGGTCGCAAGAGCCGCCGCCGCCGCCGCCATGGACGAGCCGTGATGATACAAATCGTCAACTACCAGCACGTTCCAACATCCTTCTGACGAAATCTCGTCCTTGATGTAGAAGCGGTTCAAATTTGCTGCATCTTTTGCCTCCTTCGAATCCAGGTTTTTCAGCGAAGCCCCTGGACGCTTCAGCAGCAAGCCCTCAAAAACCGGTATGTCGACAATTTTGCCAAGGGCTCGCGCGACTTCGGTCACAGGTTGCCGGACACGAGGCGTCGAAGCAGGCATAGGCACTATCAAGCCAATTCTCTTAATTAGAGGGACAATACTATCTGCAAGTTGCTGAGCCAACGGCACAACCTGACTCCAGTCGCTCCGATACTTGAGCTGAAATGTGGCCTCGCCCACTTCGGTCCTAACTGTATTGAACCTGGGATGTCCATATTCGTCGTCTCCGATATAAGCGCTGTGGGCCGTATGTTTATCCAGCACATATCCAGCATAACCCGGTCCAGAGACCTTCTTAAGCGTCACATTCATATAGTCCCCGCCACATCGAAACTCGAAATGATATTGCTTTGTATGTCAGGCACTTACCCGACCCCGAATGAGCTATGCCAACCTAACGGATCCTAGATGACTTAGGGACCATTTATCGGCAGCAAGGGAATAGCAGGCGCAGGGTACGCCGGTGTAAAGACTCACATACTGAGCGGTGCGCGGGCACGCACCCTTACGCCTGCTACCGCCGCGGGCAATGCAGCCTCCAAAGCTGCCCCAGCAATTCCCGCTGCTCTGCCCGGAGCCTGTTTCCCAGTGGCTCCTGATAGCCCGAGCGCAGCGCCGCTTCCACGTTCTGCTCTTGCTGATACAGGTACGCACACTGCCCTTCGTCAATCGGCTCGCTCCGCCCGATGATGGCAACCTGCGGCCCTACTTCCCTCGGCTTGGGCGTTCCGTAGCCAGGCAGCTGCCCGGTATCCCATCCCCGGCTGCGGGCGAAGGCGGCGAAGCGGTTGCACGCCGCCTGCTGCAAAGCCGGGAACTCGCCCTCGCTGTTGCCGCTGGCGTTGGCGTAGCAGTTGTTGCGTAGCGCGTTGTAGGTATCGACGTCGGCTTGGGCCCGGGAGGTGGGCGTCAGGTAGTACGTCCTGCTGGACGTGCGGACCACGTTTTCCGGAGCCGCCGCCGAAGGAACCGGGGCGAAGGCAGGCGTCGCTGTCGGTGGTGAGGGCTGCGCTGGGACGTAGGCGGCCTCCTCCGGCGCGGCCGGGGCGGCACTGTCGGCATACCGCGCCAGCCCATAGAGAGAGGCGCAGACCAAAGCGGTGGCGACGAGGCCATAGGCGAACAGTTCGAAACTGCGACTCATAACCTCCCCCGAGGCTATGCAGCATGTGGCTGAGGGGGCAGTCCTTGCCTGTTTATTGGGCCTTGCGGCTTGTGGCCAGTGTAATCCCGTTCTGAAAATGGAACAGCGGGTACTTTGTGACCCGGATCACATTTTCCGGACCGCAGAGGTTCCGTACCTTACGGTTTACCTTACTACTATCCGCCACTGGGCCCATCCGCCCTACGTACACTAGAGTCCGCCTTACTTTTGGGGAGAGAAAGGCAGTGAAAGAGGCACTTAACAACTTCCAGTCTCTGCATTACTACCTCGAGTTGCTATTCGGGGCAGCTGTGTTGTGGGTGGTGGGAAAGGTCGGCGCGAGACTACTGAAATGGCTCAGGTCGTCTCTACGCTATTTCAAAGTGCAAGAAGTGCGCTGGATAGTGGAAACGCGACGTTCCGACGTTGCCACTCTGCACGAAGCGGCAAAAGCGAATGCTTGGCTGACCACATTTGTCGTATCCATCGTTTTGTATACGGCGGTGGTCGCTTGGACCCCGGCCCAGCTTTCCGCGATTGTCGGAGGTAAGGCGCTCCCAATGATCGTGTCCCTTGCTCCACTCATGATTGTGGAGTTGCTTTGGCTAGACAGTCGTGATCGGACTCGTCGCCTCCTTGCAGCGTATGCACGCCGCTGGAAAGGACGAAGGACTGGCTGACCCTCCGCAAACAATAGGAGACAGACGACGATTTCGCCGTTAACGGCCGCGCCGGCGCGCCATCACGGCGCCTTCCGCGGCAGGCTGTTGAGCCAGGCGAGGACCTCGTCCTCGTACCACCCGGCCACGCGCTTGCTGAGCAGGACGCGCCGGGGAAAGTCGCCCTGCGCCTCCAGGCTCTCGATGGCCGTGCGGCTGAGGCTGGTCATCTCGCGCACGGTGCGCGGGCGGATGATGCGGCGGATGGGGGCAGCGGGGGTTGGTTGCGGCATGGGAAGCTCCTGCCCGGTCGACGGGCATAAAAAAGCCCGCTCGGGGCGGGCTTGGGTGGGTGAAACGGAGGGTGCGGCGGAAACGAAAAAGCCCGCTCGGGGGCGGGCTTTGTGGACGTGCTAAAGGCGCCTAAAAGCGCCGCCCGCACGCATCAACACATTGTGTCGTTTTTAATGGCTGAGTTACCGGAATGCAAGCGCTTGCCGGCTCTGCGGCGCTGGACTGTAGGTCGGCCTTCAGGCCGACAGCGCAGTCGCCCTGAAGTGCGGCCTGAAGAGCGAGAACAATCAGGGCGAGGTCCGGTCCGCACATCGAATACACTGCCGCCTTCCACCCGCCTCACTCAAACAAGGAGCAGCACCAGCATGGGCTTCCGTTTCCGCCAGAAAATCCGTCTGGCTCCCGGAGTGGACCTGAACCTCGGCAAGTCGGGCCCCAGCGTCAGCGTGGGTGAGCGCGGCGCGCACATCACCGTGGGCGAGCGCGGTGTGACCGAATCCGCCGGCCTGCCGGGTACCGGTTTGTCCTATGTGCACCACAACCGCCTGCCCGGTCCGCTGGGCCGCCTTGCCGGTGCCGGCGGCAGGATCCGGCAGTACGTCTGGATCGCCATTGTGATCGGCCTGGTGGCGTACAAGCTTTGGGGCAAGTACGGGTTGCCGCTGAATCTGCACTAGCGCTGCCGGTCACCTCATCCGGCCACAGCGGTCGCCCCGAGCGGCCTAAACCACCGCCAGAATCTTCGCCGCCAGCGTAATGGCCTTGGCGGCAAGCTTGATCGCGTTGGCCACCTTGGCCAGGTCGTTGATGGCGGCCAGGCTCGCGTCGGCGGCGTCGGACATGGCCTGCGCGGCGGTCTGGTATTGCGCGGTGGCGTCGTTGATCTGGGTCGCGGCGTATTTCACGGCCAGGTCGTAGAGCTGGTCGATCTGGTGGACCAGGGCTTGCGGCGGCGGGTAGTTGGCGTCGCGGATGTGCTCCAGGTTGCGGATGAGGTTGGCGATGCTTTGTCCGAGCGTGGGCATGGGCGGGCTCCCTTAGCGATTGGCCAGGACCTTGAGCGAGGCGAGCAGCTGTTTCGCCGCCGCCGCGTAGGCCTTGATGTCTTCCACCTTGAGCTGGTCGTCGTTCATCGACTGCACCAGGCCGGCGTTGGCCTTGCGCAGGGCGCGCAGCGCGGCGCCGGCGCCCTCGCCCACCGCCTGGCCCTTGTCGAGGTTGCGGGTGGCCAGCAGCAGCGCGGCGGCGGCCTGCTGGCGCTTGTCGAACGGCCCGTTGTGGGCAAGCACGTCGGCGGCGCTGTTCTTCAGCTTGCCGGCCACAGCCTCGTAGCCGTACAGCACGCCGACGGCCGGGTCGCCCCTGGGGCTGTGGAACGGGCAGTTGGTCAGGACCTGCGAGGGCTTGTGCTGCCGCGGGGAGCCATCGGCGGCGGTGCCGAAGTTGAGGAAGTCGCGCTCGAGCAGCTGGGCCAGCTGGTCGACCGGGCAGGCATAGGCGGAGACGATCCGGGCCACCGCCCGCTTCTTCTCGTACTCGACGAAGAAGTTGCCCAGCGTGGCGACGATATCCGCGGCGGAGGCCTGCTGCGCGGAGGTGAGGTCGGCCGCGCTGGCGGCGTTGAAGTTGCTCACCAGGTCGGTGGCGGACTGCTGGATGTCGGCGGACTGGTCGGAGGTGGCCAGCTTGTTCAGGGCCTCGCCGTAGGACTGCAGGGCGTTCACCGCCAGCACGCGCTGGGTGATCTGCTGCGCCCCCAGGGGCTCGTCGAACTTGAAGGTGTACGGGTTCAGCTGCCGCGGATCGCCGAGCACCAGGTAATCCGCGTTCATCTCCACCACGTCCTGCCGCAGCTGGGTGAACTGGGCGGCGGTCGCCTCTCCCACCTTGGCGGTGGCCGAAGCGAACGAGGCCACCTGGTCCTTCTGCACCGGAGACAGCCCGCAGGCGCTGAGCAGCAGCGCGGCGCAGGCTCCGAGCCTTGTTGCAGGATTCATTCGACGTCCCCTTTGGTCCCTGCGAATCAGTCTAGCGCTGTTCTGTTGTGAAGCCGCAAGGACTTTGTGACCTACCTCACACCTTCTGTGGCCGATTCCGCGATTACCGTACCTGACGGTTCTTTTGTCATCCGCTTGCCGTTTACGGCGGCCATCCGCAGGCGGAGAATGCCGGGCAGCGGACAATCGGGAGCGGCTATCGCCGCCAGCTGCGGCCTGGGGAGGCGCAGAGTTAAATTCCGGCGGGACTTGAGGGAGTACCGGGGATCACATGGGCGATTGGGAGCGGTACCTGCTGTACTTTGCGGCGGCTTACCTGGGTTTCCGGGTGCTGATCGCGCTGGTGGTGTTCGTGCAGCTGCTGCGGGTGCAGCTGTGGCCGGCACGGGTGCGGGTATTGGAGCAGGTACCGGAGCTGGAAGGGACCGAGGCGGCCGCGCTGGGGGAGTTGCGGGGGCTGGGCTTTGCGCCGGTGCTGGCGTCCCTGATGGAGTACTCACGCGGGACTTACCGGACGCTGCTGCTGCGCCACGCCAGTGAGCCTGCATTTGCGCAACTGACGCTGCTGCCAGCGGGGCACGTGGGCTACCCGGTGGGGTTCCACAGCTTCCGGGCAGACGGCAAGCTGCTGGCGACGGTCAATCGCATGGCCTGGGTAATTTTCGGTACGCCGGCGGACGTGCTGCGCGAGGACCCCTGCGCGACCACGCTGGCGGCGCATTGGGAGGCGCACCGGGCACGGCTGAAGGACTTTGCTCCAGCAAGTGTGAGCAACGAGGAGGCCGGGCGGCGCCTGAACACGCTGACCGAGGAATACCTGCCGTTCCTGCAGGCCAATGGCCGCTGCACGCAGGACCACGGCAGCTGGCACCCGAGCCTGCGCGCCGCCGCCGCGGCAACCTTGACCTGGGTGCGGCTGCGCAAGCGGCTGACCAAGCGCTATGTCTCCACGGTGACCAGCGGCGAGCACCAGGTGGGGTTCTTCGTGCATTGCTACCTGCTGAGCGAAGCGCTGCAGGCCGACCGGCCTTCGCGCCACAACCTGAAGGCCTCGGTGCTGGTGCTGTCGATCCTGGCGGCGCTGCTGTTATGGGGGGTTACGTTCAGCTGGAGCATGGCGGTGACGCTGATCGTGGTCCTGTTCGTTCATGAGTCCGGCCACGCGCTGATGATGCGGCTGTTCGGCTACCAGGACATGAGCATGTTCTTCATCCCCTTCATCGGCGCGATCGTGACGGGCAAGCCGAAGGAGCTGCCGGCCTGGAAGCAGGCGCTGATCCTGTTCGCCGGCCCGGTGCCGGGACTGCTGGCGGGTGTGGCGATCTTCCTGCTGCAGGCGCGGCTGCCGGATTGGGGCTTCGACTGGCGCATGCTCGCCACCCTGGCGGTATCGGTGAACCTGTTTAACCTGCTGCCGATCACGCCGCTGGACGGCGGCCAGCTGATGGGGATCTCGTTGTTCAACCGCTGGCCGCTGAGCCGCCTGCTCTTCGCCATCGCCGGGGTGGCGGGCATCGGCGCGGTGGCGTGGTGGTTGAAGAGTCCAGCGACGATTTTCATCGCGGTGTTCCTGTTGCTGGGTCTGCGCTCGCAGTTCCGTATCATGCATCTGCACCGCGCCTGGGACGACACGCTGGACCGCCCGGCGCAGCTGCGGCGCCTGTTCGAGACGGCCAAGCAGCGCTTCAAGGTGCAAGCCTATGCCACGCAGGCGGCGCTGGTGAAGGCGGTGGTGAGCCAGCAGGCGATCCGCCGGGCGCGCTGGTGGGAGAGCGCACTGATCGTGTCGGTGCTGCTGGTGTTCTGGACCGGCGCCGGGCTGATCGGGCTGCAGGCCATGAGCCACCGGACGTCCGGGCGGCTGGCGGGCGGCCACTCGCAAGAAGAGGACACGCGCATGCCGACACAGGTGGCGTTCGACAGCGCGTTCGACGAACAGCTGGAATCCGATGACGGGCCAGACCTGGCCAAGCTGGAAGCACTGGCCCAGCCGCTGGCGGCGGACGATCCGCGCCGGGTGGATCTGGCCTACCTGCGCATTCCGCACGAGCCGTACGAGGCGCGCCAGCAGCAGGTGGAGGCGATGTTGGCCGAGCATGTGGACGGCCATTACTACTCCATCCGCACGATCGAAGAAGACTGGCTACAAGAGGTGTACCAGCACTCAGCCGGAGCTGCGCCGAAGGAACGCGCCGCGGTGCTGACGCAGGCGATCGACCGGTCGATGCACCTGGTGCCCACCGGGTACGCGGAGACGGTGGACGCCAGGCTGCGGCTGGCGGAGTCCCTGGACCAAGCCGGCGATACCATGCAGGCCCAGGCGATCCTAATGGCGTTGCATGAACGCGCCGCCAGACCCAATTCCGGCGAGTGCCGCTGCAAGCTGCCGGTCGTGGTGGGTGCGCAGTCACGCTTTGCGCTGGCGCACCAGCGCCCGGCGGAGGCGGTGTCGGTGATCGAATCCTCGTTTACACCCAAGAAGATCGGCGAGCACAAGTCCCTCGCGGAGGATTACGCCTGGGCTTTATTAGGTGCCGGCCGCACTGCCGAGGGCGTGAAGCAGATGCAGGCAGCCACCAGCTACACCCGACACGAAAGCCTGCTGCAGCGGGCGCTCTATCCAAGCAAGCAACTCGACTATGTCTACGAGCCGGTGAGCCTGGCCTACGCCTGGCACATGGCCAGACAGGACGCAAACATCCGTACGCTGGACCAGGACATGCTAGCCGCCGACTGCGCGCGCTGGCTGGACGACGACTCTACCCTCAGGTCGTGGTCCGGAGCCTGGGAGGCACCACGGGACGCGACGCTGCGGGATTTTGCCAGGACGGTCTGCCCGAAACCGGAGCGGTCGAAGCCCGAGGGCTGAAATCACCCGCGCTCAACTTCCCCGGAACACGGCCCTGGCCTACGGACTCGCGCGATGCTTTGAAACGTGGCGCGAGTGGCGCGCTATCAGGGCAGCTTCCGCGGAAGGCGGATTATGACCAAAGGCATTCCACGAGACGCTGCGCTAATCCGCACCACCTCGCTGCCGCCCGACCGAATGCGTTCCATAGATGGCCGGTTTCACTTCAGATTTGCTCGTGTTTGCTTGATCACTTGGAGCTCTTGCCCAAACAGGTAGCTCTTTTGTGCAGCAATATGTTTTAGATGCAGGGTGTCGGCAGCTGCCAATGAAGAGACTTCATCGCGAGATAGAACATCCACCCACGCCGAGTTGAATCCAACATTCGCGGTGCCTCTCTGCAGAAGCATGTATCCATCGATACCCCAGTCTTTTCCCCACGAATTCTTCACGATCCATGCATTCTTATCGTCGTCCCATCCCACCAGCACTACTTCGTGGTCGATATCTTTGGACTGTATGTTCTGCCAGCTTAGATTCTTGGATGGTGACGGGGTGCCAGTGAACACGCCTCCGTTCGGCCAGACAGGATTGGGCTTCTGCGTGTTCGTCGCAGGGTCATTGATGGTCTTTGTGTAAGAGTCCCAGTTTTCCGCATTGACGGCGGTGACTACAGGGCCATGGGCGCAGATGGCGGCCTTAATGTCGTTGTCGGGAGGAATCACGCCGTCACCGACGTAGTTCCAGGTGCTGATCAGATTCGGCGCTTTTTGAGAAGCCAGGCATTGCTTTGCCTTGGCGTCGTTGTAGGTACCGCTGCCGTAGGATTTGATGCCCCATATCCCCGACGATTTGGTGTAGTCAAGGGCCGCGTCATGCCACCCCCCAGCGCAGGAATTCTCAGTTGCGGAGCCGGGAGAGGTGCAGTCCAGGACCTGCTGTTCCGAGAAGTCCGAGTTGCCGGCACTCTGAGCATCGGTGACCTTCTCATGGTTGACCAGAAGATAACTAGCCTCCAGGGCCGCCGCAGTGGCAAAGGCCCAGCAGTCACCGCATGTGTACTGGTTCTCCACTTCGGTCACGATAAGGTGATCACGCCAGTCAAAGTGCCTTGCGCTCACCGAACATAGACTCGCGCCAGGATTTGCCTGACGCTTTTCCCCCAGCGCCACCGACAGGGCGAACTCCATCCGCTTGTTGACGATGGCTTGCGCATTGACATGGGCTTGCAAACGATCGACCGGCGGAATCACGGCGCCGCGCGCATGGCCTTGATTGGGCGCCCCCGCATCGCCGGATTCACCAAACGCTGCGCCGGCAACGAACAATGCAATGAACGGTAAAAGGCAGAGAAAGTGACGCAGCCCGGAAGATCCAGCGCTCATTTCAACCCCCACAAGTTCTTGGTCAAACGTTTGGAATACCGTTGCCCGCAGTTTCTATACTGGGCATGTCGCCCGGAACACCTGGCTAAATTGCCTTGATACAGGTCGACACGGTCTGCTCTTGTGCAGTCAGCCCGAACGTTTTCGTGGCTGAGACAACCTCAGCAGTTGCTTGCTTCAAGTCCGTTGTCGTGGTCAGCAAAGCTTTGGCGGAATCCGCAACGGGGGTTTCTGAATTCGCCTTGGACTTGTCGGGAGGTGCCGCGCTGTGCGGCGGCGCCGGCGGAGTTGTAGAAGCCGAGATTGAGGTCACAAGGCCCGAATAGCTGATGTCGCCTTGACCAACTTTGTTGGCGACGGTGGCGTCGATCTGCCTGATTCCATTCGCCACAAAAATCGGCAGAGTGTCAAATAGGCCGACTTCATTTTCGGCCGCGCCCACCGCGGCTTGCGCATCGGTGATCGCCTGGGACAAGTCTTTCTGGTTAGAGGCAAACGTCCCTACAACTTTCTGGTTGGCGGAAATCTCCGCGTCCGCGTTCTCGGCCGACAGCACGTTTTGAGAGCCTTCCAGCGTCTCTTTTGCGCTCTCTATGAGACCGATCAATGCGCCTGATTTGTCGTCAAGCTCTCTCGTATTCTTCTTGACGTATGGTTCCAAATTCGTTTGAAGACAAAGCAGGGCTGCAATCCCAGATCCGTATGACTTTTCATTGGAGCGAGCATTTATGAGGCTGTTGAAGCCAATCAAAGAGCCCGCAACTATGCCTATGGTCGCCAGAACGTCTTTGCTTGCCTTGGAATAAATGGCGGCGGCCGAGCCCGCAGCAAGCGGGACGAAAGGCACATTGGACCAAAAGGCATATCGTAAATTCTCGTTCCTGGCTTTTGCATACGTACTCGAAAGATTGTCTGCGGCCTTAAAGGCCCTCGCCAAATCGCCGCTAGAAATATCAGTCCGATCTTCCGCGGAGAGACCTTGCGGAATTCCTTCGAGACTCGCGCATGAAGAAAGCAGGAGGCAGGCGATAATACTTGTGGACATCTTTCTTATCATGAATCCCCCGAGATTCACTTTTAGATAAAGGCCGTCAAGACCTCGTTTTTCATACCGGCTGTTCCGCGCCGTTCTCCCCGCACCCGTCCTATGCGGTATGGATCGACAATACGACGGAATCCCGGAACGGCGGCAACGCACCCAGCTCCATGAGCTTTGTTTCGCGGTTAAAAGCGCGCGGCGCGGGGATGGAAAAAGCCGGCAGGACGCTGATTCACTTCGCTATTTATGAAGTTAGGAATTGTTTAGCTGCGGCCCCGTTGCGACTGCTGTAACAATTTGTCATCTGCGCAAGATGCCTTGGCTACTTCCGATCAAGCCGGCATATTCCGTACCTTGCGGTCTGACTGCGCGGCCCAAGTTGAAGCGCAGCGACCCCCTGCTCATCACGAACTGGGATTCGCGATGCTCATCCCAGCCTACGGGGTCCTGTCAGTTCCGCCGCACCAGGCTCTTGCCATCCAGGCCCGCGGACGCTCTCCTCTCGGCGCCTTTCTCCGGCGCGGTGATGTAGATGGCGACCAGCACGGCGAGGGCGAGCGGGATGAACAACATGCCGTAGTTGAGGATCACGCCGGACAGGCGCCGGTAGCCGCGCGCGACGAAACGCGGGGCGGGCGATGCGGCCTTGGGCGCGGGCAGTGCTTCTCCCCGGACCGGAACAAAGGCGGCGAGCTCCCTCAGGTAGCGGTCGAAGTCCCGGTCGAACTGGTCGCCGTTGATGCGGGCATAGAACGCATTCCAGCCCGGGCGCGTGCACCAGGATTGCATGCACGCGGCCCAGCCGGACCATTGCTTGTCCTGTTCGACCAGGTCCTCGGAGCGGTACATGAGGAAGGCGCGCTCGAAGATCGACACCAGCAGCTCGAACGCGGCCAGCCGCTTGACCTGCTCCGGCTCCGTCAGCCCGGCCAGGCTCAGCGCCGCGTCGGGCGGATAAACCGGCAGCAGCGGATTGTCCATCATGCGCTTGAGGAATTCGCCGTAGTGCTCGTCGAGCGAGTCGTAGACCTGGTATTGCGCGGCCAGCCGCTCCTTTTTGCGCTCGCGGAAGAACAGGGTGAGGGTGGCGGGCAGCACGCCCAGGGTGATGAATTTCTCGAGGAAATCGAGCGCGGCCTGGGCGTTCTCGTGGGTCGGAACGAAGTGGGTCCAGCTGAACAGTTCGAACATGATCCGCCCCGGGCCGGTCTAAGCGGGGAACCGCCATCCGCCGCGGTACGATGGCGGCGTCAGCGCAGCTTCCCGGTGAACGCCATGCTGCTGGTACGAACAAGCGTGGGCCCCAGCCCGATCCATGGATTGGGTTGCTTCAGCGACGAGCCGATCCGGCAGGGGCAGCGCGTCTGGCAGCTCGACCCCGCGATGGACCGGGAATTCGATGCCGCCGCCCTGTCTGCGCTGCCGGAAGCCCTGCGCCTGCTGCTGCGGCGATACGGCTACACCCAGCTGCGGCAGGGCCGTCGGGTGGTGATCCTGTGCGGCGACAATGCCCGCTACATGAACCATTCGAGCCATCCCAACCTCCTTGAAGCCGGCGCGGCCAACGAGCTCAACCTCGCCGCCCGCGACATCGGCGCCGGGGAGGAGCTGACCTGCGACTACCGCCAGTTCGACCTCGACGCCGGGCTGCGGCTGGCGCAGCCTTGGGGCGACACCGCTTGATACCGCCCGGGACGCCGCCTGACTGTGCGGCAGGCCACACCGGTACGCTCGCAGCGTTCAGTGCGCCACGCAGACCCTTTCCGGCACGACGTTGAAGGCCTCGTACATGTGCCCGTCCAGCTCGCCCTGCATGTCGCCGAGGAAGCAGATTTTGGAGTTGGCGGGATGGCGCTCGAGGGTCTGGCGGATCTTGTCGCGCAGCGGCGTGGGGCCGAGCTTGAGTTCCTGCATGACCAGGATGGCGGAGTCGCCCAGCGGCAGATTGGAGAGGGCTTCCATGGCGGCCCGCCCGACCAGGGTGAGATAGGGGGCGCCGTCGCGCAGCTCGCCGCCGGACCAGCAGCAGTAATACTTGCCGCCGCCGTAGCTGACCTCAAACACCATCAGTTCGACCGCCACATCCGCCGGCAGGCCGAACTCGGCCATCAGCCGGCGCAAGGTGATGGGCCCCGGCTTGCTGCCCTGGATGAAGCGCGTCGATATCGTCCCCATCTTCGCCCCCCGGCCTCCCCGGCCGCGTCCCTGCAGGCATCGGCAAAACAGCGAGCTGCCCCGGCGGTGGCCGGGAGCAGCTCACAAAGGGCAAACCGTGCGCGGTTCGCAGTTCATTGCCGTCCTGCCCAACTCCTCAAACCTGTCCTGCCACCAGTAAGTTTTTGCCATGCTCGGACGCGCGCCGCCGCCGATAGCCATGCCAGGAAACCCGGCACCACGGCTGCGAGGCAAGTCATGCACATCTCTCCACAGATCCTGCGGTTGGCGCTGTTGCGCATCTTTGCCGAGAACGGCGACAGCCTGAGCTTCACCGACATCAGCGCCCGCTGGCCGCGCAGCGGCCTGCGCGCCGCCGACCTGCGCGACGCGGTGCGCGAGCTGCTCGAGCGCGGCGACCTGCTCGGCTCCGGCGAGGACGACGCGCTGAGCCTGTCGCTGAGCCCGGCCGCCGCGCGCGGGCTGCGCGAGGCCGACGGCGAGCTGCACACGGCGAGCTTCGACGACGAGGCGACCTTGTTCGTGGCGCGCCACCGGGAGCGCTGGGGCATCCCCTACCGCGGCCGCCGCGTGACGGACGTGCGCCGCCAAGGGGTCAGGTCCCGAGGCCCGCGGGCCCCCGCCCGGGCTCGGGGTGGGCCCGATGCGACAACCGC